>CAYYXJ010000032.1:0-16549 GCA_964475455.1 uncultured Clostridiaceae bacterium | reverse complement strand
GAATACCGGACCTGGCAGCCGGTATTTCTACTTTGAAGATGGTTTGAATTTTGGTTGCTCCCAATGCAAGTGAGGCTTCTGTATATTGGAAGGGGACTGCATTCAGTGAGGCAATTGTTATTGTTATGACTGTAGGCAGAATCATGAGTGCAAGTATAAGTATTGCACTGAAAAGTGACTGACCCATTGGAAGGGAAAATATTCTCTGGACAAATGGAACTATAACCATCAAACCAAAAAACCCATAAACCACTGATGGTATACCCGCCAATAACTCAACAGCAGGTCGTAGAATCCTGTTTAACCACTCAGGAACAACTCTTGATAGCATTACGGCAGTAAACAATCCGATTGGAACACCAATTATTATTGCTCCTGCAGTAGCATATACAGAACCGAGGATCATTGGTAAAATTCCAAATTCGCCATCTCCATAAACAGGACTCCAGTCAGTACCAAAAATAAATTTAAAAATACCTATTTCAAACATACCTGGTAAACCTGAATAAAAAATGAAGATTGTGATTAAAGCTACAGCGAGCACTGAAACCATTGCACTTGCTAGAAACATGTTTTCTATAATGAATTGAATTATTTTATTTTTTTTATTAAATTTCTTAAGTTCTGTTGTAGAATTCACACAAGCCCTCCGATGAACACTTTTTATATTTGTAACGATAATAAAATCCGGGTTGTCCTAAAACAGGGGAACAACCCGAATAATTTTTTAATTCATCAGTCTACCCTTACATATCCTTCACTTTCAATTATGTCCTGTCCCTCCGGGCTGAAAACAAAATCAAGGAATGCCTTTGCACCTGCATCAGGTTCTCCAAGTGTCAGCATAAGAAATGGCCTTGCCACTGAATATTCACCGGATTTTATATTTTCTGTACTGCATTTGACTCCATCAACAATTACTGCATTAACAGAATCGTCAATGGACCCTGCTGAGATATAACCGATGGCATTTACATTTCCGGCAACAGTTGCCTTGACAGCACCAGTACTGTCAGAAACCAAAGTCTGCATGACATTATTTTCTAAATCAAGTATTTCTTCAAAGGCACCTCTTGTACCTGAACCTTCTTCACGGGAAACTACGACAACCGGATTATCAGACCCACCAATTTCAGACCAGTTTGTAACAACTCCTGAAAACAAATCCTGAATTTGTTCAGTTGTTAAATCTGTAATTTCGTTTGAAGGATTAACAACTATTGCGATCCCATCAATTGCTATAATGTGCTCAACCAGCCCGTTGTCTAATTCTGAATCTTTTAGATTTCTGGATGCCATGCCGATATCAGCAGCTCCTTCAGTTGCTTGTGTAACTCCAACTGTTGACCCGCCTCCCTGTACCTGTGCACTTGAACCTGGATATTTGTCTTCAAAGGCTTCTGATAATGGCCCGGCAACAGCCTGGACAGATGTTGAACCTATAATGGAAACATTGAATGATGTATCTGAAGAATCAGAATTATCACCCATACTGCAAGCGGTCAGAACTGATCCGACCATTATGAATGCAATAAGCAAAGAGAGCGTTTTTTGAAAATGGTATTTCATCGATATTTTCCTCCAAATAATTTATTTACAGGAAAAGTTTATTATTACTCCATTAAAGTCGAATTGGATATACGTTAAATCTATGTTAAATCAGAAGAAACGTGATTTTATATCATGTGTTTTTATATATTGATCCGATAGTTTTCAGCCGATCCGTTATTGGAAGGTGCTGGGTACATTTTGATTCACATAAACCGCATTCTGTACATTCATTGACCAGATCAGGATTTATTCGCCAATGCATCTTAATGTTATTTTTCATTGTATCGTCATTACTAAGCATTTTTCTGTTATATGCCAGCATAAATCTTGATACAGGAACTCCGAATGGACATGGTTCACAATATCGACAACCGGTACAAAGAGAGTTCATTTCGGGTTCTGTGTATTCCATCAGACGTATTTTTGTCTTTTCAGCATAACCTGGAATCACTTCGCCGTATGATGCATTTTGCTTTACATGTTCGATTGAATCCATTCCTGTCAGTGCAACGGTAATCTCATCATGGGAAATGTTGAATTTAATTGCAGACTCGAGAATACTCTCATCACCGGCATCCATGATGTAAGAAAAACGTGAAGGATTGGAAGTAATCAACCCACCTCCAAGTGGATTCATGGTCACAACAGCCGTATTGTTGTCATGTGCAGCTTTTATCCCTTTTTGTCTGAATTTATAATTCAATATATTGTAGCCCAATGTTATACCATCATATTTATTTTCACTTGCAATATAAGCGATTTCATCACCGGTACAATGGGTTGAAATACAGATATGTTCAACAAGACCTTCATCTTTTGCTTTTCTCAGCTCTTCATATGGTCCGCCGGGAGCCATTCTTCTGCCATAATCATCAAGGTCCATCACGCACCATACATGAAAAAAGTTAATTCTATCCACATTAAGTCTTTTTAAAGATTTTTCAAGACTTTTTCTCAAATCCAAGGCATTATCAGCTGAACATTTTGTAGATACGTAAAAGTCATTGGGCATATTACGAAATGCATTTCCGAATATGGATTCACTTTGATCATTGTTATAAAAAGGTGCAGTATCAAAATAATTGATACCAAGACGGCTGGCTTCATGAATCATTTCACTGCAATAATCATAATCATATACACCATTCTTACCGGCAGTAGGGAAGCGCATACCGCCAAATCCAATCACTGATACCTTTTTGCCGGTTTTTCCATAATTCTTGTAATTCAAAATACTCTCCTAAGTTCTGTAATGGGCGTTTATATCAACATATTTATGGGATAGGTCACATGTCCAGACAGTTTCATTAAAATTGCCTTCACCGAAATCAACAGTTACCAATATTTCACTTTTCTTCAGAATTTCCAATGCAGCAACCTCATCAAAGCCGGTTGCAATGCCTTTTTCAAACATAACTATATTTCCGATTTTTACTGTGGTCAGGGAAGGATCAAACCGTGCTCCTGAATAACCTGCAGCAGTAAGAATTCTACCCCAGTTTGCATCTTCTCCATAAAAAGCGGTTTTGACCAGCGGGGAGTTTGCTATTGCCCTGGCAGCTTTTTCAGCAGAGGCCCTGTCAATTGCATTAATAACATTTATTTCCAGAAGCTTATTTGCACCCTCGCCGTCTACAACAATCATTTTTGCAAGTTCCGTACAAACCAATGAAAAAGCTTCAGTGAATTTATTGTATTCAGATTCATATTCCGAACTAAGTTTAAAACCACTTTTACCATTTGCAAGACAAATCATAGTGTCACAGACGCTGGTATCGCCGTCAATTGAAATTCTGTTGAATGAACGATCTGCTGTACTTTTTACAATTAATTTCAATAGAGAGGATTCAATTATGGCATCGGTGGTTATTACGGCTATCATTGTTGCCATATTGGGATGTATCATACCGGAACCTTTAGCCATACCACCGATTCTTACAATTTTTCCGCAAAGGTTTAATTCAACCGAGTACTCCTTGCAGAAAGTATCAGTTGTCATAATTGCCGATGCAGCTGATGTTCCGCCATCTTTCGAAAGAGCCTTGATTGCTTTTTTTATACCGGGAACTATTTTATTCATTGGAAGTGGAAATCCTATGACTCCAGTAGAAGCAGTTAAAACATCATCAGGACAAATACCAAGTTCAGCTGCACATCTTTCTGATATTTCTTTGGCATCGCTTAAACCTTTTTCACCTATGCAGGCATTTGCGTTGCCGCTGTTTATAAAAACACATTGTGCTTTTCCGTTGGCAATATTATCCATGCAATATAAAAGCGAATGGCCTTTGACTCTGTTCTGTGTAAAAACAGCAGAAGCATCGCAAGGATTTTCAGAATAAAGAAGCGCAATATCCAGATTTCCTTCTTTTTTTATTCCCGCAGAAATACCGGTAGCAAGAAATCCCATGGGAGCAGTTACTCCACCTGTAATTATATTTACATCAAACTCATTAATTTTCATGTATTGCATTATAGCATAGGTAATAATGCAATCAAGAATATTCGACGGTTATTCTTTATTTATATGAAATGGTTTGTTAGAATTAGATTATTATTAAACAAAGTAAAAGAGGGATCATGATTTTCATACCATTAGCAGTTGTACTTGTAGTAATAATAGTTGTTGTATTAGTCAAAGCCGCAGGGCATAAACCAATTGAACATATTTATGAACCACTGAAAGATAATAGTGAAATCAACTTGGATATTGTTGCTGAAAAACTTTCTGAAGTTATTAAGTTAAAGACTATATCCCATAGTGATTACGGCAAGTTTGATTTTTCTGAGTTTGATAAATTCAGGGAAAAACTCAAGGAACAATTTCCATTGGTTCATGGTGAAATGAATACAGAGACAGTCAATGGATACAGTCTTATATATACATGGAACGGCAAGGATAAAGATTTGTTACCAGGTTTATTCATGGCTCATATAGATGTCGTTCCGGTAGAAAAGGGAACTGAGAAAAATTGGAAGTATGATGCATTTTCAGGTGCCATTGAAGAAGGATTTGTCTGGGGCAGGGGAGCAATGGATATAAAACTCCAGATAGTTACAATGCTGGAGGCCTGTGAGAAATTGATTGATAACGGATTTCAACCAACCCGAACCTTATATTTTGCATTTGGGCATGATGAAGAAACTGACGGAAGCAATGGGGCCAGGAAAATACTTGATGTTTTCATTAAGAGAGATATAAGATTTGAATTTGTCATGGATGAAGGCGGATGTATAAATACAGGCAGTTTCCCCGGTATCAAAAAACCCGTTGCGTATATGGGGATAGGTGAAAAAGGCTATTTGAATGTCAGAGTTGATATCAAGGGTAAGGGCGGTCATGCATCGACCCCGCCGGCAAACAGCTCACTTGGAATGGCTGCCAGGGTAATATGCCGTCTGGAAAAGAAAAAGATGGGTATTAAGCTGGTTGAACCTGTAAGAAATATGATCGAATCACTGGGCAGACATATGAGTTTCGGAGGTAAAATACTGATAGCCAATCTATGGTTGTTTAAACCTGTATTTACAAGTATATTTTCAAAACCCGGTACAACCGGGGAAGCTTTACTAAGGACAACAATTGCCCCCACCATGGCAGAGGGCAGCATGGAACCAAATGTATTGCCTCAGGTATCCGGATTCACTGTCAATTGCAGAATTCTACAAACGGATTCAAGTTCTGATGTAATCAGACACATAGCTAAAGCATGCAAAGGAATGGATTATTCAACAACAATACTCAGACACGAAGAGCCTTCAGCTATAAGTTCCTGTGAAAATGAATTTTTCAAGCTGGCAGCTGGAGCTGTAAGGGGATTGCGGGAGGAAGTTGCGATTGTTCCTTATTTAATGGTAGCCGGAACCGACAGCATAAAATTTCAGGATATTACAAAGGATACAATCAGATTTTCACCTTTCACAATAGATTCAACTGACATGAAAAGAATCCATGGTACAAATGAACGTATTTCAATTAAGAATATAGGAGACTGTGTACATTATTATTGTGCTTTATTCAAGGCCCTTTGATCATAATGTTATTGAAGAACCGGGAGTGAGTATTCTGCAGTTGATTCCTTTATCCGAAAAGCCGGCATAAAATATTTCGGGATTCGCCGTAATTGCCTCAAATGTGTTGTAATGAATCGGAATACAGATATCCGGTGATATTGCCTGTGCTGCAGCCAGAGCGTCTTCACAGTCCATTGTGTATGTTCCGCCGATAGGTAAAAATGCAACATCTATATCATATTTTTGTCCGATGAGTTTCATATCAGAGAAATAAGACGTATCTCCTGCACAATAAATTGTGTTCCCTTGATGTTGTATTACAAAACCACAGGCAATTCCTCCATAATTACCGTCCGGGGTTGAATTTGAATGAACAGCTTCAACAACGGATATCAAAGTTTTGCCAATTTTCAAGGTTCCTCCAAGATTGAATCCAACTGCAGAATAACCGCGGGCTGATATCCATTTTGCTAATTCAGCCATGGCATATATTTTACAGCTTGTCCTTACTGCAATGTCCTCGGTATTGCCATAATGGTCCCGATGGCCATGAGTCAGCAGAATATAATCAGGATTGAAGTTCTCCGGAGATGAATTGCATAGGGGATTGCCTGTTATAAATGGGTCAATCAATATATTGAAGTCTGTTTCAATTTCAATGAAAGCATGTCCATGATATATAATTTTCATCGCTTACTCCTTATTGAAAAATTTCTCTTTTTAAGTTATTATATCAGAAACATTTCAATGGAGTTTCAATGAATAAAAAACTGCGGGCTGACCTGATTCTTTTGACTTTAACTGCTTTCTGGGGCATAAGTTTTCCTTTGATGAGAAATGTACTTGAACATATGCCTGCATTGGCTTATCTGTCAATACGCTTCACCATTGCAGCAGTACTGGTTTCCATTATATTTTTCAACAAACATAAATTTATAACCAAGAGGGAAATCGGCGGGGGGGCGGTAATTGGATTTTTGCTTTTTGCAGGAATGGTACTTCAGGTGTTTGGGCTGTACAGTACTACTGCATCCAACTCCGCCTTCATAACATCAATGAATGTAGCTTTTGTCCCGGTAGTTCTATCTATGTTCTTCAAGCAAAAAACCCCCGGACTTACAATTGCAGGGATTGGCCTTGCTGCCGTAGGACTTTTTCTGATTTCAGGAATAATAGAGCTTCAATTCAATATTGGCGATTTTCTGACTTTGCTTTGTGCAATAGCCTTTGCCTTTCAGATAGTATTCATTTCCAAATTTTCATTAAGAGCCGATACAATCGGACTATCAATTGTTCAACTATGGACGGCAGCTATATTTACTTCTTTAATCTGGGTGATATTTGATAAAACAGCCATAATTTTCAATCTTGAAATAATCATCGTCCTTGCAGTCACCGCAGTACTTGGGACTGCAGTTGCTTTCACTGCACAGGTTTTGGTTCAAAAGGATACAAACCCTTCTCATGCTGCTTTAATATTTACCATGGAACCTATGTTTGCGCTGATCTTTACCATGTTTATTCCGGATTCTTCAGGTACTGTTGAAAAAATCTCACTGATAACCGGAATTGGTTGCCTTTTGATTTTAACCGGAACCCTAGTAAGTGAATACAAGACTATTTTCAAACGCTGCAAAATAAAAACATAATGATTATCACAGTTTGTTTCTCAGGAGTATTATTTATATATGAAAAAATATAATGCCTTAAATGAATATTTAACTGCAAATTTTGGAGGTAAAATAGGTAAAATTTCCATTGATGCCGGATTTTCCTGTCCTAACAGGGAAAATGGCGGAAAAGGATGTTTGTTTTGCACTGATTCAGGAGGAAGTGAATTTTCCGGAAACAGATTGTCTTCAATTGAAAGGCAAATATCCGATGGAAAAAGGATTGTTGCAGAAAAATGGAATTGCAGGGCATACATAGCATACTTCCAAAATTTTTCGAATACCTATGGAGAGCCGGCTGTTCTTAAGGAAAAATATGAGGAAGCTTTGAAACAACAGGATATAGTAGGTCTGGCAATTGCAACAAGACCTGATTGCTTCACTGAAGAAATATTTGATTTACTGGGAGATATCAATAAAAAAACTTTTCTTTGGGTCGAACTTGGTTTTCAAACATCAAATGAATCAACGGCAATTTTAATCAACAGAGGATATTCAAATGATATATATGAAAAAACAATGAATGAATTGAATAGAAGAAATATAAAGGCTGTAATCCATTTAATTGCAGGTTTACCCGGAGAAAACAAAGAGAATTTTCTATCATCAATAAAATATATAAATAAGTTTAATCCCTGGGGAGTAAAATTACACAATATTTATATACAAAAAAATTCAGATCTTCATGAATTTTGCATGAATACAGGCTTTAAAACACTTGGACTCAGTGAATATGTTGATTGGGTAACCGATGCCTTGATGTATCTGAATGAAGAAACCGTAATACACAGGATTACGGGTGATCCTGATAAAAGCAAGCTGGTAGAACCCGCCTGGATAAAACACAAGTTAAAAGTGCTCTCTGAAATAGATCGTGTTCTGGGAATTAAAAGAGGGAAACAAGGTTGCCGGAGTTGTTATTAATTTCCGTTTATCAGCTGGTCTTTGATCAACATTATACATTCATCAATTCTTTCAAGTGCAAGTGGATAATATATAACATCGTGTGGAATTACACTTTTGTAAAAATCCAGTGCGATATTATATTTTTGCACCCTTTGATTGGACTGTCCCAGAAGATATGACTGCCTTGAGTCATATATAGTTGCAGCATAATCGAGTAATTCCACAATTTTGGGAGACTGATACAATGAAAATAGATAATAGTCATTTATTGCATCAATGAATGTGCGATAATCTATTCTTTCATATAGGTAATCATCATAGACAGCAGATACAACCATATCAAAAGAATCCGCTTTTATAAATGAATGGAAATCCCTGCATATCATATATGCTTCAGGTGACTCGGAATCATATTTATATACATCCATGTAATAATTAGAATGAACATCAAACAATATATCTGAAAACTCTTCGAGAAAAGAATCATCAGCATTATAATGAGTATATACTTCAGGCCATATCAACATGGCATTTTTGTGATCAGCTGACTTAATTGAAGATATAAATAAATCTTTTTTTTCAGTGTATCCCTTTTCCGTAAAATAGTTGCTTAATAATCTGTATCCAAAGAAAAAACAGACAATCAGGACAAAAAGAACCAGTAAAACGATTATTGTCTTTTTGCTGAAAAATTTATCAAGTAACAGCATTTACACCACCTTCCGGAATTGTTTTATCCTTTTTATCAGTAAAAACCAGCTTCAGCAGGATTGGAGTAACAATGGAAGTGAGAATTACCATGACTGCAATAGGTGCAAAATAAGCAGGAGGAATAATTCCTGAACTTACTCCTTTATTGGTTACAATCAAAGCAACTTCGCTCCTTGCTACCATTCCTATTCCGATTCTGAGTGTATCGGGTCCCTTTATGCCCGAAAGTCTTGCGCCAAGCATACTCCCCAGAATCTTGGTGAGTACTGCTACTGCCGTAATTGATAAAGACAGCCAAACAAGATTCCAGCTTAAAGATGAAATCTCTATGCTTATACCAACAGAAGCGAAGAATATTGGGGTTAAAAGCATATATGACAATATTTCAAAACGCCGGTGTATATATCCGCTGTGAACAGTGGTCGAAATAACAAGACCGGCTATGAAGGCTCCGGCAATGTCTGCAACCCCAAAATATCTTTCACCGAGAAAAGCAAGAAATAAACAAAAGGCCAGAGCAAAAATAGGGAATCTTCTTTTTTTCTTGTGAACTTTGCCATAGCTGTTGAAAAATTTATTGAATGGAATTCCAACAAGAACCGCTACAACAAAGAAAAGTACTATTTTTAATAATACAGAACCAAATGATCCACCTTCGCCGCTTCCTGAAATACCCATTATAAAAGTTAAAATAATAAGACCAAGTACATCATCCATTATAGCAGCGCCTAATATTATGGTTCCGGCGCGGGTTTTTAATTTGCCCATTTCCTGAAGGGTTTCAACCGTAATACTGACACTGGTTGCCGTAAGGATAACACCGATGAAAATATTTTCCATCAATGGCATGAATGAAAGCTTAAAAAGTGAGGCTATAAGAAATCCCCCGACAAGTGGAACCACTACACCGAATGCAGCAACTATCAATGATGCTTTTCCTGTTTTTTTCAAATCTTTGATATCAACCTCAGTACCTGCGCTGAACATTATAATGATAACTCCAATTTCAGCAAGGTCATGAATCAATTCTGTTTCGTGGATAATTCCAAGAACAGCAGGACCAAGAATGAGTCCGGCCAGCAAAGCCCCTACAACCTGAGGCAATTGGAACTTTCTTGTGATAACCCCAAGAGCCTTGGTGCTTAGAAGAATAATTGCCAAATCTACAAGAAAACCTATTTCCATAATCGTACCGTCCTTTAATCTTTACCTAATATAGCAAAATGAATTACTTAAAACAAGCTATCAAATAGAAATTAACAGATTATTCAATATGATAAATCAAAGAAGTCTGGACACTTGACAAAGTTATTTACTGTCTTTAATATATATGCAAAGCTATGACGAAGACCATCCGGATAAAATGCAACAGGAAATCGGGACTTGACTGAGAGCCCGTGTGCAGTAAAACCGAACCATGCGACACTTCTGAGCAGGTTTCTTGAAACCAAGTAGGGAAACACGTTATCCGCGTTAAGGAAACAGAGTGGGCTTAGGCCAACAAGGGTGGCACCGCGGGAATTCCCGTCCCTTTCAGATTTATACTGTAAGAGGCGGTTTTTTAATATCCACAGATTTATCGTGGTAGGAAGAGAGGAATACATGAAGATTTCAGCACCAAAGGGTACCAAAGACATACTGCCTGAAGAAATGAAATCCTGGAGATATGTAGAAAGACTTTTCACTGATGTTTGTTTAAATGCAGGTTATGGAGAAATCAGAACCCCTGTATTTGAATATACTGATTTATTTGACAGGGGAGTCGGTGAAACAACAGATATCGTTCAGAAAGAAATGTATACTTTTGAGGATAAAGGCGGAAGATCTCTTACACTAAGACCCGAGGGTACAGCAAGCATTGCAAGGAGTTACATTGAAAACGGAATGTCCTCATTGCCTCAGCCAATAAAACTATTTTATATGATAACTGCTTACAGATATGAGAATGTCCAAAAGGGAAGATACAGGGAATTCAACCAATTGGGAGCAGAAATTCTAGGAGCTCAAAGTCCGGATGCAGATGTAGAATTAATATCAATTTTAGGAAATTTTTTCAATAAAATAGGTATAGGAGATTTAAAACTTGAATTGAACAGCATTGGCTGTCCTGTTTGCCGACCTTCTTACAACAAAATCCTGAAGGATTATTACAAGGATAAAATCGATGGTATGTGTGATGACTGCAAGCGCAGATATGAGACTAACCCGCTTAGGTTAATTGATTGCAAGGAAAAACAATGTATCATCGCTTCAAAGGATGTTCCTTATATGGCAGATAATCTTTGTGAAGAATGTTCATCACATTTTTCAAGCGTCAGATCAGGTCTTGACAGACTTGACATTGATTATACCTTGAATAAGCAAATAGTACGCGGCCTTGATTATTATAAACGAACGGTATTTGAATTTATTTCAGGCAATGTCGGAACCCAGGGGACTGTATGCGGAGGCGGCAGATATGACGGTCTTGTTGGCTCAATCGGTGGCAAGGATGTTCCTGGAGTCGGGTTTTCAATGGGTACTGAGAGACTAATGATGGAACTGGAAAGCAGAAACATTATCCCCGGTATTGAAAAGACACCTGAGATTTACTTTGTAACAGTCGGAGAAAAATCACATGCTTATGCAAGGAAAATTTCCTATGCATTGCGAAAAGCTGACATATACACTGAAATGGATTTATTGGGAAGAAGTGTAAAAGCACAAATGAAGGATGCAAACAGAAAAAAAGCCAAATATGCCGTAGTTGTTGGCGAGGAAGAAATTTCATTGAACAAAGCTGAGATATTGGTTATGGAAACAGGAGAGCGAAGGGAAGTCAGTCTGGATTCCATATATAAAAGAATAATTGAGAAGAAAGTGTAGGGGAACTAATGGCAGAATCAATGCAGGGAATGAAAAGAACCGGAAGGTGTGCCGGTTTTTCAACAGACAACATAGGTGAAAAAGCCACTGTTATGGGTTGGGTAAACAAGAGAAGAAACCTTGGCGGGGTTATTTTCATTGATGTTCGTGATGTAAGCGGAGTAATGCAGGTTGTATTCAAGAGTGAAAATGATAAAGCTCTTTTCGATAAGGCTGAATCGCTTAGAAATGAATTTGTCATTGCAGTATCAGGTATAATAATTAAAAGAGATGAAGAAACAATAAATCCTAATCTTGCTACAGGGTTCATTGAAATTGTTGCAGACAAATTGAAGATACTTTCAGAAGCCGAGACTCCTCCGATAGACATGAGTGACACAAGCAAGACAAATGAGCTTTTGCGTCTAAAATACAGATATCTGGACCTTCGCAGACCTACAATGCAGGAGAATTTTATTTTAAGGCACAAGGCTGTTAAAGCAACGCGTGATTTTTTCAATGATAATAATTTTCTTGAAATAGAAACACCCTTTCTGACCAAAAGCACCCCTGAAGGTGCACGCGACTACCTTGTCACCAGTAGAATAAACAAAGGCAAATTCTTTGCTCTTCCACAATCATCATACCTATGTGAAATGCGATAATCCCGCATTTAAAGCAGCTTTTGATGGTGTCTGGGTATGACAGATATATGCAGATTGTAAAGTGTTTCAGGGATGAGGACCTCAGAGCTGACAGACAGCCTGAATTCACACAGATTGATGTAGAGATGTCTTTTGTTGATGAGGATGATGTCCTGGGAATAAATGAGAGATTCATAAAGAAGCTTATGAAGGAAACCGTAGACGTCGATATAGAGCTTCCTATAAAGAGAATGACATATGATGAAGCCATGAGCAGATTTGGTTCTGATAAACCTGAAATAAGGTTTGGACTTGAATTGGTGGATCTGTCAGATTTCCTCGATAAATGTGGATTCAAGGTTTTTACAGGAGCAATTGAAAGAGGCGGAAGTGTAAGGGCTGTAAACATCAAGAAGGGATTTGAAAAGTTCAGCAGACGCGAAATCGATGCCCTGGGAGAGTTTGTTAAAACCTATGGAGCCAAGGGCATGGCCTGGATAGCAGTAGACAAGGATGAATTAAAATCACCTGTTACAAAATTTCTCTCAGAAAGGGAAATAAGTACTATTTTGGAAAGAACGGGAGCTGAAGTAGGAGACCTTATATGTTTTATAGCAGACAGCAATAAGGTGGTATTTGATTCCCTGGGAGCTTTAAGAATGGAAGCTGCCAAAAAACTGGGATTGCTTGATGGAAAAGAAGATTTCAGTTTTCTTTGGGTCACTCATTTTCCGCTTATGGAATATGATGATGAAGCAAAGAGATGGACATCAACCCACCATCCGTTTACTTCTCCGCTGGATGAAGACCTTGAAAAGCTTGTTGCCGCTCCTGGTTCTGTACGTGCAAAAGCTTATGATATCATTCTTAAGGGTGTTGAATTAGGCGGAGGTACCGTTTTTTTCAGTTTTGGAATTAAAAAATGCAGCCCGTCATTATCAGTGGAATTGCTTATGGGTTGGACAGACTTATTATGCTGCTGGCAGGAAAAAGCAGCATCAGGGACGTTATAGCTTTTCCTAAGATCCAAAATGCTTCATGTCCAATGACGGAGGCACCTTCGGTTGTTGATGATATACAATTAAGGGATCTGGCAATTAAGCTTGATGATGAGCAGTTGAAGAAATAATGTTTATAACAGATTTGTCAGCTGAGAATTTTATAATTTTCTTTTAAAATAAAAACCCGGGTGTTATCATATTCATTATGTTTTCACCGGGTTTTTACATTTGTTTTGGTGTAAAATGGTAGCACAGCTTTCATCAAATGATACAAAGGAACATAATGAAAGCATTTAGTTTATGTCTATTGAAGGCAGGGAGATTCAAATGACGGTTAAAGGTAAAAACAACAGAATTTTAGTTATATCAATTTCGATGGTGTTTCTTTTGGTTATCATCCTAACCGGCTGTATTACAGTTCCAATAGAGCTATATGGATATATTGACAAAGAGGGTGAATGGGTAGTTCAGCCATACTATCATGCAGCACTTCCGGCCAGCGAGGGCCTACTCGCCGTCAGGGCAGGAGAAATCGATTATGGCAAATGGGGATATATAAATACTTCCAACGAAATAGTAATTGATTTCATATATGATGAGGTCGGATTATTCTCAGAGGGATTGGCACCGGTAATGATATTGAATGACAATATAGAAACCTGGTATTTCATTGATAAAAATGGTGATAAAATCTTTGATATGGAATTTGCTGATGCGTTTTCATTTTCAGAAGGTGTGGCTGCAGTCCAGAGCAGCTCTGACGAAAGCAAGGATTTATGGGGTTTCATCAATACATCAGGTGAGTATGTAATTGAACCTAAATATACGGGTTTAAGTTCGTTTTCAGAAGGGTTGGCAATGTTCCTTGAAGGAGTGGGAAGTGCCGGTCTATCAGGTTATATTGATATAAACGGCAATGAAGTCATTGAACCGATGTACACATATGCACGTAATTTTCAAGGAGGATATGCAGCTGTTAAGCTAACGGCAGATACGGATAGGAATGACTGGGGTTACATTGATAAGGAAGGTAATATTGCCATAGGGTTAACCTATGGATTCACCAAAGGTTTTTCAGAAAATCTTGCCCCGGTTTACATTGGTTCAACACTAAAAGGTTCCTGGTCCTATATAAACCCGGATAATGAAATAGTAATAAATAAAGGATTTTCTGAAGCATTTTCTTTTTCCGAAGGCCTTGCTGCTGTTCAGACTGAATTTGATGCAGGTACAAACTGGGGCTTCATTGATACTACAGGCACACTGGTGCTGGGGGGCAGATATGCTGCTGCTTCGGATTTCAATGAAGGAATTGCACCTGTTGCAGTTATAGCAAATAGATAAATGTTTGAAAGTAAATGGGTTATCAATAAACTTAGCACCTCTGAACCGGATCTTTTTGAAAGGATAAAACTATCCAGGAAAGATGATTATACTATCGGGGATTGTGTGGATTTGGATAGTCTTCATGATCCTTTTCTTATCAATGAAATGAAAACAGCAGTAGATTGTATAACAAGACATATTGACCAGGGGTCGAAAATTTGCATTCACGGTGATTATGATGCCGATGGTGTTACATCGGCTTTCATTGTTTATGACTATCTTAAATCAAATGGAGCTGATGTTGAATGGTTCATACCCGATAGATTTGATGATGGTTATGGAATTTCAATGGTTAAGGCAACCGCTTTAAAAAATGAAGGAGTTTCCTTGTTAATTACTACTGACTGTGGAGTAACTGCTTTGGATGAAGTCAGATTTATCTCACTGCAGGGGATAGATATAATTATTACAGACCATCATCAGACAAAAGACATTCTCCCTGATGCAACCGCTGTACTTTGCAATACAAGACATGACAACTTATACCCATATCCTTTCCTTTCGGGAGCAGGAATGGCATTTAAACTTATTACAGCAATTTCTAAAAAGCCAGGTTATGAAGAAAACATAAGTAAGTATCTTGGGATCTGTGCCATTGGTACAGTTTCAGATATAGTGCCTTTGACCGGTGAAAATAAGATTATAGCAAAACTAGGTATCGAAGCATTGAGAAAAAGCAATATTTCCGGGGTTAATGCAATTATTGAGAATGCAGGAATTAAAAAAGAATCAATTGACTCTTATAGTATTGGTTTTATGATTGGTCCAAGGCTCAATGCTGCCGGGAGAATGGGTAATGCCAATATAGCTTTTGAATTATTGGCTGAGAATTCATACCGTTCAGCTTTAAAAAAGGCTGAGGAATTGTCAGCACTGAACAACATTAGAAAAAAGGAACAGGAGTCTACATTCACATTGTTGAGAGATCATATTTTCAATGAACCTCAATTACTTGAAATGCCTCTATTGGTCCTTCATATGAAGGATTTACATAAAGGCGTACTGGGGATTGTTGCTTCAAAACTGGTTGAGATGTTCCAAAAACCCGTATTTGTTTTAAATGAAGAAAATGATATTTGCGAGGGTTCAGGCAGGAGTGTAGAAGGTTTCAGTATTATTGATCCTCTTAAAAAAGCAAGTGATTTGCTTGTTGGTTTCGGAGGACATGATATGGCGGCAGGATTGAAAATAATGAGTTGTAACATTCCTTCTCTTAATAAACGTTTCATTGAACTGTTTGGAAATCAAATTTCATATGAAAAAAATATTAAGATTGATGCCATTTGTAATCCAGGTGATATAAATTTGCCATTTCTTAGAAAACTGGAAACCCTGGGCCCATTTGGGTCCGGAAATGGATGCCCTGTATTAGCAATGGAAGATATCTTTATTTCAAGGAAAAGACGATTAGGTAAAAAAGGAAAACATTTTAGCTTTGAGATTATAAAAAACAATGAATCAATAAGATGCATAGCTTTTAATTCTGATTCATACGAACACCTGCTTGTTGAAGGTCAATCATATAATATTGCCATTGTTCCTGAGATTAACTATTTCAATGGTTATGAAAGTCCGCAGGCCCGGCTGGTTGATGTTGAATTAAATTCCAATGCAGGGAATTTGTATAATTTACTGGCACTTAAAACTTACCTTCATGAATTAATAATTAACAAAGGAGATTTCAAATATAGAAAACTTGCCGAAAAATTGTTTGCAATTGGTATGGCTGATACCGCTAAACTTATTATTACAGGAAAATTTGTTTTTGAAATTCAAAGGAAATTCATAGAGGAATGCTATGCAAATTTAAAAGAAAACAAAA
>CAYYXJ010000031.1:1220-20818 GCA_964475455.1 uncultured Clostridiaceae bacterium | reverse complement strand
CCCGCTAAACCGACTTTGATCATATCCTGCTTTGGATCCCTGAAATTCATTTGCTTTACCGGAACAGGTTTAGCCCATCCGCCCCTGGCAACTCTCATCATTATAGTTCCCAGCGGATCAAGATGTTTGAGTGGATTAAGTGTAAGCCTGCCTTTGTTTTTTGCAGTATTGTCACCCAGTCTATAAGCAATGAATGCATGTGAAAATTCATGGAAAGTCAGTGCTATTATAAGCACCGGAATCATATATAAGTAATTTGAAAGAGTTCCTAATAAATTAATGGTGTAACCTCCCGGGCCGAGCCCAATGTTTTAGATTATTTTAACACAAACAGATATGCCGGACAAACCTTGTCCGCCATATCTATGATCTTTTTAAAGCAAATCATTTGACAATGCCGAACCAGGACAGAATCTTTCGCCATAACAGCTTGAAGAAACTTGCCTTTTCAGTACCGGTGTCTGTAAGAATTGGACTTTTTCCCAACTCAACACCATCCAGAACATACGTTATACTTCCGATTTCAGTACCCACGGCAACCGGGGCTTCCAGTATATCCGGCAATTCCACAACACGCTCTATTCTGTCAAAATCATCAATCTTCAGAAGGAAAGTAAGGTTGTCCCGGACATAAGAAGTAACTTCGAGCTCTATCCCCTTATCAACAGGTATACTTCCTGCGGGTTTTCCTCCGTCTTCAATAGTTAGAAAATCAAATTCAAGGAAACCGTAGTCAAGAAGCTTCATTGAATCTGCAAATCTTGTGTTTGTATCATCAGCACCCATTACAACCGAAACCAATTTGAAACCATTCCTCTCAGCAGTAGCAGCCAGGCAGTGGCCTGCAAGAGTTGTGAATCCGGTTTTTAGCCCGGTAGCACCATTATAATATTGAATAAGCTTATTTCTGTTGTATAGATCAACCTGATCCTCTGTACCTTCCCGGAACGGTTCATACACCTTTGATGTAATTTCCAGTATTTCAGGGTATTTTGTAACAAGAGCCATTGCCAGAGTTGCGGTATCCCTTGCCGTTGAATAATGCCCTTCATCAGACAAACCGGTGCAGTCTCTGTATAGTGTATCATTCATACCCAGGTCCTTGGCGGCTGCATTCATCAATGACACAAATGAAGCTTCATTTCCAGCTATTGCTTCAGCAACTGCTACAGCAGCATCATTCGCAGAATGAAGTTCTATTGCATAAAGCATCTCCCTAAGTGTAAACTCTTCACCGGGTTCCAGCCATACCTGTGAACCGCCGAAACTGCAGGCATACTCACTGGCTGAAATTATATCGTCATAATTAATTTGTCCGGCTGAAAGTTCACCCATAATTATATAAGTTGTCATAATCTTGGTCAGACTGGCCATCGGATACCTGTTGTCTGCATTCTTTGAAAACAACTCCTGTCCCGTAGTCATCTCCAGTAAAATAAAACTCCTTGAAGCCAGATTATTTATGTCAGATGAAAGCACTTTCTGGTTAACTGCATTTATATCGAAATCTTCATCCTGGGCCAGTACAGGCCCAAAGGTAAATGACATTATCAAAGCCGCACATAATAATATTAATATTGTTTTTTTCATTTCAAACTCCGTTTATCTTCAGTATTCTTCAATTTTCCCTTTTGTTACCCTTCCGAGTATCAGCTTTCTTTCAGGAAGCTGGGTTTCAGATATTTCACAGGCATCAAGGTACTTCTTTTCCTGATCCACCACATCTTCAATGTCAGAATAGAAAACGGCCATGGGTTCCCCGGCTTTGATTTCTTCACCGGGTTTTCTGAGAATTCTTATTCCTGCCGAATAATCTATCGGATCACTTTTCTTACTTCGCCCTGCCCCCAGATTCATTGATATAATACCGATTGTCTTGGCATCAATGGACACAACAAATCCATCTTCAGGAGCAATTATTTCATGTGTAAACAATGGTTTCTTCAATCCTTCTCCATTTTCAAGTACTGAAGAATCTCCACCCTGGACGGTAATCATCTCGCACAATTTTTTATAAGCTGACCCATCCTTGATTTTTCTACGGGCGGTTTCAGTGGCTTCACCAATTGTTTTTCCCGAGGTCATATGTATCAGTTCTGCTGCCAGTGCCACTGAAACATTATAAAGGTCCGATCCCGCATGCTGACCCTTCAGCACCTCGGCAGCTTCGAGCACTTCAATGGAATTCCCGATGGTCCTGCCCAATGGATTATCCATCATAGTTACAAGGGCTGACACCCTTCGTCCGTTTGCTGTACCTATGTCAACCATTTTTTCAGCAAGGTCAAAAGCCTCCTCCGGATTTTCCATGAATGCTCCTGAGCCCGTCTTTACATCGAGTACTATGTTTTTTGCACCAGCGGCAAGTTTCTTTGACATTATACTGGTTGCTATCAGCGGTATGCTGCTAATTGTGGCAGTCACATCCCTGAGGGCATACATTATTTTGTCTGCAGGCACCATATTGCCTGACTGACCGGACAGGCACAAGCCTGTTTTTTTATAATTAGCCTCAAATTGTTCCATGCTCATATCCATGATTATCCCCGGAATGGATTCCAGTTTGTCTACGGTTCCGCCGGTGTGTCCAAGTCCCCTGCCTGACATCTTTGCCACTGTAAGTCCGCATGCAGCCGCCACAGGCGCAACAATAAGGGAAGTCTTGTCACCCACTCCCCCGGTGCTGTGCTTATCCACGGTTACATATTCATCTGAAAATTCAAGGGTATCTCCAGAAACTGCCATAAGCATGCAAAGTTCTGATGTTTCTTTTCTACTCATACCATTCAGATAAATCGCCATCATAAGGGCTGTCGTTTGATAGTCAGGTATTTTATTGCTGACAATACCATCTACAAAGAATTTCAGTTCTTCATAGGTCAGAGCTTTTCCATCACGTTTTCTGGCAATGATATCAAACATTTTCATGGCATTCACATCCTTCATCAGCGTTATATTTATTTTACATCATAAGCACAAATTTTTCCATTAAGGCATTTTCTTCATGTTAGAATATAAATATATATCGCAAGGGGGATTTATAATGGAATATTACAATGAAATAAAGAATCTTGGAATTAACAGGTTGGAACCTCACGGAGCCGCAGTCAGCTGGCCCGATGTTAAAAAAGCCATCGCCATGACTCGAAAGAGCAATGAATATTTCAAAAGCCTTTCAGGCACCTGGGATTTTTTCTATGCGAAAAGCAAATATGAAATTCCAACAGGCTGCCATGGAATCGAATTTGATGTTTCAAGCTGGGATACAACACCTGTACCATCCTGCTGGCAGTCACATGGTTACGGAACCCCTCATTATACCAACTCCGTTTATCCGATTCCCCTTGACCCTCCATTTATTCCGGATGCCAATCCGACAGGCATTTACAGAACTGAATTTTCAGTTCCGGGTGCTTTTGACGGACGCAGGACAATACTGCATTTTGCGGGTGTAAACTCAGCATTTACGGTTTATGTCAACGGTATTGAATGCGGATATTCACAATGTTCACATATGCCCTCTGAATTTGATATTACAGATTGCACTGAGCCCGGCCTGAACCTAATATCTGTTGAAGTTTACCAATATAACTGTGCTTCCTATCTTGAGGACCAGGATTTTTTCAGACATTCCGGTATATTCCGTGAAGTTTATATTTATTCAATCCCTGAAGTGCATATAAAGGATTTTTATGTAGATGCCTCACTTGGTGATGATTACATAACCGGTATAATAAATGTGGAATGCATGATTTCCTCTGAAACTGATGAACTGGTTTATCAGCTATATGATCCAGCGGGCAATATTGTAATAGATGAGAAAATCATACCCGGTATTAAATGCACATACCAGGTTGAATCACCTGAACAATGGTCTGCCGAAATACCGGCTTTATATTCCAGTGTACTTATTCTGAACGGAAAGGATATTCGTTCCTGCCGCACCGGTTTCAAGCGGGTTGATATAGAGGTCGGAGTCTTCAAAGTCAACGGAAAACCAATTAAAATAAAGGGTGTAAACCGCCATGATACCCACTATCTACTGGGTCATGCCATGAGCCGCACTTCCATGTATGACGATGCTGTTTTAATGAAACAGAATAACATCAATGCAGTCAGAACCTCCCATTATCCCACTGATCCTTATTTCATGGACCTTTGTGATGAAATTGGGCTCTATGTAATCGATGAAGCTGACCTTGAAGCCCATGGCTTCTATTATGATGATCCTGATTATGATGTATCTGATAAGGATGAGTGGAAACCTCACTTTACTGACAGAGCCAAACGAATGGTTCTAAGGGACAGGAATCATCCCTGCGTAATCATGTGGTCCCTGGGTAATGAAACCAGATATGGCCAGAATCATCTTGCAATGATTGAAGAGTTAAGGAAATTTTCAAAGAATTTACCCATTCATTATGAACGGGCAGTAAAAGATAGCGGACCCGATGTGGTCAGTGTAATGTATCCTGAAATTTCCAGGGTCATCGGAGAGGGTGAAAGCAAAGATGACAAAAGACCTTATTTCCTTTGTGAATATGGTCATGCTATGGGAAATGCTTCAGGCAATCTAAAGGAATACTGGGATGCATTTTATAAATATCCCAGGCTGATGGGAGGATGCATCTGGGAATGGATTGATCACACCCAGATAGCTGTCGATGAAAACGGGCAGATTTTTTATGGTTACGGCGGTGATTTCGGCGATGTTCCCAATGATGGAAACTTCTGCATGGATGGCTTGAACTATCCCGACAGGACACCTCATACTTCATTGATAGAATTAAAAAAAGTCATGGAACCTGCAATTGTAAGGCAATCGGGTGAAAATACCTTTACAATATTAAACACAAATGTATTCCAAAGCCTAGATTATCTTCAATGCAGGACCGAACTTTTAAAAAACGGTTATCTGACTGAGGAATATCCCCTTGACATATCATCAATCGGTCCCGGGGAAGAAAAGGAATTCAAATCCCCTTATATCATCGAATCAGGTTCTGAATACTGTATGAAGGAATCCAATTTATACGCCTCACGTGGTTTTGAAGTATGCAAAAGCCAGTTGGTTTATGAACGACCGACAACCTTTGGTAAATTATCCCCTGAAGGAAGTATTTCCATCGATGAGACCGGAAAGGATCTAATTGTTTCCGGTGATGATTTTTATATTAAATTCGATAGACTGTCAACTTGCATGACTGACTGGTTTCACAAAGGCACCTCCATGCTGGATTCAGGTCCAACACCTAATTTTTTCAGGGCTTCAACCGATAATGATAAAACCCGTATGAAGAAACTGTGGAAAGACATGGGACTTGACAGGATGTATGGAAGGACCGTAGATTTCTCAAGTAGGGTTGAAGACAAGAAAGCATTGATATGTGTTTGTGCACTTTATTCTTGTTCAGGACAAAAACCTCTTTTCAAGGTCGATACCGAATATACTGTGTACCCGGATGGAACTGTTGATATGAAAACCGGGTTCACTCCACTTAGAAAAGCTGATTACATCCCAAGAATCGGCACAGCCTTGAAGCTTCCATTGGATTTCAACAGAATGAACTGGTATGGAAGAGGTCCTCACGAAAGTTATTCAGACAGAAAAGAAAGTGCTCTTCTCGGGGTCTACGAAAGCTTTGTTGAAGATCAGTTTGAGCCTTATGAATATCCCCAGGAAACCGGTAATAAACTTGATACCCGCTGGTTGTCATTTACCAATCAGCATGATTTTGGTTTTATGGTCATTGCAGAAAAACCTATATCAGCAAGCGCTCTTTTATATACAGCCATCGAGCTGGATGAAAAAAAACATCAAAAGGACCTGATACCGGACGGAAGCATATGCTTGAACCTTGATGCTGCACAGACCGGGGTCGGGAATCATTCCTGTGGTCCCGAAACACTGGAAAAATACCGTCTGTATCCCAGATTTGAAGAAACCCATATACGGTTCATCCCGTTCAATAGAATGGAAACATCAGAAGATGAACTTTACAACCACCATGCCGGGTAAGCCCTCTGTGCACCTTAAGGAATACTCCCGGTTTTTAATTCCAAACGAGAAACAACCGCCGATAGATCGGCGGTTGTATTGGAATGCACCTAAGTGTGTCTGGTGCTTTTTGGGGGTCTGTTTCATAGCTGTTTTCACAGCATTATTGGTTTCTAGCTTATGATACCCTGTTTTATACCGCATATAACAAAAAGCTCTGTTTTATACAAATCAGAGCTTGAAAACAACATAAAACCATTTATATATTCATCCCTAAATAAGTTTTTCCATGTAAACCAATGTGAAATTATCTTTGAAAGGTTCCTCCTTGAATACCCTGAAACCCAGCTTAAGATATAATTCTATATTCTTTTTACTTTGGCCACCCGTAAAAAGCCACAATCTTTCAACCCCGTATGAGAATTCCTCAATTTCCTGCATAAGCTTTGTGCCTATACCCAGATTCTGATATTCACCTAAAACACTCAGTCTCTTGATTTCTGCACCGTCACCTTCTTTTAACAGTCTTATACTGCCTGCAATTACTCCGTCGATTTCAGCTATCAAAACCGTCAGGTTAGGATTCTTAAGATCAATGTCTTTTTTCTCTTCCACCATAGGAGGGATATCAAAGGCATCATATTTTTCTGCCTGAACCAAAAAGGCCTTCTTCTGGACCTCAAGCAAGGCTCCAAGGTCTTCTTCCATGGCTTTTCTGATTACAATTTCCATATCAATACAGCTCCAATAAGCTTTTTACTGTATATCTGACTGTAAAAGCATCAATTAATTCCACTTCCTTGCTTTTACTGTTGTATACAGCCTCAGCATCCTCGAGTCTCAGGAATCTTGCTTCTACCTTGACAGGATCAGAAATATCATAAAGCTGCGCATTATCAATAACGGCAACAGCTTTTTTTACACCATCATAAATTTCATCCACTACCCTTGCAGGATGCTTCAGCACAGCAAGATTTCTTCCAAGTGCTTCTTTTGTGATTACAGTTGTAACCCATGGCATATCCTTGTTTATCTGTCCAACCAGCTTATTGTCCCCTGCAATGAAAATCAAAGGTGCTCCCAATAATCTTGCAGCACAGGCCGCATCTATCTCAACTTCCCCAACAGAAATACCATTCAATTTTATATATTGATATGTAACTGAACTGCATGTATGTGTGAGGATGCCTGCAAATGTATCTGCCTTAGGATGATAACCAAGAAGCAACACTGCATCTATATCCTTGTCATAAAGCCCCGGCCATCTGTGCTTTGCTCCAACGCCTGCTATTATATCAACCCTGGAGTCCAGTTCAGTATAATCCATGTTCAGACTTCCGTTATGGTTATCCCACACATAAACCATTTCTGCCCCGGTATCATATAATGCCCTTACGGCTGAATTAATTTCCTTTACTGCCTGTCTGGAGGCAGCAATAAACTGTTTTGATGAATTGCCAAGTCCTTCCTTGGGATATCCAACTATTCCTGCTATTCCCTCCATGTCGCATGCTATTGCATATTTCATTCTTCTTCTCCTTTTAGATAAAAATTATGGTTTGCTGCAGCTTCATTGGTCATTAGAGCTCTTCCATATATTCTGAAAATATCAACCTTCCCGCTGATTTCGATTTCACTGCTTCCATTGACATGCCTTAGATTTGGATTGTATTGTCCCCATCCGAATTGACGATTGCTGCCTCCGTCATTGAATTTACCGTTCACAACAAAGCTGATCACCTTCGGCCCTCCGTCAACTATTATGGAAATACAAACTTTACCATTGAACTCTATTAAATCACTTTTCCATGAACATATACTTCTTCCGTCACTCATAATGATATATATTTCATTCTTATCAGTATGCTCTATCAGTATCCCACTGCCATCTGCTTTCCTGCTGTCGGCAATCATTTCCCATGGACCGGGTTTTTCATTCAAAGTGAATTCCACTGTAAACCCGTTGCGGTTATCCCCTGTACATGAAGCAGGGCCGGAATGATCAAAAAACAGGAATGGTTCAATTTTCGGCATTTCATGAATACCCCTTCTGCAATCAAGAAGAATATCTTCACTGGATACATTTTTCATATTTTCCCAATTTTGAAGTTTTCCAAGGAAATTCATATCTATTTCATGTAATCTGGCTATATCCTTTTGAGTTTCAGTCACAAAGGTTTTTCCCGAATCCTGTATGAGATCAGGGTAGCTGATCCTTACATAAGGATCTTCATCGTATAGTAAAATTTCCGGTTGGGACCATTCTATTATTTTCCCTTCGGGACCTTCATTTTCTGATCCTGCAAGACACCAAACAGGATTTCTGTCATCATACCAATTTCCTCCGTTGTTATGGAACCAGTATAAAAACCGCCCACCATCAAGTTTCCAGACAAAATTGGCTGCCCTTGGGTGTCTGACCGGCATATATTTTGAGGGTTCCCAACTTCTTCCGCCGTCCCGGCTGTATGAGTAGCCCGGCCTTCCGTCTATTGTTCTGAAAACTGTAAAAAATGAACCATCACTTAGACTTACGTAGCTATGCTCCTCAGAAACAGGCCCACCGCCTTTTGGTGTTCTTATTCCAATATCACCTTCAGGAAGGGTTTCGAAATTTAATCTGGTTATATCTTTTTCAACCATTATATTATTGCTTTTTATTAGAACCCCTTCGCTTTTTGCAAAGAAACCATGGCCCATTTCACCTACCTTATGTATGGATAGAAATGCATCGTTTCCATAAACAAGTGGTTTTCCGACATTCCAGAAAAATGTTATTTCTCCATTGTAAGGATTTTCCTTATCCCACTTGAACTTTCTGATGGGAACTTCTCCTCTTTCGTCTGACCAGGAAACACCGTTGTCGTCACTATAGCGGAAGACATAATAACCCTGGGAATCTACCCTGGTGCAGATTCCACCGGTAAAGGGAGGATCCGTTGCAATTATCTCCCGTATATTGTCTTTGTTGAAGTTATAGAAACAGTAAATCCTGCCATAATTGGTTTTCAGAAGGACTGAATAAGAATTTTCAGGCATCCCTTCAGGTTCCATCCGGTTTATTTCAGTCCATGTTTTTCCCATGTCATGACTGCGCATGGTCATAACATATTGTCCCGGCTGACCTTCATTGGCCTCACCGGTTGTCAAACTGCATACCCAGGCACCGTCTTCTGCCTTTACCAAATATGGTTGATCACTATAATATTCCGTTGGGATTTCCAGTCCGTTTCTAATATTTCGCCAATCCATTTTTTCTGTCATCCTTTCCATATAAATATGTGATGAGCAAACCGGTCAGGCACACAGCAGTTACAACTAAATATCCTATTCTTATATTAGCATATCTTACAACAATTCCGGTTATAAACGGTCCTCCCAGGACACCGAATCCATAAATTGCCTGAAGATACCCCATGGCAGTGTCCTTCATCCCCTTTTTTATGTTTATGAGACCCTGGGCCATCATTATCGGCAGAATGAATCCCATGAAAAATCCAACCACGCCCTGAAGAATCAAAAGCTGTGCTATATTGACAACATTCGGCATAAATACAAATATAACTCCTGAAACAGCAAAAGACAGCGCCACTGTTTTTTTGGGACCGATCGTTTTTTTCATATATTTGCCGCTGAGCATTGCGCTGAAGACACCCATTATTGTAAACAAGGCTGTCAGCAAGCCAATGGATGCTTCATTTATACCAAGATTCTTTGCAATTACAGGAGTAAAGGTATAGGTTGTAGCAAAAACAGCAAACTGGAAAAATATCATAATGATTGATGACATATACAAATCCCTGTCCTTTATCACTGAAAGAATTTCATGAGCAGAATGGTGGATTTTTTCTTCGTGCTTCCTGTCAAGGGGAAGGAAAATCCATGGAATCAGGCATAGTCCTGCGGCTATTCCTCCGGCAAGAAAAGCCCATTTAGCTCCGGCAAAATGTGCGATAAACCCACCTGCTACTATTGCAGCGGTCCTTCCAAGCTTAAATGATGCGCTCATATTTCCCATTGCATGATGTGAATCCATAGTAGAAAAAGTTTCGGTCATATATCCCGGTAATACAATGCTTGAAGTAGCACCTATACCCGCCATCAACCTGAATACAAGCATATAGCCTGGTGTCGGAGAAATACCAAGACCTATTCCGCTTACCATACAGAATAGAATTCCGGCTCCGATAAAATACTTCCGGTTCTGCACTCTGTCTGAAAGAAAGCCTATTGGAATACGCAATATGATCTGCGCTACCCCGTATGAGCCTGCAATTGTCCCAACCATCATTGCATCTGCTCCAAGTGTTGATGCATGATTGGAAAGAACCGATCCGTATGAATATAAAGAAAACCAATACATTGCTGAAACTGTATAGAAGATGAATAGTGTTTTTTTGTGTATTTTACTCATGCTGTCCCCTTTAGTTATGAATATTAACATAAGGAGCCAATACCAACAATAATATATTTAAAATTCTTTATTTATGGGGTGATTTGATGAATTGATAGTTCTTAACCAAATAATCAATACCTGAATATATAGTAAGCACTACAGCAACAGCCATCAGTGCGTCATCAAGGTACCACATATCAATTATATCATTGAGCATCCATGCAACAGCGGCTATTATCTGCATGACGGTCTTTACCTTGCCCCATATACTGGCAGCAACTATTTTCCCCTCGCCGGCTGCAATTGTACGAATTCCCATGACCATTATCTCACGGGCAATGATTATCAGAACAATCCAGACAGAAAGATCAAACTTGACAACAAGGACCAAAAGGGCTGATATAACCAGAAGTTTGTCAGCGATGGGATCCAGGAATTTACCTAAATTTGTTACTTCATTTCTTTTTCTTGCAAGATTTCCATCTATTATATCGGTAATACCGGCTGCAATGAAAAGAAATATAGCTATATAGGGTCCTGCGGCTTCCATAAATGAAGTCAAACCTTCAGAAAACCATCCCGGTGCAGGGAGTGCAAATATCAGAAACAGTGGTATCAGAAATATTCTGAGGAACGTTATCTTATTTGGCAGAGTCATTGAGTACTTCTCCTATCAGGTCATATTCCCTGGCTTCCAGTATTCTGGCTTTGACAAAATCACCGGGTTCCAGTGGTTCAGATGAAACGACATAAACAAATCCATCTATTTCAGGTGCCTCACCATAGGACCTTCCCTCATAGAAAATTCCGTCATCAGAAACATTACTGATGATTATATCATAAACTTTTCCAACCCGTTTCATGTTTGTCCTTAAACTTATAGCGGACTGTTCAGTCATCAGAATGTCCCTTCGTTTTGAAGCAACCGCCCCTTTAATCTTATCCGGTAATTTATATGATGCTGCACCATCCTCATCACAATAAGTGAACACACCGATTCGGTCAAACTCCATATCCTTGACAAATTCATGCAGTTTTATGAAATCTTCATCATTTTCTCCGGGAAAACCGGTTATAAAAGTTGTTCGTATTACAGCATCCGGAATCTTTTTTCTGATTTTTTCAATCAGTTCCCTGTAATATGCATTGGTACCTTTTCTTCCCATGAGTTTCAGTATCCTGTCTGAAGCGTGCTGAAGCGGAATATCGAAGTATGGAACAATCCTGTCGCTTGAAGCAATCAAATCAATCAATCTGTCATCAATGAGTTCCGGGTAACAATAAAGCATCCTGAACCATTCAGGGCCGTCCGTATTCACCAGATTCTCAAGCAAGTCAGATAAAGAAGGTTTCCCATAAATGTCAAATCCATAGTTTGTTGTATCCTGTGCCACCAGGACCGCCTCATGAAGATTGTATTCCTTCGTAAGGGAACTGACTTCCTTCACAATGCTCTCAATCGTTCTGCTTCTCATTCTGCCCCGAATGGACGGAATCATGCAATATGTACAAGTATTGTCACAGCCGTCTGATATTTTTATGTATGCACTTTTGTCACTTGATGAAAGTTTTCTCGGTAATTCGAGAAAGTCAACCGAATCCCGGTCTCCTGTCAGAACGCCATCAGGTTCTTCTGTCAATATTCTTCCCAGATGTGGAATGGCATCAATTCCAATACAAAGATCAACTTCAGGCATTTCTTCAAGAATCTTCTCCCTGTATCTTTCGGTCAGGCACCCGGCGACTATCAACCGCCTCAATTTGCCGGTTTTCTTCAGTTTCGAAACATCCAGTATGGTTGAAATTGCTTCCTCTACAGCCGGTTCTATGAAAGCACAGGTGTTAACCACAGCGATTTCCGCTTTTTCAAGTTCATTTGTAAGTTCGTACCCGGAATTTCCTGCGATAGCAGCCAGAATCTCGCTGTCAACAGTATTTTTAGGGCATCCAAGGGATATTATTGCTATATGCTCCATAGTTCCTCCGTATCAGTCACTTCAGCTATTATATCCTTTTCAAAGCCCTTTGAAGCAAGATATGCTGCAATTTTAAGATGATTCGTATTGTTCCTGAACTTCTTCCTTATGATCCTCATGGCTGTTTCTCTGTCACTTATATTTGATTTATCTATTGCACTTCGGGCTGTCTCCATGCTCAACCCATTTGCCATCAACCAGTGTTCAAGGGCGTATTTTGAAAGAGGTGAACCAAGCATTTTCTTCTTCAAAATCTTCATTGCATATTTGAAATCATCTATATAATTTTCTTTTTCAAGTTTTATAAGGGCTGCCTCTGCGATGTTTCCTCCGAGATTTTGTTCTTCAAGATAAGCCAAAAGCCGGCTTCTGGGTTTCAATCCCGTAGCCAGCTTTCTCCTGCATATTTTCTCTGCTTCTAATACATTATCCTGAAATATCAGCTGATCTATTTCTTCTTTGCTCAATTCTTCTTTTTCATAGAGATATTTTGTAAAATAAAGTTCCTCTGACACCTTGATTTCACTTCCATCATCAAGCAACAGTAGAAATCCGTTATTCAGCTCCGACTTCCGGTTTATTTTCATTTTTTACACCATCCAAACCATAATGAGCCCTGACAAGTTTTTCTACCTCGTCACACATTTCAGGGTTTTCCCTGAGGAATTTCTTTGCATTTTCCCTTCCCTGTCCAATTCTCTGGTCTTTGTAAGAGAACCACGAACCGCTTTTATTTATAATATCAATATTGGATGCCATATCAAGTATACAGCCTTCAGTTGAAATTCCTTCTCCGTACATTATATCAAATTCAGCCTGTTTGAACGGAGGTGCAATCTTATTCTTGGAAACCTTTACAACTGTTCTTGATCCAAGCACATCCTGCCCGTCCTTGATTCTTTCTGCTCTTCTTACATCAAGCCTGACTGATGAATAGAACTTCAAGGCTCTTCCTCCAGGTGTAACCTCAGGGTTACCGAACATTATACCGACTTTTTCCCTTAGCTGATTGATGAAGATTGCAGTTGTCCTTGATTTGCTTATTACACCTGCAAGTTTTCTAAGAGCCTGCGACATCAGTCTGGCCTGCAGACCAACATGGGTGTCTCCCATTTCTCCGTCTATCTCTGCCTTTGGTACCAATGCTGCAACAGAGTCCACAACAATAATATCAATTGCACCGCTCCTTACAAGAGCTTCTGTTATCTCGAGGGCCTGTTCGCCCGTATCAGGCTGGGCTACAATAAGGTCATCAATATTTACTCCAAGTCTTTTGGCGTACTCAGGATCCAGCGCATGTTCTGCATCAACGAAGGCAGCTTCTCCGCCGAGTTTCTGTGCCTGTGCAATCATATGCAGGGTTACAGTTGTTTTACCGGAAGATTCAGGGCCGTATACTTCAACAATCCTTCCTCTTGGTACTCCGCCGATTCCCAGTGCAACATCAAGCGACAAAGCCCCGGTAGGGATGCTTTCAACATGCATATGGGCATTTTCACCCAGCCTCATGACGGCACCCTTGCCAAACTGCTTCTCTATCTGTAAAAGAGCCATATCCAATGCTTTTTTCTTTTCCATATTGATAATCCTCCAATAAGAACATTTGTTCTTTCCAAGTATATATGACCAATCGAACATTGTCAATATCAATTATATTCATTTTCCATTTTTTGTCAATTGCTTTAATTTATTTACGGTTCCGTTCCAAATTTGTCTCATCTCATCTATCTTCATCAGATATGATGAGGTTGCATAAGCCACCATACCTATAACAATATCCAGTGATACCCAGGCAAGTTGACGGCTTTTTGAAACAACCATGATACTCTTGCCCAGCAGCAACGGCGCAAATAGACTGTCGGATAGATAAACAGCGGCTCCCATTATCAATACTGCGGCAATGGTTTTAATCATAAAGCCCCGTTTGTCTATGAATCTGAATCCCAGAATTCTTTTTTTAAATAAAGCAAGAAGCACAATGGTTATGAAAACAGTAGCAATGGAATAAGCCAGGGCTACGCCCGCCGCCCCCATATCAGTTGATTGTGTTACCATATATGCCAGCAGGAAATTTATAACCATCCCAATGCTGCCCGCAATAAACGGCAGGACCGAATTCTTTGTTGAATAGTAAGCCCTGTTCATAATTGTATTTATTGACTGGGTTACTATTGAAAGACTGTAAAGGGTCAACATGGTGGCAGTCAGAGTCACCGCAGCATCATCAAGATTTCCCCAGTTAAACATAAGTTGTATTGTAGGTTTGCTTATAACAGCAAGGCCAACTGCCGACGGAACAGCTAAAAACAAAACGAACCTGATTGCGGAATTCAGCTTTTCACCGAGTTCCTTGAATTTCTCAAAGGCATATAATGCAGACAACGAAGGAAGTATTGCCACCCCCACTGCCTGGGCAATGATACCAAGGGGCATCTGCCAGGTTTTTCCTGCAACCTCCAGGGCACTTAAGCTTCCCTCATCAAAAAATGTAGTATAGTATTTTGAAACAATGAAGTTTATCTGAACAAATGCTGAAGTCAGCAATGTAGGTACCGCAAGTCGAATCATCCTGTGGAAATCCGGATGTGCAATATGAAGCGTAGGTCTGTAATCCTTCATATGTTTTAAAGTAAATGAAAACTGCAGGAGAAAATAGAAAAAGGAACATATTACTATTCCCAATACCACTTTTTCTGCCCCATAATTGGTCGAAGCATCAGAGTTACTAAGAAAAAATATACTTAGAACAGTAGCCAGGTTATATACACATGGACCGAATGCAGCAACCACAAACTTTGAATAAGAATTCAGTACACCATTGCAAAACCCTGACAACATCATGAAAAACGAAATAGGCATCAGAATTCTTGTAAGCCTTACAGCCAGTTCCATTTTTTCAGGCGGTGCTTCATTGAAGCCCCTTGCAACAAGATTCATCAGCTGCGGGGCAAAGACAACTCCAAGGATACAAATGATCAACATTGCTATCATCATTACATTGATGTATGTCCCGACCACCTTCCAACCTTCTTTTTCCTGCTTTTTCTCAACATATCCGGTCAGCATTGGAATCAGTGATGCTGCGATGGCACCGCCCACCAAAAGGCCATACATTAAATCAGGAATCTGAAAAGCAGCATTGTATGCATCTGCAACGCTGCTGAATCCACCCATTCTTGCAGGTATTAGAGCTGTCCGAAAAAAGCCGAGAATTCTGCTGAGTAATACAGAAAACATTATCATTGCTGCTGTTCCCCTGAAACTTGCCCTGTTGCTCAATCTGCGTCCTCCATCCCCAGTTCATGCCTTCTGATCATATCAAGGGCATTGAGGCAGGATGAGTGTCTGATCCTGTCCCTGCTGCCCCATAGGTTTAGTTTTCTGACTTTCGTTTCGTTTTTATCTGATATTGCAATAAAAACAGTTCCAACGGGTTTTTCATCCGTTCCGCCTCCCGGTCCGGCGATACCTGTTATGGAAAGTCCCAGGCTGCATCCGCATAGTTTCCTCGCTCCCTCAGCCATCTCAACAGCTGTTTCGCTGCTGACAGCTCCGAATCTGTCAATGGTGTCATTTGAAACACCCAGAACACTGACCTTGGACTGGTTGGAATATGTAACTGCCCCCATGTACAATACCGATGAAATTCCGGGGATATCCGTTAGAAGTGATGTAAGTTTGCCTCCTGTGCATGATTCAGCAATGGCTATACCGGTTTTCCTTTGCATCAGCAATGCCGCAACAACCTGATGCAGTTCTTCATTTTCATACGAGTAAATATATCTGCCGAGTCTTTTTTTTATTTCATCCATTACAGGTGCCATCATTTCATCAGGATCATCCTGTCCCGGAGTGTATTTCACAGTAACCCTCAATGTGGTTTCACCCATCTTTGCATAGGGAGCAATTGTAGGGTTTTGCTGGGCTGTCACCAGGTCACTGATGAGCGTTTCCATACTTGATTCCCCTATTCCGAACATTTTAATGTAGATGGACTTCAGTCTTTGATTCGCCTTCTTCATGAAATATGTCAAAACAGACTTTTCAAACATAGGTTCCATTTCCCACGGAGGTCCAGGTAACATTACAACGGTCTTACCGTTTTTTTCAATAATACAACCAGGCGCAGTTCCGTTGTCATTCCTCATGATGACTGAACCTTCCGGGAAATAGCCCTGTTTTTCATTGTTAGCAGTAGCTTTTCTGCCTAATTTCTCAAAGAAACTGTGTATTTTATTCAATGTATCTTCATCAGGAAGCATCCGCAGACCCAGTGCCTTGGCTATGGTTTCTTTTGTAAGGTCATCCTGCGTAGGCCCAAGTCCTCCCGTGGTCAGCACAACATCCGCTCTTTCAAGGGCAATATTCAGACACGAAGAAAGCCGTGAGGGATTGTCCCCCACGACCGTATGATAATAAACATAAACATCTGCATCAGGAAACCGTTCCGATACATAACGGGCATTTGTATTGTTTATCTGCCCCATTAAAAGTTCGGTGCCTACTGCAATAATTTCAGCTATCAAATTGTAGAAACCTCCTACTGATTATATACTTCCTCCGATGTCAGAACTTCCAGACCCTTGGCCTGTAGGCTCTCGATTGCCCTTTCACAGTCTTCAACCCTTAGAATAACATTTGCCTTGTGACTGGTCTTTGAAATAAAAGCATAAATATATTCAACACTGATACCATCTTCATGAAGTATCTGGAGGGCATCTGCAAGACCACCCGGAGCATCTTCTATTGAAATTGCAATAACCTCTGTGATGCTGACTGTCAGCCCCTCCTTGCGCAGCGCTCTTTCAGCCATCTGCGGTTGGTCAACAATAAGACGAAGGATTCCGAATTCTGTTGTGTCAGCAATTGAAAGAGCTCTTATGTTAATATCAGAATCGCTTAGAATTCTTGCGACCTGCGCTACCCTACCTTCTTTATTTTCAAGAAACACTGAAATTTGTTTTACAAGCATACCTTCCTCCTTATAAATTCCTGTTGTCTATTACGCGTTGTGCCTTGCCCTCACTCCTTGCAATGGTCTTTGGTTCAACCAATGTGACCTTTGCACTGATTGCGAGGGTACTTTCTATATTGAATCTGAGTTTTCTCTCAAGATCCTCAATTTTCTTGACTTCATCGGAAAACAGCGCCTGGGTCATCTCAACCTGGACTTCCAGGGCATCCATTGAACCGGCCTTGGAAACAATCAATTGATAATGCGGAGCAGTTTCGCCAAGTTCAAGCAAAACACTTTCTATCTGGGTCGGGAAAACATTAACACCTCTGATAATCAACATGTCATCTGTTCTACCGGTTACCTTATCCATTCTATATGATGTTCTTCCGCATGCACAAGGTTCATTGTTAAGTTTGGAAATATCCCTGGTCCTGTACCTTAGCAGAGGCAGCGCTTTCTTTGTTACCGTAGTGAATACTATTTCTCCCTGCTGACCATAATCAAGCACCTCTTCTGTATCAGGATTGATTATTTCAGGAATAAAATGATCATCATTTACATGCAAACCGCACTTTTCAGGACATTCCTGAGAAACTCCCGGACCGATTATTTCACTAAGACCATATATATCTATTGCCAGGACACCAAGCCTTTCCTCAATGTCCTTCCTCATGTTTTCACTCCAAGGTTCAGCTCCGAATATTCCGGCCCTAAGCTTTATTTTAGAACGGTCAATCTTCTGCTCTTCAATTACTTCTGCCAGATACAGTGCATAGGAAGGGGTACATGAAATTATCGTTGAACCAAAGTCCTGCATCAGCTCAATCTGCCTCTTGGTATTCCCACCGGAAATCGGAATTACTGACATACCGATTTTTTCTGCTCCGTAATGCACCCCCAGCCCCCCGGTGAAAAGTCCGTATCCATATGCATTCTGCAGTATATCCGCTTTTGTTGCACCACAGGCACTGATGGTCCTGGCCATAACTTCAGCCCAAACTTCAATATCTTCACGGGTATAGCCGACAACGGTCCTTTTACCTGTTGTACCGCTTGATGCATGAATTCTAACAATGTCTTCCATGGGAACAGCGAACAAGCCGTAAGGATAGTGCTCACGGAGGTCCGTTTTATAAGTAAATGGAAGATCCTTCAGGTTGTCAATGCTTTTGATATCGCCGGGCAAAATACCGAGACCATCCATTTTATCCTTGTAAAAAGGAACATTTTCATAAACATGGGCAACCGTTTTTGCAAGCCTCTCCCCCTGCAGAATACGCTTTTCTTCATCTTTCATACACTCATAGCCGGGATTCCAGATTGTCATAATATTACCTCTCCTTCATTCTATATTAATGCAATGTAGTTTTCAATGACACATATATAAAAAGCCCGTCTCACAAAGAGACGGAGCTTATCCGCGGTACCACACTTTTTCCCGGCTTGACCGGGCCCTCTGGATTAACGGTTCCAATGCCGTTGTTTTCTACTTATTTTCAAAAACAATGCTCCGGTATGAAATTTCACTGTTCCGCAGTGCCGGATCCTTCCACCATTCAGACCCTCTCTTAAGGTTACGGACAGTTACTTTGTACCTTCATCGCTTTAATTTATTGAAGTTATTATAATATCTGATATATATGCTGTCAATTGAAACCACGGCAATACTGTGAAAACCGATTATTAACAAGTATTATAACTAACTCATAAATTCTTTGCCAAATCAAAGAACATATAGTAAAATTACATTAATATGCAACTTGTTTATTGAGGGGGTTTCATGGTTAGAATTGAAGAAGTCAAAGGCAACAGGGATCTTAGGAAATTTGTCAAATATGTAAATGATCTCTACCAGGATAATAAATTCTTTGTTCCTGATTTAATAATGGACGAAGTCAATACGCTAAGAAAGGATAAAAATCCTGCTTACGAATTTTCTGAAGCGGTCTTTTATCTTGCCTATCGTGACAATGATTTAGTTGGCAGAATCGGGGTTATGGTCAATCATCGTGCAAATGATAAGTGGAATCAAAAAAGTGCCCGCTTCACGCATTTTGATTTTATAGATGACCTTGAGGTTTCCAAAAAACTGATGGAAACCGCAGTCAATTGGGCAAAGGAACATGGTTATGATACAATTCACGGTCCTTTGGGGCTCACTGATATCGACCATCAGGGCATGCTGATTGATGGGTTCAATGAACTTGATATGTTTATAACCATGTACAATGCACCTTATTATAAAGAACACATGGAAAAGATGGGATTTGA
>CAYYXJ010000031.1:0-1210 GCA_964475455.1 uncultured Clostridiaceae bacterium | reverse complement strand
CTGGGTGCAATATCCGATCCCAATACCGGAAGAACCTGCAGAACGTTATGCACGAATAGCCGATATAGTAAAACGCAAATTCGGTTACAAGGTTGTTGAATTCACCAGGAAAAAAGACATCCTTCCATGGGCTGATAAAATTTTCGAACTATATAATGTAGCCTATGCACCGCTGTATGGTACTTCTATACTGTCAAAGGAACAGATTGAAACTTATATTGAAACTTTCTTTGGCTTTGTTAATCCTGATTTCATTAAGATAATCCTGAATAAAAATGATGAGGTCATTGGATTTGGACTTACATTTCCTTCCCTGTCCAGGGCCATGCAAAAATCCAACGGCAAGCTTTTTCCTTTTGGATTCATACATATTCTAAAGGCTATAAAAAAGAATGACACCCTTGATTTGTACCTCGTTGCCATCCATCCTGATTATCAGGGTTCCGGAGCCAGTGCTTTACTGATTGACAGTGTAATGCGTTCAGCTATTAAAAATAAGATGAAATTTGCTGAAACAGGACCTGAACTTGAGAACAACACCGCTGTACAAACCATGTGGAAATATATGGAACGCCGTCAGCACCGTCGCCGACGCGTTTACAGGAAAAAAATATCATGAGCTATTCCAATAACCCTGTGATGTAGGAATAGATGAGAGTATAATCAGGTCAGAGGTGGTTTGGATGTTGATGAAATCCGGAAAATTGGCATCTGTGTTTCTGCTTTTATTGGTTATATCTGTTGTAGTTGCCTGTTCCAAATTGTATCCTGGAGTTTTCACAGAAACTGCAGTCAGAGATTTCTTGGAAAAAGCCCAGGCTGCAGAGATTAAATATAGTAATGAACCCGAAGCAGGAAAGGCAAACCCATTCCCTGCTTCTTTTGTTATTACAGGAAAAGTTCTTATACTTGATAAAACACTTGATTACAAAATACCGATAAGGAAATATAAGGAGTTTTCTTTCAGTGATTACCCGTGGTTTTCGGAAGATCCTGAAGAAATAAGATATGTTGTGCTTGTTGAGCCCCTGACCGGTGACAGCATTATTTATACCATCGTTGACCTTTCATATAATGAAAAAGTGTACAAAGGCATAGCCTCCTCATACGTGGAACTGGCTGAAATACTCCGCAATCTAGCTCTTTGATTTTCTAGAACGAACATCCCTGGGATAACGTGTCATTTTAGAACGAACATCCCTGGGATAAC
>CAYYXJ010000030.1:0-20957 GCA_964475455.1 uncultured Clostridiaceae bacterium | reverse complement strand
GGATTCAAAGTATCCTAACTGGGTTACATGTCCGTGGCCTGATGATTTCGGCAACATACTTGACTACCATTGGAATGACGTTCTGATACCTTACTGGCAAGAAGCAGTAAGTTTCGCAAGAGCACATGGTATACATAAAATAGGACTGGAAATGCATCCCGGTTTCTGTGTCTATAATCCTGAAACACTTCTTAAACTCCGTGCAGCAGTTGGTCCGGAAATCGGTGCAAACTTTGACCCATCCCATCTGTTCTGGCAGGGAATGGACCCTGTCATGGCCATAAGGGAACTTAGAGGTTGTATCTGGCATTTCCATGCAAAGGATTGCAAGATAATGGATGCAAATTCCAAGGTAAACGGAGTCCTCGACACCAAACACTATGGAGACGAGATTAACCGGTCATGGATTTTCAGAACCATGGGATATGGCCATGGTGCAGAGGAATGGAATGAAATATTCTCAACCTTAAAAATGGCAGGTTATGACGGAGCAATATCCATCGAGCATGAAGATTCGCTCATGAGTGCTGAAGAAGGACTTGAAAAAGCAATTGATTTCCTCAAGACCTCCATAATATTCAAAAGCACCGGGGAAATGTTTTGGGCTTAGGAGGAAATATGAAAGAAATCAATGCCGGGTTAATTGGTTATAAATTTATGGGAAGAGCTCATTCAAATGCCTTCAGGCAGGTGAATCATTTTTTTACCGCTGATGCCAATATCAACTTAAAGGCAATCTGCGGACGTGATAAAACCTCAGTTGAAAAAGCAGCATCAAAATTTGGATTTGAGTCTTTCGAAACCGATTGGAAAAAACTGATAGACCGGGAGGATATTGATTTTATTGATATTACTTCACCCGGCAATCTGCACAATGAAATGGCTTTATATGCAGCTTGGAAGAAAAAACATATTTTTTGCGAGAAACCTCTGGCCAATGATGCCCCAAAAGCACTTGAAATGTGGAAGGCAGCTGTCAATGCTTCTGTCAAGCATCAGGTGGGTTTCAATTATCGTTTCGTTCCTGCAATTCAACTTGCTAAAAAGTTGATTTCCGAAGGCCGTCTTGGGACAATATACCATTTCAGAGGCCTGTATCTTCAGGATTGGATTGTTGACCCGAATTTTCCATTGGTTTGGAGGTTGGATAAAACAATTGCAGGATCCGGTGCCCATGGAGATATAAATGCGCATATCATAGATTTGGCACGCTTTCTTATCGGAGACATGAAAAAAGTCATAGGGATGCAAAAAACATTCATAAAGAAACGACCGATTGTAGAAACAATGGACGGACTTAAGGCATCCGTGTCATCGAATTCCGCAATGGGTGAAGTTACTGTTGATGATGCCTCTGTCTTCATGACAGAATTCGAAAACGGTGCTCTTGGCACTTTTGAAGCCACCCGGTTTGCAACAGGTAGAAGGAACGGTATGTCCTTTGAAATAAATGGCAGCAAAGGCAGTGTAAAATTTGAATTTGAACGCATGAATGACCTTCAATATTACAACCATGAAGACCCATCAACAGAGAGAGGTTTTAAAACTATTTCCGTCACCGAGGATGCACATGCCTATGCAGGTAACTGGTGGCCACCCGGACATATAATCGGATATGAACACACCTTTGTCCATGAAATGTTTGAATTTATTCAAGCGATAGTTAATGATACTGCAACAGTTCCTGATTTTGAGGACGGTTACAAATGTTGCAGGATACTTGATGCAGTTGATGTTTCTATCAGGGAAGGGCAATGGATTGATATTAAAGACATCTGATAAATTGTGGAATAAGAATTTCATTTTACTTGTCCAGGGACGGTTCGTTTCCCTTTTCGGCAGCGTTCTTTTCAGTGTAGCCCTTGGTTTCTGGGTTCTGGATAAAACCGGTTCCGGGACCCTTATGGGGACTATAATGGCTGCATCAGCACTGCCCCGAATTCTGATATCCCCTTTTGCCGGTCCATTGGTTGACAGATGGCGCAAAAACCGGATATTGGTCTGGTCCGATTTAATTAATGGGATTGTGGTACTTGCTGCAACTGTAATAATCTATATGAATCTTCTTGAGGTATGGATGGTTTTTGTAATCGCAATTGTTTCAGGAGTTGCGTCTGCTTTCTTCAGCCCGGCCTCAACAGCCATTATCCCGGATTTGATACCACCTGAGAAAATGACTAATGCAGGCTCAATCAACAGCATGATAAACTCCGCTACAGAAATTCTTGCTACTCCCGCAGGTGGTTTTCTATACACTGCCTTTGGAGCACCTTTGCTTTTTTTATTGGATGGCATCTCATATATTTTATCAGCAATATCTGAGATGTTCATCAGGACAAAACCTCATGTTCACAATGATTCAGGAGAATACTCATACTGGGTTGATTTCAAGGAAGGAATCAGATATGCCCTCTCAAATGTCGGGATCAGGAACTTTTTCTTCCTGGCCGCGTTCATGAATTTCATGCTTAATGCAGCAATTGTAACCCTGATGCCTTATTTTCAACGCACTGAAGGTCTGGGACCCGAAAAATATGGATTTGCTATGTCAGTATTTACAATCGGTATGTTCATGGGCGGACTAATAATGTCACTTGTCAAAATTACAAACAAGAACAGATTGTTAATTGAGATATCCGGTATTTCTATATCGCTCGTTGCTTTTGCTACGTCACTGTTATTTGGTTATACATGGACACTTATTCTATTTTTTATCGGCGGATTCATGATTGTTGTGGTAAATGTAATAATCGGAGCAATTCTCCAGCTTGTTATAGAACCTACAAAAAGAGGTAAATTCTTTGCCTTTTCATCATCAATATCCGCAGGGCTTACACCCCTGGGAATGGCCATGGGTGGAATAATGTCAGATAACTTTTCAATACCTCATATTATGTTGATATTCAACCTAATAACTCTTGCGGTTTTTCTTACCGTAATGATTATTTCTTCCAGGACCCGGGCAATGTTTCACATTGAATCTGAAGTGCCACAATCCAGTACTGAATCAGGCCGCTGAATTTCAATATATTTCTTAAAAGTTACAACAAAAAAGCCGGCCATTATATGACCGGCTTTAATAATTTTTTATCTGACAGGTGAACCGGGTGAAACATCCTTGTCAACAGTTACTATGCTCAGGCCACTTTCATCTTCTGCAGCAAGAATCATTCCTTCAGACAATTCCCCTCTGAGTTTAATGGGCATCAAGTTTGCAATTATTACTACATTTTTACCTACCAGTGATTCTGCATCATAATCTGTTGCAATTCCTGATACTATCTGCCTGGTCTCTGTTCCCAGGTCAACTTTCAATTTGAGAAGCTTATCTGTTCCCTTTATCTTTTCAACCTCAATTATCCTGGCAGTCTTTAATTTAATCTTTGCAAAATCTTCCATGATTATGCAGTCATCTTCCGGATTTTCAGGTTTTTCGATTTTCCTTTTCATCAAGTCTTCTATTTCCACCAATTTCTTTTCTGTATCAATTCTAGCAAAGAGAATTTCAGCATTTCCAACACTGTCACCAACTTTAATTCCATTGAATTCAAAGAGAGATTCCCAGCTGTTTTCCTTTGTATTAAGCTGTGAAAGCATTGCTGCTGCGGTTGCAGGCATATATGGCTGAAGCAATACTGCGGCTATCCTAATGCTTTCCAGTAAATTGTAGAGAACTGATGCAAGCCGTCCTTTTTTTTCTTCATCTTTACCTAGTACCCATGGAAGTGTTTCATCAATGTATTTGTTGCTTCTTCTAAGTAGAGAAAAAATAGCATCCAGTGAATCAGAAACCCTGAGCTCCTTCATTTTTTCTGCTACTATACCGGGAGTAGCAAGAGCCAATTCAATTAATTCCCTGTCAATTTTTTCAGAATCCACAGGCTGCAGTATGACTCCGTCAAAATACTTATTTACCATTGTCACCGTCCTGTTTACAAGGTTTCCAAGTATATTTGCAAGGTCAGAGTTTATCCTTTCAATTATCAAGTCATAGGTAATTGCTCCGTCTTGTGCAAAAGGTGTTTCATGGAGCACAAAGTATCTTACAGCATCGACTCCAAAGAATTCCACCAGATCGTCAGCATACATAACATTGCCTTTTGATTTACTCATCTTGCCTGCTCCCATGTTGAGCCATGGATGGCCGAATATTTGTTTCGGAAGCTCTATACCAAGAGCCATCAACATGATTGGCCAGTATATGGTATGGAATATGAGGATATCTTTCCCTATCAGATGAACATCTGATGGCCAGTATTTCTTGAAAAGTTCCCCGTGGTTTCCATCCGGATCATATCCAAGACCGGTTATATAATTACTCAATGCATCAATCCACACATAAATGACATGCTTTTTATTGAAACTTACCGGCACTCCCCAGTCAAATGATGTTCTGGATACACACAAGTCCTGAAGTCCGGGTTTTAAAAAATTGTTTATCATTTCATTCTTTCTGGATTCGGGTTGAATGAAATGAGGGTTTTCTTCAATGTGTTTCATAAGCCTGTCCTGATATTTGCTCAGTTTGAAGAAGTATGATTCTTCCCTTGCTTTTTGGACATCCCTGTTGCAATCAGGACACTTACCGTCGACCAATTGCGTTTCAGTCCAGAATGATTCACATGGTGTACAGTACCAGCCTTCATAGATACCTTCGTAAATATCTCCCTGCTTGTATAATTTATCAAAAATCTTTTGCACGGTTTTTTCATGTGCAGGATCTGTTGTTCGAATAAATTTGTCATGACTGCTGCCCATGATATCCCAAATACGTTTTATTTCCGCAGCAATACCATCAACAAAAACTTTTGGGTGAACTCCTGCCTCAGCAGCTTTATCCTGTATTTTCTGCCCATGTTCATCAGTTCCCGTCATATAGTAGACATCATGACCGGACATTCGCATGAATCGGGCAATGCTGTCCGCAAGGACTGCTTCGTAAGTGTTCCCGATATGCGGTTTGCCCGAAGTATAGACAATCGCAGTTGTGATATAGTATTTTCCCTTTGTCATGATGTTGCTCCTTTAGCATTATTTTCAGTGTATATTAATATACACCAGCATTCCTCTGTAGGCAAATTCATTTTGTTGGAATTCATATTATAGAAGCCGTGTCCCGTTTATATCCAGATGAAACCAAAGACCCAAGTGCCTGGCGGCTCCCTTACACATTGACATTCGGCCAAGAAATATCTCGAAATAATCCATAACCGGAACAATTTCTGTATCAATTTCAAGTACCAGTACAGCAATTTTATTTTTGTTGTCAATTTCTATTCTGGAATTAATTACTGCATAATTCACCTTATCATGAATACTGAAGGTGTTTTCATCTTCTTTATTGACCCTGCTTCTATGAACATCAGATTTATCAGCAAGAATAAGTGCAGCTGAAATTGCACTTACAGCCGAACCGGTCTGTTCGTCATGTTGTCCTATTGCAAGCATGATTTCAAGTGCATCCTGAACAGGCATACCGTTTCTGATTAGAATATCATAAGCGAGGACAGCTCCTGTGTGGGCATGATCAACCCTGTTAACTGCATTCCCTATATCATGGAGGTATCCTGCTATTCTGGCAAGTTCTACCTCCCTGCTGTCATATCCAAGTTCCTTTAGTATATTCCCTGCATTTCTTGCAGCAAGTCCAACATGTCTGAAGGAGTGTTCAGTATAACCAATTGCGGATAATTGTTTGTCTGCAAACCTCAGCAACTGCTTGACTTCTTCATTTTTCTTTATATCCTGTAATGTCATTTCATTTACCTGTATTCATTCTTAAGGGCTATGTACTCCAGTGCATTTTCCCTTATACCTTTAATTTCCTCTTCCCTTAGTTCTCTTTTTATTTTAGCAGGACTGCCCATAACCATGGAACCGTCCGGAATATTCATTCCCGGCGTCACCAAAGAGCCTGCTGCAACCAGACAATTATCTCCTATCACCGCTCCGTCAAGGATGACAGCTCCCATGCCTATCAAAGAATTTTTACCAATGGTGCAGCTATGGAGGACTGCGTTATGTCCTACAGTCGTTCCTTCTCCAACAGTGGTTTTCATGTCGTGACTGCAGTGAAGTATACATCCATCCTGAATATTTGAACCTTTCCTAATAATGATATCATCTATATCTCCGCGAAGCACCGCATTAGGCCATACACTGCAGTCTTCCTCGAGATATACTGCTCCTATTACATCTGCCGAAGGAGCTACATATGCAGTTTCATGTACCTTGGGATATATTCCTTTATAACCTTCCATACCTTCCTCCTGTAACATAAAGGCGGCCAAAAGCCGCCTTCATTTTTTTCTTTACTTGTGCAAGTGAAATCTAGTTTTTCTTGCATGCCTGGTTTGCTACCGTACAGGATGTCTTACAGGCGGACTGGCAGGAATTCTGACATTCCCCACATCCCTTTTCAGAAAGATTTTTATTAAGCGTTGGATTATTAATTGTTTTAATGTGTTTCATATTCATTTACCTCCATTACTGTACGGCTAAACGATTATTCGTCGCCGGCTTTTTTCTTTACATTACCGATAGCACCTTTTCTAAATACAAGCTTTGTTTTGTCTACACCAGAGGCAATTGTGATTTCATCATCGCTGATATTTATAACTTCACCGACAATACCACCTATCGATTCAACCGTGTCGCCTTCTTGCAGAGTGTTAAGCATTTCATCTTTTTTCTTCTTCTGTCTCCGCTGCGGTATTATAAGTACAGCGTACATTATTCCGAAAATTGCTACTATTGATACTATTGACCAAATACTGTTTGTATCTCCCATTGTGTTCTCCTTAAAATTCATATCCGTATTTTATAAAGAATTCATTCCTGAAATCTCCAAGTCTGTCTTCTATTATAGCTTCTCTAATCTGTTTCATCAAGTGTAATAAAAAGTGAAGATTATGCCATGTTGTAAGTCTTAATCCAAACATTTCATTTGCTTTTATCAAGTGTCTGATATAAGCCTTTGAAAAGTTTTTACATGCATAGCAATCACATTCAGGATCCATTGGACCAAAATCTTCTGCATTTTTTGCGTCACGTACGATTAATCGACCCTTTGATGTCATAACTGTGCCGTTCCTGCCTATTCTGGTCGGGAGCACACAATCAAACATATCTATTCCCCGGATGCTTCCTTCAACAAGGCAATCAGGGCTTCCGACGCCCATAAGATATCTCGGTTTATCAGAAGGCATCAGAGGCACCGTATGTTCCAGCATACTGTACATATCTTCCTTGGGCTCTCCAACACTAAGTCCGCCAATTGCATATCCGGGCAGGTCGAATGATGTAATCTGCCTTGCGCTTTTTTCCCGTAGGTCCTGGAAAACACCTCCCTGTATAATACCAAATAATGCCTGGTCTTCTCTTTTATGAGAATTTATACATCTTTCAAGCCACCTTGTTGTTCTTTCGACTGATTTATCTGCATACTCATATTCGCATGGGTATGGAATACATTCATCAAAAGCCATGATTATGTCAGCCCCGAGAGCATTTTCAATCTCCATTGCCTTCTCCGGAGAAAACATATGCTGTGACCCATCGATATGGCTTTTAAACATAGCTCCCTCTTCAGTAATCTTTCTGTTATCAGCCAAACTAAAAACCTGAAATCCACCGCTGTCTGTCAGTATTGGTCTTTTCCAATTCATAAAACCATGAAGACCTCCGGCTTTTTTAACTATTTCGTGGCCTGGCCTCATATATAAGTGGTAGGTATTAGATAATATAATTCCGGCATCCATCTGCTCCAATTCATCCGGAGACATTCCTTTGACCGTAGCCTGTGTCCCCACCGGCATAAATGCAGGAGTATCAAAACTACCATGGGGAGTGTGTACTCTGCCAAGCCTTGCTCCTGTTTGCTTGCATACATGCTTTAGCTCATATTTTACAGGGTAATCTGTCAAATCTTTAATCCTTTCTGCTTTTTATAAACATTGCATCGCCAAAACTGAAAAATCTATAGCTTCGGGCAACAGCCTCTTCGTAGGCTTTCAATATAAAATCCTTGCCTGCCAGTGCGCTGACCAGCATCAAAAGTGTGGATTCCGGCAGATGAAAATTTGTTATTAATCCGTCTATGCACTTAAATCTATACCCCGGATAAATAAAAATATCAGTATCACCACTTCCGGCTTTTAGCACACCATTTTCATCTGCAACACTTTCAAGAACCCTTGTACTGGTGGTTCCGACAGAAATAATCCTGCCCTTTTCAGTCTTTGTTCTATTTATTATATCAGCAGTTTCTTTGGATATTTCATAATACTCCGAATGCATGATGTGATCCAGAATATTATCAGCCTTGACCGGTCTGAATGTTCCAAGACCTATGTGCAGCGTAACCTTTGCAATACTTATGCCTTTATTCTTTATTTTTTCAAGCAGTTCATCTGTAAAATGAAGCCCTGCTGTTGGAGCTGCAGAAGAACCTTTAACCTTTGAATATACTGTCTGATATCTCTCCATGTCATCGGGTTTTTCGGTTATATAAGGAGGTAAGGGAATAATGCCGACACTGTCAAGAACCTCCTCAAAGATACCTTCGTATTTAAATTCGACTATGCGGTTACCATCTTCAACAATATCAGTCACAACAGCTTCCAACTCACCTTCGCCAAATACGAATGTGCGCCCGGGCAAAGCACGTCTCCCCGGTTTTGTGAGAACTTCCCATTTATTTCCCCCGATATTTTTCAAGAGGACTATCTCAATTCCTCCTCCGGTATCTTTTCTGGTGCCATAAATACGAGCAGGAATTACTCTGGTATCATTTATAACCAGACAGTCCCCTTTTCTGAGATAATTCTCAATTTCATGAAAAATTTTATGTTCAATAGTTTTATTCATAGGATCAAGGACCATCAAACGTGACATATCCCTTTTTTCCGATGGCCTTTGAGCAATCAATTCTTCAGGAAGATTATAATAGAAATCTGATTTCTTCATCAATAAAGGTTTGCCTTTTCAATTTCTATACCAGTGAAATAATGTTTTAGAATATCTATATAGCTATATCCGGCTCTTGCCATTCCCATGGCTCCAAGCTGGCTCATTCCTACTCCATGACCTGAACCTGCTCCCGTTACTACAAAATCTCCCTGAACTGATGCATTAATCTGGACTGATACAATCTGCCCATCAGCACCTTTTACAAACACATTTGAGGTTCCACCTACTGTGGTAGTTCCGCTGCCCGTTCTGACAACGGCACCGGAAAGTTCAATGCTGTTGAGAGAATTATCACCCTCCTTAACCGTATAGTGCGTTCCGCTGCCTATGCTGAACATCTGCGAAGGAAGATATGTCGGGAATGCTGAACGTGTACTTACCTTAGTAAAAACTGTACTTCCGTTTGATCCGTAAATCCTCAATTCCAATACCCTGCCTGAGTCGGAAAGCAATGTAACTTCAATTTTATTGACAGTTCCGACATCCCTTCCCATGCCATTAAGGTGATTTGTCATTTCGGCGGCGGTAAAAGTATAGCTCCAGTATCTGGTACTGTCATAAGGATCCGGGACACTCTTTAAATATGGTATTGCCCTTGACCAAACATTCTCGGAATTGGCCGTAGCTCCACCGCTGGAACTGAAATAATATAGATTCGCCAAAGCTCCGCCAAAAGTTGCAACCATTCCTTCAGTTGCTTTGACTGCATTGTTCGTTGCAAGATTTTCCACATCATATCCCCCGTAAACCTGACAGCATGTTGAATTGCATAAATCAAAACCCTGGTCTTCATGCTTGTGATTGGCTATAGCATAAGTCCTTGCTGCCACAGCTTGGGCCTTCAGGGCTTCAAAAGGTGTTTCAGTTGTTCCTATCTCAAGTGGTACAACTCCATTTAAATAATCTCCAAGTTTCAGTTCATTTATGACAGTTATCTGCGAATCTGTATATTTTCTGAGTTCTATTGAATTCCTGTATCTGTCCCCGTTTATACTTACAGTCTTTGGTTCACCATTGAAGGTGCTTTTAATCATGAGGAAGGACTGCTGGCTTTCAGATGCAATTGCTGCCAGTCCATTGGAATATTTTATAATTATTCTGTAAGTTGACGGAAGTGCAATGCTATAATCCCCGGCTCCCGCCTTAGGTATTATTTTTGAAGCTATCGCACTTTCAGCATCACCCTGGTTCAGATAACACCCTTCCCACAGCTGCCAGAGATTTCCGCTTGTACAAACAGGAAAAACTTCAAACCCCATTGATTTATATGTATTAAGGTCTTCAAAAAGTTTAGTTACATCTGCCGTAGCCTGTCCCAGACGGATGTGATATCCACTTACTCCACTGTCAACATAGGCATTGACTATATAAGGGGTTTCAATGATTTTAGTGTAATTACTATTTTGATTTGCACCAATTTCTATACCGCCCACCGAAGAAATCATTACAGTTTCAAGGGTAGTATCCTTGCTTCCTGATTTATAATAAAGACCAATTCTTATGTTCGAAGAACTGCTGACATAAGCACCCGCATGATGAGCCGGTGCCACAACTATTGTTATTATAAGAATTGCAATTAATAAAACAAGAACCTTCTTATACTTAAAAAGCATTTTTTCCTCCGTTTATCTGCCATAATGACAATTATCTTTTGTAAAACATTCCTTGTTGTAATTATATTACTTTATGTACCTCGGTGCAACTTTGACCCTCAATACCAGCTTAACAATAAAACCTCCGTTGGCAAAATCCCCCCATTCAAGCAAACACCTCTGGGGTATTTACCTGAAAATCGAGTAAATACCCCAGAGGTGTTTACTTGAAAATCGAGTAAATACCCCAGAGGTGTTTACCTGAAAATCGAGTAAATACCCTAGAGGTGTTTACCTGAAAATCGAGTAAATACCCCAGAGGTGTTTACCTGAAAATCGAGCAAATACCCCAGAGGTGTTTACCTGAAAATCGAGTAAATACCTCAGAGGTGTTTGCTCGATTTGGGATAAAATGATGGTTGCAGAGGAGCTTGCATTCTGTTATACTCAAACAAATTTATCCGGTGGAAGCCGGATATTAATATGGTTGATAGAGGCGCGGATTTTATAAGTAACCATTATTGGGAGTCAGGTACTCCATCTTTATGGTAAAAGGGAAATTCGCCGAAGGAGACACAGTCCTGACGTGTCGGCCTGGTTACCGGGTAAATAGCCCTGTGACTGTCATCATTTTGATGGAGAGCTATCGCAAAGATTATTTGCCGGTACTCTGTACCGGTTTTATTTTTTTGGTATAATGATTCATGCAGGAGGATATTAATGAAAAAGTATAATTTCGCAATTGTAGGAGCCACAGGAATGGTAGGAAGAACTTTCATCAAGGTTCTTGAAGAAAGAAATCTTCCAATAGAGCAAATTTATTTCATGGCTTCAGCCAGAACAGCAGGTTCTGAAATTGAATTCCTGGGGAAAAAATATATTGTTGAAGAGCTTACAGAACATTCATTTGATAAACATATAGATATAGCCCTTTTCTCAGCAGGAGGTGGGACCAGCAAGGAATTTGCTCCGATTGCCGCATCCAAAGGGGTAACAGTAATTGACAATAGCAGCGCATGGCGAATGGATCCGGATGTTCCATTGGTTGTTCCGGAAGTGAATCCGGAGGATATCAGACTTAATAACGGAATCATAGCAAATCCGAACTGCTCAACAATTCAGGCCGTAGTAGCTTTGAAACCATTGCACGATAAATACAAAATCAAAAGAGTTGTTTACAGCACATACCAATCCGTTTCCGGTGCAGGTAAAAAAGGTTATGATGAACTTGCAGATTCACTGGCAGGTAAACCTCCAAAAATTATGCCTCACCCCATTGCAAGTAACTGCATTCCTCACATTGATGTATTCATGGACAATGGCTATACAAAGGAAGAAATGAAAATGGTATGGGAAACCAGGAAAATACTCCATGCTCCTGAGCTCAGGGTAACAGCTACCACTGTTCGAGTTCCTGTTTTCTACAGTCACAGCGAGTCAATAAATGTCGAATTCGAAGAACAGTTCGACATAAATGAGTTGAGGCACCTGCTTGCTTCTTCTAACGGAATAATAGTGCAGGATGAACCAACAGCCAACATTTACCCGCTCGCAAAGGAAGCTGCAGGTATGGATGAAGTTTTTGTAGGACGAATTCGTCGTGATGAAAGCCTTGATTCCGGAATAAACATGTGGGTTGTTGCAGATAACATAAGAAAAGGAGCTGCTACAAATGCAGTTCAAATAGCCCAGGAATTAATTAGAATCTGGGAAAATTCATAGGAGATATTTATGCCGGATAAAAAAAGCACAATATTCAAGGGAACTGCAACAGCACTGATTACCCCTTTCAAGGACGGAAAAGTAGATTATGATACCCTTGGACGACTGATTGATTTTCAGATAATGGAAGGAATTGATGCACTGCTGTTCTGTGGAACAACCGGAGAATCCTCCACCATGCCGGATCAAGAACACATGGACGTTGTAAGATTTGGTATCAGGCACACAAATAACCGGGTTCCCGTCATAGCCAATACCGGAAGCAATGACACTGCTCATGCGGTTGAGTTGAGTAAAATGGCTCAGGAAGCCGGAGCTGATGCCCTTCTTTCAGTAGCTCCTTATTACAACAAATCAATCCAAAGAGGTCTTGTAAGACACTTTGAAGTAATAGCAGAAAGTGTAGAACTACCGATTCTTCTTTACAATGTACCTTCACGCACCGTAGTAAATATTGATGCCGAAACAATAAAAACTCTATCCCATGTGCCCAATATAGTCGGTGTCAAGGAATGTAATATTTTTCAGGTAGCCGATGTGATTTCCGGAACAGCTGACGATTTTACCGTTTACTCAGGCAGCGATGATGAAGTACTTCAATTCATGGCTCTAGGTGCCCGTGGTCTTATTTCGGTAATGTCAAACATTGTCCCTGGAAAAGCCCATGCTTTAACAAGCTCTTATTTAAGGGGCGAAACAACAACCTCCCGCAATATTTTCTATGAAATACATGCATTGATTAAAGCACTTGGACTGGATACAAATCCAATTCCCATAAAAAAAGCCCTTCAAATGATGGGCATGGGAACCGGTGAGGTACGGCTTCCGCTTGTTGAAATGGATGATACTCATACCAAAATATTAAAAGATACAATGCACGCCCTCAGACTTATTTAAGAAGGAGTAACAGATGACCAGAATTTTATTATCAGGTTGCAGCGGACGAATGGGGCGGGTGATATCCTCCATGGTTAAATTACGGGATGGCATGAAAATCGTCGCAGGTTATGATATAAATTCCGGAGAATCAGACGATTTCCCTGTTTATTCCGTTATCTCCGAGTGTCCAACTGATGTTGATGTTGTAATTGATTTCTCACATCCTGCTGCTTTTGATAGCATCACCACCTTCTGTCTGAATAATAGATTACCCCTCGTCATGGCCACAACAGGCCTTTCCGATGAACAATTATCAAAACTTCCTGTAATTTCAGAAAGTTCCGCAGTTTTCAGAAGCGCAAATATGTCAATGGGTGTTAACCTTGTAATGGAACTTGCTAAAAAGGCAGCATCTTTCACAGAAGGCTTATTCGATATTGAAATAATTGAAAAACATCACAGTAATAAGATTGATGCTCCAAGCGGAACAGCCATTGCCATTGCTGACGCCATAAATGAAGCACTTGTTTCTCCCAAGGAACCAATATATGACCGAACAGTACGAAGAGAGATGAGAAACAAAGGAGAAATGGGTATTCATACCATCCGCGGCGGTTCAATTGTAGGAGAGCATTCAATTATATTTGCGGGCAATGATGAAATAATAGAAATAAAGCACGAAGCTCTTTCAAGAAACATATTTGCTGAAGGTGCCTTGAAGGCTGCTGTCTTTGTCAGTGGCAAAACCACAGGACTTTATTCAATGTCAGATATGATAAATGATGCATAACGGTTTTTTTATTTCGTTATTGCCCGTCTTTATAAATACAATGTATAATAAGACTTGCGCAAACGGAGGAAAAAATGGCTAAACTAAAAAAACTTCTTTTATATGTTATATTCCCGATAGCCCTGCTTTTTTTAGCATTCAGCAGACTCTATTTAATAATGGCATTTGTAATAGTTCTCTATTTCACAGTCTTTGTTATACTGCAATATGAAAACATATTGAAAATACTTACAGGTTACAACAGCAAACGTGACAGACTGGATAAAGCCATTGCCTATGCATTCAAGGCATATAAATTAAAAAACTCCACTGTTCATACTTCATTGATGTTCATATATCTACTTTTAAAAGCTTCAAAATATGATAAAGCAGGCGAAATAATAGAGGCTACTGAAAAAAGGGAAATGTCTGACAATGAGGCTTACAGCCTTTCAATCAACAAAGCCCTTTACCTTTGGAAGAAAAACCGCATAAATGAGTCTTTGGAACTGTATGAAAAATTAATTGAAGAAGGTGAGTCTACCGTTCTGTACGGCAGTTATGGATATATCATAACCCTTGGAATGGATTTGACAAAAGCTCTCGAGCTCAATGAAAAAGCATATAAGTACAATAATTCCAACAAAGCTATCCTTGATAATCTAGGATTAACCTATATTAAAATGAACAAGCTTGAAGAAGCCTTTGACATCTATGAAGAACTTATGAAAAAATCGCCTCAGTTCCCGGAAGCATATTTTAATATGGCTGACCTAATGCAAAAAATGAATGATATCGACAGTGCAGTCCGATACATGAAAAAATGTCTTCAAATGAAATTTGACGGACTTTCGACAATTACTCCGGAGCAGGCACAAAAGAAGCTGGATCAACTCATGAGACTCCAGGGTTCACTGCAATAATCAGGATTTGCCTCGATGGTAACAGGTTCATTTCCGACAGGCTTATAAAAAGTTAGTTTACGGGACCACAATGCAAGGTTGTGGTCCTTTTTCTTTGCTCCATATTTAGTATCACCCAAAACGGGATATCCCATTTCTGAAAACTGAACCCTTATCTGATGATGCCTGCCGGTAATCAAATGTACCTCGATTAAAGAAATACCATTTTTAACACTTATAACTTTGTATTCAAGCAATGCTTTTTTTGAACCTGGGGTACCATCCGGAACTGATTTTGATTTATTCAAATCCCTGTCCTTTAAAAGATAGGTTTCAAGATGACCTGTTTTCTTTTCAAGTTCACCTTCAACAAGTGCAAGATACACTTTATCCATCCTGCCTGCCCTGATTTGCTCTGATAACCTGGAGGCACCTTTGGATGTCTTTGCAAAAACCATTACTCCGCCGGTGGGTCTGTCTAATCTGTGAACAAGACCAATAAAAGCATCGCCTGGTTTATTATACTTATCTTTTATATATGACTTGACCATATCCAGAAGGCATTCATCACCTGAAATATCAGCCATAACCGGAATATCCGGTGGTTTAACAACTGCAATTACATGATTGTCTTCAAATAAAACTTTTATCAAGGTTCCCACCTGCCGGTAAAACCACATGGCAGAACCACTCCCGCAACACCGCTTTGCAGACCAAGTTCATAAGTTTCGACTTTCCCACCATGCTTTTTAACCAAAATCATATTGAGGATATTTTCCATAAGGAGTGGTGAAAGGGTGGAAGCATAAGTACTGACAAGGAAAAAGAGGGGATCATCAGAAAGAAGCTCTGAACATAATTCCACCAATCCATATAATTCATCCTCAATTTTCCATAGTTCCCCAGACGGTCCTCTGCCATATGCCGGTGGGTCCATTAAAATACCGTCATATTTTTTACCACGCCTTATTTCCCTTTGAACAAATTTCCTGGCATCATCCACGATAAATCTCACCGGTTTTTCAGCCAAGCCCGAAAGTTTAAGATTATCTTTGGCTTTGTTGACCATTCCCTATGCTTAAACAACATGACATACTTCCGCTCCCGCAGCAGCATAGGCGACAGTAGCCGCACCGGTGTATGCAAATAAATTCAATATATTTCCATGATTGCCTGCACCTTTTATTTTGTCTGTCATAAAATCCCAGTTAACAGACTGCTCAGGAAATAATCCGGTATGCTTGAAACCCATTGTTTCAATATTGAATTTAAGTTCCTTATAAGAGACCACCCATTTTTCAGGCATATTCTTTAAATACTCCCATTGGCCGCCTCCTGAATTGCTCCTGTGATAAACAGCATGAGCTTTTTGCCATGATCCTGCCAACGGCCATACAGCCTGAGGTTCAGGCCGCCTTAAAATATATTCGCCCCACTGTTCTTCCTTTTCACCATTTCCTGTGTTCAAAAGACGGAAGTTATCCCAGCCTTTCGCAATCCTGACATCAGCCATTGGAATCTCCTTTAGAATTCAATACCTTTTCTACCCTTTATTCCCTTATTATATGGATGCTTGATTTCTTCGATTCTAGAAGCATAGTCAGAAAGTTCAACCAACTCAGCAGGTGCCTCCCTACCTGAAAATACCAGTTCATATCCTCGATTTTCATCCTTTATCACTTTGATAACATCCTCAATATCAAGGGCTTTTTCCTTTAGTGCCCCAAGCATTTCGTCTACAATTACCAGATTATAATTGCCTGCTCCGGCTTTTTCTACGATTTCTTTCCATCCCTCACTGTGCTGTCGGTTATACTCTTCTCTTTCCTTTTCATCAAGAAGAAAAGAGAATTTTGTCATTTTGCACACTTGAAGAACATCTATATTCTCCAGCTTTTCCATTAGTCGGACTTCGGAACTCTTAACTCCTTTTTGCATGAAGGAATACAATACCTTACCACCGCTGCCCGCCATTCTTATTGCAAGACCTGTGCAAGCGGTTGTCTTTCCTTTTCCCGCTCCGTAATAAATATGGAATAATCCCTTTCCCATTCTTCTTCTCCCCCGATACCAAAATATGCACTTAGGATGTCTTTTGCAACCGGTGCAGTGTATGAACCCCAGACACCATTTTCTATTACTGTAACTATTGCTATCTGAGGGTCCTCAACAGGAGCATAGCATATAAAAACACCATTGGATGACTCATTGGCTTCACGTCCTGTTTCCGCCGTTCCAGTTTTACCCGCAACATTTATAGGATAATCATCAAACACCTTGCTTGCAGTACCTTCCAGTGTAACACTGTTCATACCCTTACTGATTACTTTCTTTGTTTCCTCAGACCAATCAATTTGTTCATATCTTGTTTCAGCTTTATATACAATATCTCCGGTTTCATCTGTTATCTCATCCACAAGATAAGGGACAAGTTTCATTCCTCCATTTGCAAGAGCTGCCACATAAACTGCCATCTCAATTGGTGTGAAACTATTGTAAAGCTGCCCTATGGATGATTGTCCGGTATCTGCAGACCACCATTTTTCATTGAAAGTAAGATACTTGTATTCCTTATTGGCTACAATTCCCGGGATTTCATCATTCAAATCTATTCCGGTTTTAAGGTTGAGTCCGAAGGCCTCCGCCCACTTTGAAATATTGTCAATACCTGCATCCAAACCAAGTTTGTGAAATACAAGATTACAACTTGTTTCAAGTCCCTTTGAAATTGTTATAGCACCATGCGTCCATCCATATTCCCTGTATTCATAACACCAGTAAACCCAGTCATCATAAGTCCATTTCCCATCACATAAAACGAGACTTTCACTGTTGTACTCCAATTCCTCTGCCTCGAGGGCAGCTATGGCAACTATCGGTTTATATGTAGAACCAGGTGTATAACGCCCTTGTATTGCCCGGTTGAACATAGGCGTTCCATATGAGTCGAACATTACATTCAATCGTTTCTCAATGGATTCTTCATCATTATGAATAAACCAGTTCGGGTCATATGATGGATAGCTGGCCATTGCTAAAACTTTACCTGTTTTAACATCAATTGCAACAGCTGCTCCGGCATGGGCGTCACCATAATTTACACGTCCGTCATACTTGCTTCGTATCTCCTCTATGGTCCGTTCCAATGATTCCATTGCAACCCGTTGCAAATCCATATCTATGGTCAGATTAAGGTTATTTCCCTGAATTTCATCGAGTCCGCTTAACACCTGAAGTATCCTGCCTTCAGTATCAGCTTCAACCATAAGATGACCATCAGTTCCTCTTAAATAATCCTCATAATACAGTTCAATGCCGCTCTTACCTATAATGTCATTACCATCATATCCGGTTTTTTCTTCAAGCTCATCGGCCGTAACATTTCCAACATACCCCAATACATGGGCAATGTTCATGACATCCCCATATTCCCTCACCATCTTTTTCTGTACTATGACACCTCTGATAAGATGTCTTAATTCAGAAATTTCACCTATGGTTTCAAGTGAAACATCCACTGCTATCTTTATTCTTCCTCCGGTAATATAATTCCACCGGTTCTTTAGAATCTCATATCTCATTGATATGATGCTGAAAGCGTCATCATAGGTATATTCTTCAGATACATTAAATTTCGTGCGAAGATATGCAAATAGTTCCTTGGCGCTGTTTAATACATCCTTTTCGGGTATATCAAAAATGTCTTCATCCATCTGCCATGCATAAATCTGTTCCAGTGTTTTATCCGGGTTAAACACATTGGGTGTTTTCAACATATAGTTTTCAAATGATTTATAATATGTATCCCCGTTGGCATCCATGATTTTAGCCATCAATAGAAGGCCGGCATTTAGTTCTTCATCTTCAGTGTATGCTTTGGTTAAATATAGATCATTGCTTTCACGATTGTATGCGAGTAAAACCCCATCTTTGTCATATATCAATCCCCTGGGAGCTTCGATTTCAAAACTGTGTGTTACCTTTTTTGCCGATATTATAGAATACTCATCCCCTTTTACAATTTGCATGTCATAAAGTTTGGCAACTATCCCCAAAGAACAAATAACCAGAATCAGGATTAAAATGAAGTATCTGTTTTTTAGAATTTCTGTATTCTTCATCACCCTGTTCCTTTCATACTGACGCGCCTGTCACCTTTAAGAGACATCAACAGGTAAATAGCTCCTGTAATCACTGATAAAACCGCTGAATATATGGATATCCATAGAATCTCTCCCTGAATAAGTAGAAAATGATTGATAAAATCCAAAAAACCAACTTCCAGAATAGTATTGACATTTTCAATCAAAAATACTGCTATAAGGAAAAACAAGGAGAGGGCAGGGATGTTTTCACGATAAATTCTTTTATCTAGAACCATGACCATAGCCGTTGCAAGAACCAGTACTATAATCATTCTGCCGATCCATAAACTGTAGGCCATATCATAAACCAAACCCATAACAACAGCCAGTGCTATAGTTTGTGAAGGTTTTTTTGTAAAAGCAAACAACATTGTAAAGTATATTACGAAATTTATGGATATCCCACCAACTTTCATCCATTGTGAAAGAAAAGGTTGAATAATAATAATTACAAGCAAGAACAAGACTGAATGCCATTTATATGATTTCATATCAATCGCCCCTGTCTTTGCTTATTAGTATATAAACTTCCCTGATTTCATTGAAATTAATAAGAGGCTGAATTATGGCGCGTCTTTCTATCAAAGATTCTTCCCTTTGTATTTCTTCAACAATCCCTATGAGAATTCCCCTTGGATAAATGCTCCCTATCCCCGAAGTTTCAATGACATCGCCTACTTGTATTTGAAATTCTTCGCTTAAGGTATCCATGAGACATTTGCCCTGTTCCTTCAAATCCATGTCGCCTTTAACAATTGCCTGCCCACCTTCAGTTTTTGTATTCCAAACACTGATGCCGCTCTTTTCATCAATTAGCGGTATTATTACAGACGATGTCAGATCCACACTGTAAACCCTTCCCACAAGAATATTATCACCGGCAATAACCGGTGCATCAATTTCAACGCCATCAAGACTGCCTGCATCTATTCTGAAATTATAATAGAAGTTTCCCGGATTTGAGCCCACTATATTTGCACCAATAACCTCAAATTCAGAGAATTTTTGCTTAAGCCCAAGCGCTTCACGCAATCTGAGATTTTCCTCTTCCAGCTGAGAAAGAGAAGTTACCTTTTGCTGAAGGTCAAGGTTATCATCCTTTAGGTCCCTGTTTTCATCAATGACATCGGCATAACCTCTAATACCCGAAATTATACCGCCGACCCATTCGCCGGCAGCTTTAACACCTTTTTGCACAAAAACAACCGGTGTGGTTACAATATTCCTGATAATGTTTACCTTGCTGAACCTGTCCACGGAAAGGAGGATTATGAAAAGCAATGCTATTATAGACAATGCAATCTGAAACTTTCTGTTTTTCAGGAGTTTGATCAACCCGGACTCCTTATTTCTTTGTTGCTCCGCTCAGATAATCGAGATTTTCAAGAGCTTTTCCAGTACCTATGGCAACACAATCAAGTGGATTTTCTGCAATATAAACAGGGATATTACCTGTTCTGGTACTTATGAATTTATCCATGCCTCTTATAAGTGCACCACCGCCGGTAAGGTATATTCCATTTACCATAACATCAGCTGCAAGTTCAGGCGGAGTTCTTTCCAAGGTACTTCTTACTGCCTCAAGGAGTTCATTTCCTATTTCTTCCATGGCTTCTGCTATTTCATCAGAAGTTATTGTTAGATTAACAGGAAGTCCCTGAGTCATATTCCTTCCTCTGATTTCCATTTCTTCTGAGTAATCAGATGGGAATACATTACCTATTTGTATTTTTATGTTTTCGGCCGTTCTGTTTCCTATGAACAGCCTGTATTTCTTCCTAATATACTGGGAAATTACTTCGTCAAAACGATCTCCGGCAATCCTGAGAGTTGTACTTGTTACTATTCTTCCCATTGAAATTACAGCTACCTCGGATGTTCCGCCTCCGATATCAACTATCATATTCCCGGTTGGCTCAAGTATGGGTAGCCCTGCTCCCAGGGCTGCCATGATTGATTCCTCTGCGACAAAAACTTC
>CAYYXJ010000029.1:0-21055 GCA_964475455.1 uncultured Clostridiaceae bacterium | reverse complement strand
AATAATACTCACCTATCCTGTTTCTTACCTATATATTAACACAAGTGACAATCTGTTAATATGACCTGATAATAATTTCCATTGCCTAAATCCCCTATAGGTGATAATATCATTCGTAGAAAACATCTACAGGGGGAAACATGGATATATTTAAGCGTTGTTATGATTTCAAGGATGCAGATATTGCAATAGAAAAAGGACTTTACCCGTATTTTCACGCCATTGAATCCAAGCAGGACACCGAAGTAACCCTTGAGGGCAAAAATATTATAATGCTGGGTTCCAACAATTATCTGGGGCTTACTTCAAATGAGCGATGTATAAATGCAGGAATCAAGGCTTTGGAGCAATATGGAACTGGCTGTTCAGGTTCAAGATTCCTTAATGGTACCCTTAAGCTTCATCTGGAACTCGAAAAAGAGCTGGCAGAATTTGTTAACAAAGACATGGCACTAACATTCAGTACCGGGTTCCAGACTAACCTTGGGATAATCTCTGCTATTACAACAAAAGGTGACTTTATTTTAAGCGACAATGAAAATCATGCAAGTATAGTGGATGGTTGCAGACTTTCATTTGCAAAAACCCTCAAGTTCAAGCACAGCGATATGGAAGACCTGGAAAGACTCCTGGCAAATATCCCGGACACAAATGGAAAACTTATAATTACAGACGGTGTATTCAGCATGAGCGGTGAAATTTGCAATCTGCCCGAAATTGTTCGTCTTGCTGGAAAATATGGAGCAAGAATATTGGTAGATGATGCCCATGCATTTGGAATGATCGGAAAAGGTGGCCGCGGAACAGCTTCGCATTTCGGACTGGAGGACAAAGTAGATATAATTATGAGCACCTTCAGCAAATCCGCAGCAAGTCTTGGTGGATTTATTGCTTCAGAAGAGCGTGTTATCAATTTTGTAAAACATGCTTCGAGACCTTTTATTTTCAGCGCATCTATACCACCTGCAAATGCTGCAGTTGCCCGCGAAGCATTAAAAATGATGAATGAGGACCCCGAATTACCAGTAAGGCTGAAGAATAATTCTGATTATATGCGAGCTGGCTTCAGGGCAAGAAAAATACCTATAATTGATGGAGAAACGGCTATTATCCCTGTTATGACTTACACAAACGACAGAACTTTCATAATAACAAAAATGCTCCTGGAAGCAGGTGTTTACGTAAACCCGGTTATCTGCCCGGCAGTAAAACCCGGCGAATGTCTGCTAAGAACAAGCTACACAGCAACCCACACCAAATCCCAGCTTGACAGAGCCCTTGATATTTTCAGTGAACTCTTCAAAAACGCTGATGAAATGGAAATTTAATTAAAAATGAACCACCGGTATGCCTTGATAGCACATCAGGTGGTTTTTTTGTGTTGTATTAATTCTATTTCAATGTTCCTATTTTTTTATAAAAGTCCAGGAAAATTCCATCTCTGTTCAGATAATATGCAGCTTCGATGAAGTGTCTTCTTCTGTCTATGCTATAGCTGCAATTAAAATCATCATGAAGTACGGGACTGTGAATTTTCATTAGCCTTACCGCCCATGGAACCACCAGGTATGCTACAGCAGCTATATCCCATATGATGCGTGTTCTTCCCGGATTTCCTTCCACTGCTTCATCAACAATGTCTACAAGGGCTTTGGCAATATCAGAGTCACCCATACATGCCCGAAGCTCAGGAACACTAACCTTGAGATGCGATGCAACATTATGACAAGGAATCTGCACCAGTCTGACTTCGGAATCGAACAAAACCTGCGAGGCCGGAATATCCTGCATCTGGTTGAATTCTCTTCCTGACGGCCAATCCAGGGTGGTTCCACCCAGCCATACTACAATAATTCTATCCATTATTCCCGGATTTTTGACTATGGCACTGGAAACATTGGTTGGAGCTCCGATAGCAACAACATACAGCGGGTCCCCAGGACTTGCTTCAAGGGCAAGCTTAATGAGATTATCAACAGCTTCGCAATCAACCGGGGTATCCTTTGAACCCATATACCGGTCTGCTCCTTTGAAAACAATGCCTTTTGTTTTATGGCCCATCAGCTTCATCAGCCGCAGAATTTCACGGTAACTTCTTTCCATACCGTCTTTGGGACCGTCAGATTTTTCGTTGTGGAATGGGGCAGCATGAATTGCCTCCACCTTGACCGTTTCAGGGGATAAAAGAGCATAAACAAGTGCAAACTGATCATCAACCTCATTATAAGTATCTGTATCAAGTACCATTCTAAACATATAAATTCTCCCTCATATATTATATATCAACTGCTCTTTTTATTGTTCAAATAGCTTTCCAGTCCCTGAACCCTCATTATTTTACCGTTTGGCATGGGTTCAATTGCATCAACATATTCAACACTCAATTTCATCGGATAGTCCAGGTATCTGTTTATTTCTTTTCTTACTGCCAGTTGCTGGACATTGTTGAATTCACCAAATTTCATTTTCAATATCAGTGTAACTTCATTTTCGCTTCTTTGCTCTATTTTGAACTCTTCAATGTTCTTGTACTCTTCCATTATTTCATAGAATGGCAGCGGACTCATATAGGTTTGTTTCGGAGAAACTATTGACTCGATTCTTCGCCCGTCAAAACTTTGCACCACAGGAAAACCTCTTCCACAGTCACAGATTTTATCGCTGATGGTTACAAGATCATCAACTTTATATCTGATCAGCGGCATTTTTCTTTTTTGAAGTGTTGTAACAAGGAGCTGCCCCGTTTCGCCTTTTTGCACACTATTATATTCAGCATCAACTGATTCAATGTAATGTATGAGTGGTATATAGTGATAACCATTTGCCTCCGAGCACTGCTGAGCCAGCCTTCCAAACTCATTTGCTCCATAGCCATCAATTAAAATCGCTCCCTTGAAAACTGATTCAATCAATTCCCTGTATCGCGGAAGCATAGTCTGAAATCCCGTTCCAATTATATCCACAGGATATGTTTTTAAATCATTGGCCTTTATATACTCAGCGAATCTATAGATAGGCTCAGTTACTCCGATAATTATCTTTGGTCTGTTGAATTTATATACCTTATACAAATAATCAAGTTTCTTCATGTCCATAAATGCCGGACTTACAGAACTCGTTCTTGTTATGGGATTATATGTATGGATTCTATCATATGGCTTATCTGCAAAATTTGCAGACCTTTGACGTCTGATCAACAGACGACTCTTTCCCTGATATACTTCGGCCATGTTGTCAAAGTAACCATTGGCACTGTGGAGTATTTCATGTCGACCTCTTATGGTTGTTGTTTTTTTCCCGATGGTTCCTCCGCTTAGGAGTCTTTCTCCCCCCTTGGCTTTTAAATCAATTAACTCATCATAATGCTCTGAAATCATTTCGCGCGTCAAGACAGGAAATTCCTTAATATCCTCATTCACTGTTTCAGGATTCAATTCCAGATTGCCTTTGAATTTCATGTAAAATGGTATTCTTTCAACTGCATGCTTAAGTAGTTTTGACATCTCGATGGCTTGAAGTGCCATCAGCTCATCCGTTGACTTATATTCAATATTGTCAAGATACTTGGTAAATCTTGTTATTTCATGTTTCCCGGAGATTATCCGGGTTGTTTTAATGGCTGTGCTCAAAAGGTATTCATATAGATTCATTTTTTTCCTTTGTCCTGTTCCTGTCGGGTGCCTTTCACTATATAGCTTCGGATAACAGAAACCGCCTGTAAGCAAAGGCTTTCAGACGGTTCATTATGCTATTCAGAATAATGTATGCAACCAGTATATCCGTAGGTTCCATCAATAATTTTTTCAAACCGGACAGCATTTCTCATAGCTTGTCCATTCATCCCCACGAAGTGCCTCCTATGACTTTGCTTCCATCAGCTTTTTCTTGATACTGTACTTCCTCCACATCATCCAAAGAGGCGTAGCAATAAAAATGGATGAATATGAACCACTGGTCAAACCAATGATCAATGGGAATGCAAACTGCTGAATTGAGTCTACATTATATATTGAGGCAAAGATGTATAGGGTTGTAATTGTCAGCAATGTGGTTATCAGGGTGTTTATCGTTCTGGGCAGTGACTGCCATGTGCTGGTATTGACCATTTTTTCAAGGTCGGTTTTGCTCATGACTGCGCTGTTTTCCCTTATCCGGTCATAGATTACTATAGTATCATTCATAGAGTAACCGATAATAGTAAGAATAGCGGCAACAAACACTTCATTGACAGGGATGTTGAATACGGTATATACCGAGAGCATTATCAATCCATCATGTATAAGTGCAACGATTCCAAAAAGAGCTGCAGAAAAACCTGACATAACCCTGAACCGTATGCCAACATATATAACTATCAGAAGCATGGCCCATCCGGCAGCCATCAATGCCTTATTTCTAAGCTCAACCCCTATAAAAGGTGCAACAGATTGAATCTGTGGCTGGGTTGTATTATTAACATTGAAATTCGGAGAATTTTCAAGATAATCAATGACCTTATTGATTTCTGCGCTATCAAGGGTGTTTTCCTTTGAAACCTTGATGGACATCAATGCGAGGTTATTATCCTCGTCTTCAGGATTAAATGTCGTTTCCTTTTGAATTGTAACCCCTTTGCCAAGAAGATTCTCTATTTCTACTTCTGCTGCATTTGCATCATAATTATCATCCTTCATCTCAATCTTGATTATTGTTCCGCCTTCAAACTGAATATCCCAGTTGAATCCGCCGTTAATCAGGAAGAATACCAATCCAATCAATATAAGGACAGCTGAGAATATGAAGAAATATTTTCTTTTACTCATTAAATCAATCATTTTGCCACCCCCTTGACGCCATAAAACCATTTTTTATTGAATATTTTCAAAGTGGCAACTGCCTTGAGCAGATATTTTACAACTATTATTGCTGTGAAGAAACTCATGATAACCCCTATTATAAGGGTAAGGGCAAATCCTTTTATGGGACCGCTTCCAACAATATAAAGTGCTCCGCCGGAGATAAGTGTTGTTACGTTTGCATCGAATATGGCGGAAAAGGCTCTCTTGAAACCAATATCAATGGCTTCAGCAAGGCCTATTCCATTCCTAAGCTCTTCTTTGATACGCTCATATATTATTACATTTGCATCCACACCCATACCTATGGTCAGTATGATACCGGCTATACCGGGAAGGGTAATTGATGCATTGAATGCAGATATCCAGAAAATTTCACTTGCAACCAGACCCACCAGTGCAACGGATGCAACTACTCCCGGAAGCCTGTATCTTCCTATCATAAAAAGTACAACGAGGAGGAATGCAACCACTGCAGCCCTTAAAGTTACATTCAGGGCACTTTCACCGAGTATTGGAGTGATTGAATTGATTTCCTGTGCTGTCATTGCAAATGGAAGGGCACCATATTTGATGTAATTGGCCAGTTCAATGGTTTCTTCAAGAGTAAAGTTACCTGTTATGGAAGCTTCGCCACCTGCGATAACATCTGAAACTATCGGATAACTCTTTAATTCATCATCAAGATAAATTGCGATCGGTTTGTCGATAAGTTCAGCTGTAGCCTGTGCAAATTTCTCAGCTCCGATATCAGTCAATGTAAGGGCCACCATATATGAATTATCCTTCGTGTTCAGCATGGCTGATGAATCTTTTATATCTGTACCGTCAAGTACAATATTGTCATCCTTGAGTTCTGCTTCCTCCACCAGGAAAACCAGCCTTCCGCTGCTGTCATAACCATATTTTTCTTCATCCCATCTCTGGAATGTCAGTAATGCCATTTCACCGAGGTCATCAATTACTTTCTGTGGGTTTGTATCATCACCTGATGTGTAAGGTATTTCAAGAAGAAGCCTTTTGTTTTCATAATCAGGGCTCATGTTGTAATCAAAGGTCCCTTTGGCTTCAATTCTGTTTTCGAGTATTTCCTGTATGGTCTGAATCTGTTCGTCGGTTACACTGCTGATATTTTCTACATCCGGATACAAAGTAGCGGAAACTCCACCCCTTATATCAATACCTGTCTTTATATCTGAAACCTTGGAAACTCCCAGTCCGGGAGCGCCGGTAAGTATCAGAACAACAAAGAAAGCTACGATGAGAACAGCAACAGTAAATCTAATCCAAAGCTTTGCACCTGGTTTTAGCTTTGTTTCTTTTTTCTGCACCGAAGAATAGTCAATTCTTCTAGGCTTTGCCATTTTTTATCTCCCAGTTCAATGTATTTTGTGAATTTATACCTTCACAATATAAAAGAGCATCAGATGCTCTACATCACTGAAATATTATATACACCCCCCTTTCATTAGTCAACAAAACCACTCCCACTAATAATCATTCCCGACCTAAATATTTAGGTCGGGAATGATTATTAGTTTTAATGGTTGAATATGCAGATATAAAAGGCCCATGGATTACTCCATGGGCCTTTACTAGTTTATGCCTGGGCTTTTATGGGATTTCAATTGGTTCAGTTACCGGTTCTTCCAATGCTTCTTCTGATATTCCAAACGGATTGAAAAGATACTTAAGGAAGTCGGCATCGGGGTTCAGTACTATAGTTGTACCTGACCCCAGTGTCTTCTGATAAGCTTGAAGACTTCTATAGAAGGCATAGAATTCAGGATCCTGGTTGTAGGCATCAGCATATATCTTAAGTGCCTCAGCATCCCCTGCTCCTCTGATAGTCTGAGCTTCTTCGTAAGCCTGCGCTTCGAGAATGGTTGCCTCTTTGTCAGCAGCAGATTCAATTTTCTGGGCTTCTTCCAAACCTTCTGACCTGTATGTTTTGGCAGCTCGTTCTCTTTCAGTACGCATTCTGTTGAACACATTTTCATAGTTTTCTGAAGGAAGGTCAGTTCTCTTGATTTTTATATCAACAACCGCCATACCATAATTCACCAGTTGTTCATTTGTTGAAGCTGTTATCCTGGCAAGCATTTCATTAACATATTCCTTGTCAGAAATCATTACATGTGCGGTTATTTTACCGATTTCTTCATTCAACTTCGAATAAACAATTTCATCAAGCCTTTGATGTGCTTTTCTTTCATTATTGATTGTTGATACAAACAATGCAGCATTTTCTATCTTCCACTGTGCAAAATTATCGAGAACCAGTTTCTTTTTATCCTGAGTTATTACTTCCCTTGGCACAGTATCATATGTCAGAAGCTGGTTGGTATAGGTTTCAACGGTTTGAATGAAAGGAATCTTCAGAAACAATCCCTTACGGCCTTCAACCACCCTGACATCCTTTAAACTGTCATTTGAGAGCCGTGCTGCTTCCAGTTCAGGTGTTTCTTCATCTATTATAACCCTGACAACCTCATTGAACTGTTTGACTACAACCTGCTCCCTCTCATCTACTTTAAAAGTACAAAGACTGAACAAAATAGCTACTGCAATGATTACCACTATTACAACTATCAATGATTTGAACGCCTTGCTGTTTCTTACTTCCTTTACACGATTCTGTGTATTATTGGTGAATCCGCTCATTACTGTCCACCTCCCATTACATTTGATCCGTCAAGGGGCAGAAATTTGATTGTTCCGTCATCAGCAGGAACGATATATTTACTCATACCCGGAAGTATCTGTTCCATTGTCTCAATATACATCCTGGTTCTCGTTACCTCTTCACCCAGTTCATACTTTTCCAGAACCGCCAGGAAATTTGCTACATCACCCTTTGCCTCAGATATTCTTTTTTCTTTATATGCTTCAGCCTGGTTTACAGCTTCTGCTGCATTACCACGTGCTTTTGGAAGGATTTCATTGGCATAGGTCTCAGCCTCATTTATATAACTGGCTTTATCTTCCCTTGCATTTGCAACATCCTTGAAAGCTGCATCAACTTCCTCTGGCGCAGCAACATCCTGAAGAACAACATTATTTATTTGAACACCCATGTCATACAAGTCCACTGTTGCTTGCAAATCAGTAAGAATTTCACTTTGTATGGTTGATTTGTTGTCTGTAAGAACTTCATCAAGCAGATGATTTGCAACAACCCTTCTGATTGCTGATTCTGCAGATATGGTCATTGTGCCTTCCTGATCATCAACATTAAACACATATGCCTCTATGTCAACTATTTCATATTGAATAACCGTTTCAACATCAACCAGGTTCTCATCCTGTGTAAGCATCCTGGCTTCACTTGGGACTATCTGATATTCAGAATATTCACTGGCACTTCCTACTTTTGTTGTTCTGTAGCCAAGTTCAATGGTTCTGATTTCCTTCAATCTTTCTTTTTCAACAGTTTCTATCGGGGACGGCAGATGCCAGTGCAAACCTGCGTCATATACCGTACTCACATGGCTTCCGAATCGTAGAACAACTGCTGCTTCTCCTCCTTCGGAGTCAACAGTATAAAAACCTGTGGCAAGCCATATCAACAGTACAATTACAATCAATGTGACCGGTCCGATTTTCATCAATTTATTAGCCAATTTTCCACCTCATTTCTTTTTTATTACTTCAGCCCTGCCTGATTTACTATGGTTTTAGCTGCTGAACCAACATTTGGATTATATCACAAGCTTATTGAAATATTACTTTCGAGTACCAAACAATACACTTATACCCTTAAAGTGTCATAGGAACTTGCTTATTCAGTCACTATATCTCCGGCACTTTTAAAATTCTGAATGAAGTTTTACTGTCTTTGTGATAAAATTCATTATCAAGAAAGGAAGATTATGGATAGTTTCGGTCCCTTTATATTATTACCAATTATATGCACAGTCATATACTATATATTGAAGAAGCAAACTGACTTCACTAAGAAGAAAAAGGTTTTGCTAATTTTATTTGCCATATGTTTCTTTATATCTGAAGCGGGAAGATCATACTATAGACCATTCATATATGAAAATGGGTTTTTTGATTTCTATATTGCCGACACACTCGGTTCCAGCTTCGGAACCCTTACTGCAGTTTTCTTTATACTGCTATTGCAGGGCAAGGACAGAATCTTTGACATGGTATATATTGCAGGGGTAACACTTATTGTTATGATATATGAATTTACAATGCTTCCCGGTAATGAAGTTTTTGACCCCAATGACCTTTATGCAACCTTGATTGTATCGGCTATAGCCTCAGCAGTTTACTTTTTTATCTTCTTAAAAAGAACCTGGGTTGAAAAATTTGAGGAAGAAGATAATTAGTTTGACACACCATAAACAGTGGGTTATAATAATTAGGCCGCTCTAGGAGAGCTAGCCGGAGTGGCGGAACTGGCAGACGCACGGGACTTAAAATCCCGCGATCCTAACAGATCGTACCGGTTCAATTCCGGTCTCCGGCACCAAAACGACGCGGGGTGGAGCAGCTGGCAGCTCGTTGGGCTCATAACCCAAAGGTCGGGGGTTCGAATCCCTCTCCCGCAACCAAGGACAAAGGACACTCATCAGAGTGTCCTTTGTTCTGCACTTTAAGGCCATACCCAGTGTTCAGCAATGACTTGAAAATCAATACCCTAGGCAAGTCATTGGAGAACTCAAAAGATGGCAGGGTGCTAAAATATTTAATACAAATATATAAGTAAAATATTATTAACCCAGCAGCGGTAATCTGTATCGCATTAAATTAAATAACAAGTAGAACCCGAAACTGTTGTTAACAATATGCCACCGGAGCTCCCGGCTTCGAATCCTTCTCCCGCAACTACGAAAAATGCGTCATTGATTACTTATTAGGATGCTCATTTTAATTAGCAATGTCGACAGTTTTAATTATCAGCATCTGTACTGTAGTCCTTATGTGCTTCACTGTTCTATCCTAATAATTATGGGACTTAGAAAATCAAATGAATACAGCATATGTAGATGTAAATCAAACGCAATTTTTTGCGTTCGTTTTTACGTTTGATTTACGGTCGCATTTTCTCCACTTCTTTTAGCATCTCTGCAAGGCCACTTAATATTTCTTCAAATGTAACCGCTTCGCCAAATATCATACTCTGCATACTATGATAATCCTCAAGCAACGTTGGAATGCTTTCTTCAGGTGGCAGCAGTTTTAACTCGTTCTGATTTACTTCCTCATACTTTGCTCTGTTTGACCTATAAAATTTCTGTTTAAATGTTGCTACCTTACAGAGCAAATCATAATCAGCAAAAGCTTCATCTTTAATGGCGCTATGATAAAGCATATACATATCATAGTAATGTCTTGAATATCTTGGTGGTACTTTTGTACCTGAACGATGTGCTTCACTATGTAGAATCGTTGCCTTTTCCCAGAAGGTTCTCTTTGCTTCAACCGTTCTAATAAGTGTATCCGGCACATCAAAAAGATGCGGAAACTCTTCTGATATAAATGGTGTAATTACTCTTTCTGTGACTGGTGTCCATGCAGCCAAACTGCCAATCTCAAGCCTTATTTCCTGAACCAACGCTTCATCAATATATAACTGAGGATATACAAACCTAATCGTTTGTTGGTCCGCTTCGTCAATATAATATCTGAACGAAACCACTCCCTGTTCTCTTGTGATCTTCTCCAAATGAGGCATCAACACACCCCTAAGAAACTCAGCAGACTTCTCGTTTATTTCATTCGCAAAACGATCCTGAGCAGAGTTGCTTCGTGCATCCCACGGTTCATTACTGCCATAACCAAGCAAACGCCAGTCAAGTACTAAGTCCAGGTCTTCGCTGAATCTCTGTATAATGCCATATCCTTTCGACAGACTAGTCCCACCCTTGAAAGCTAAGTGCTTTGCATAATCACAATGATGAAACAGAATCTCAAGCATCCAGCACACCCAAAAATCTTTCTCAATAATTGCTTCATTTAATTTTCGCTTTAATGCCGTACTTGAAAAGATTGCACGACGATCCTCATTCGGTCTATTTGCTAAATACAACATCCTTATATCCCCCGGCTCGAACGATTTCTTTTATCTCTTCAAATATCCACCTGCTGCATGATTTACCATCGTCTAATAGCTGTTCAAAATCCTCTCTCGTACATTTATGAACAATTATGTTTCTTACAACATTATCTACACCTTCTTGTCCCAGTGTACGAAGAGCTTCAATAATCAATATGGTCTTATATGTTTTACCACTGATATTTTTGTTAGATCGTCTGCTGAACTTAATCATTATGCCATTGTAATCAATACTCTTATAGGGTCCATCTGAGATATATTCATAGACTGCCGGCACCTGCGTAGTAAGTCCAAGAAGATTCAGTGCTGCATCACCTTTTGGACCGATTGTCCAGTTTCTCTCTTTTGCAATGGCTCTTGCAATCTCATCAGGTGATACTGGAACTTCCTGTTGTAAAAACTCATTATAGTTAGGTACTTTATATATACCGCGAAGAACACGTATAAGTTCACCGGATTTTGTTAGTCTTGACAACGCTTTTCTTACAGCGTCATAATTGGCTATATCAAGAAAATCCGTCAATGTATAAATCTGTCCACTCTTCGACTCATGGATTTTATCTTTGATTGAGTTGATAATGATATTTCTTTCCATTTAATCACCTTAAAAAACTTAGTAATAGATAATGCTATACTGTTTGTCTATTTCGTCACATTTATTGTATTTTTTTTGTGACGTAATGTCAAGTGGTCACTATTTTAATTCTATTTATGTGACGAAACATTTCTGAAGCATTCAATTCAATAATGTAGTAGCAACTTGACGAGTAAATAGTTTTGGCTGAAATACTTACCAATGGTGTTCATCATGAGTGCACTGTACACCTGGTCGCCCTCGCAACCAAGAACAAAGGACACTCATCAGAGTGTCCTTTGTTCTGCACTTTAAGGCCATCACTAAGTTCGACAGTGACTTACATTTAGAATTTTGGGCAAGTCACGACAGAACCTAATAGAATGGTCTAGTGTTAAATCAAGCCAGGTCAAATTTTTCTTTCTACTTCTTTGCCTTCATTGAATATTACATGATAATTTATTTTTCCTTCAGTATCGTATCTAATAAACTCACCATGCTTAATATCTGATTTAAAGTTACCAATTTGTATGAGGTTGTTTTTCTTGCTGTAGAATAACCATTTACCCTGCATCTGTTCATTTTGGACTTTACCTTGTGCTTTAACAACACCATTCTCGTAGTAAACAGTTAATATATTATTTTCAAGCGTAGCCATAACCTGACCGTTTTTATATATTTTGTCTACTAAATGCGTAACTTTTTTTGACATACAGTTAACCTCTGTTTATATTATTACTTTTACAGTATACAATGTTTGTCACTAAAAATCTTTATTCCGGAATGGCTTGTCCTATTACTAAAAGCTATCTTTTTCCACCTATTTAGATTTTTTACCATTTATAAACACTGTATATCCTGTTGTGAACCAAATATTCTCTGGATTTCCTTTTTCAATGCCTCATTCATATACTTAGCATGTATAATTGTTTATGTAGAACTTAATACAATTCATTAAAAGGGGTATTTATGAATAACAGGGAACGCTCACTGGCAATATTAAGGTACCAGAATTATGACAGGATGCCCGTTGTCCATTTTGGCTACTGGGATAAAACCATTGAAATATGGGGTGAAGAAGGACATATAGAAAAAGGTCTTGATAAGGTATGGAAAGACGGCAATGAGGTAGATACATTTATTTCCGATAAACTTGGCTTCGATTTCAACTGGTACAACACATTTTCTCCCCGAAATGGTTTGCTTCCCTCCTTTGAAAGGAAAGTACTTGAACAGAAACCGGACGGAACCAGGATTGTTCTCAACTGGGATGGAGTCATAATTACCGAAAAGGAAGGTGTGTCATCCATACCCGCAGAAATCGACCATACTCTCAAGGACCGCAGATCCTGGGAGGATGAGTACCTTCCGAAGCTTAAGTTCTCACTTGACCGAATTAACTTTGATGAACTGTATTCCTTGCCAAAACCTGAGGAAAGGGACAGACCGCTAGGGTTGCATGCAGGCAGCTATTATGGCCATTTCAGAAATTACGCAGGGGTTGTGGGCTCCAGTTACATGGTTGCTGATGACATGGATTTATATATCGAAATAATTGACACAATAGCTGATATGCAATATACAACCACCAAAACCGTACTCGAAACAGGAGTCAAGTTCGATTTCGGTCACTTCTGGGAAGATATTTGCTTTAAGAACGGCCCCCTTGTCAGTCCCGGAATATTCGACGAAATTGTCGGACCCCATTACAAGAAAATGACCGATTTGTTCCATGAATACCAGATTGATATAGTATCCCTTGACTGTGACGGTAAGATAGATGCCCTGATTCCCACCTGGCTTGAAAACGGCGTCAACACAATGTTCCCCATGGAAGTAGGCACCTGGGATGCAAACATCAAGCCGTGGCGCGAAAAATATGGAAAGGAACTCAAAGGTGTAGGAGGTATGAACAAAGTGGTCTTCTCACGGGACTATAAGGCAATTGATGAGGAAATAGAACGCCTCAAGCCACTGATAGAACTCGGAGGGTATATCCCATGCCCGGATCACAGACTGGCTCCGGACTCCAAGTGGGAAAATGTTCAGTACTACTGCGATAAAATGAAAAGAATCTTCGGTTGATAAAATTATTCAAAACTCTCAGGAGACCGACGAAATGAATACAAATCCTGAAGACGATTTAAAAAGACACTCTTGTGAGGGCCTTTTTTATTGTGCTTGAATTTTCACTAATTCCCAATGACTGCGAGGGTTTCTTTGATATATCCAATACCTTCTGCATCTGAACTAGGGCTTTCTTCACCGATAAGTAGTTCATACCTAACATCGGTGGAATCTATATCAACCACAATAAACAGCCCCTGAAAATAGTCACCACTGTGGATTGGCACCCCTTTTTCAGACATTTTTCTTAAGGGTATCAATCCTGTACTCCTTCGGTGTCATATAACCCAGTGATGAATGAATCCTATGGTTATTGAACCAGTTCACATAATCCGCCAACTCATATTGTAGCTCTTCCAAATCCCTGAATATTTTCCCTTTTACAAATTCCGTTTTAATTATCTTAAATGATGCTTCTGCAACTGCATTATCATACGGACAGCCTTTCATGCTCAATGAGCGGTTGATTCCAAAGGTTTCAAGGATTTCATCAATCAGCTTGTTCTTGTATTCGTTGCCTCTGTCAGTATGGAAAACCTGAATGTTTTTTAAGTTTGCTTTGATTCTTGAAAAAGCTTTCTTCACTAATTGTGCATCCTTTCTCTTTCCTGCACTGTAACCGATGATCTCTCGATTGAACAGATCCATCAGGATACATATATACTGCCACTTGTTTCCTGTTCTAACATAAGTCAGATCACTGACAACAACCTCTAAATGTTTCTTATCATCAAACTGCTGTTCTATCAGATTAGCTGTTTCTGATTCATTACAAGGAGTTGGCTGTGGTTTGAAGTTAGACACTGTATAGCTGGAAATCAGTCCTTCATGCTTCATAATACGGCTTATACGCCTTCTTGAAACCTGCATGTTCTTTTTCTTAAGTTCTACTCTGATTTTTCGTGCTCCATAGTTATTCCTGCTCTTTTTAAAGATATCAATAATCGTTTCAGTCAGTTCATTGTCAGTTTTTTTCTCTCTGACCTCATAGTAGTAGGTGCTTCTTGAAATCTTAAGGACAAGACACATTGCTGATATTGAGTATTTGTGCGAGTTATTCCTAATGACAATTACTTTTGTCCTAATATCAGCGCCGCTTGCTTTAAAATGTCATTTTCCATTTCAAGCTGCATGTTGCGTTTCCTTAGTTCTATCAGTTCCTGTTCCTCTGGTGTTCTGTTGTCTTTTTCCTTGAATGAACCAGAATTATTTGCCTGATTTATCCACCTGTCTACCAAGGAAGGTGCCAGGTGGTATTCCCTGGTAATATCACACTTCCGTTTTCCGTTTGCATGAAGTTGAACAATTTGTCTCTTGAATTCATCTGTAAAACTCCTGCGTGGTCTTGGATTTTTTGTTTCGGTCATAATTTGTCTCCTTTTTTAATCTTATTCATTGTATATGACCTTAAAAAATCTGTCCAAATTAGTGTAGCCTATCCACTGATTTAAAACTCATTTCCATTAATTCTTATACCAACACTATCTTTTGAAGGAGGTCTCATTTCCTTAAGGGCTTTATCAATATCCTCAATATTGAAAATCTTGTGACTGTTGTCTGAGAAACCCGGAAAGGCAAAATCTATTTCATCTATGGTACCGTCACCAACAAGGTCATATCGAAGGGAGCTTGTTCCTCCACCCCAGGCATATACAACAGTTCCTGAATCCATTAAAATGGTTTCCTGAGGTGGCACCACATCAGGCTGAACTATAACAATTCGATTAAAGTAGTACTCCCCTATCTTGTCTCCATTAGAATTGAAAGATTCTGCATGGTTCACTGCCTTAAGATTCTCATCCGCACATATAATAAGTTGTTCGCCATCAGTTATAACTTCTATGGATTCATCATATCTGTGAATAATTGTTTTTACAGAATTCTCATAAATAGTCCAAGCATAAATTTAAAAAACAAGGTATGGTAGATTTAGTTCCTGTACTGAATCATTAATAATGATCCGATACAGTGGATAACTGAAGTTACTGCAGCGTTTTTCTGTTGAAACCAGCTTGTATTCATGATTTTTATAGAGTTCGTAAAGAGTGTAAACATCGTGCTCGCTGTACAGTATAAGCACAGCCCTTCCATCATAAATCTTCTCAATTCGTTCGGGTGGGTATTCAATTCCAAGGTTAGTTATAAAGTCACTAATTTCTTTGTCTTAAATAGTAAGTAATGGTTCTGCTGTCGGAACAACTGTTTCAATCGGAGTTGATGTTGGAGGACTCGTCATTGTTGGATCAGGGGTATTGGTTATAACCGGTACCGGAGATGCACTCAGAGATTGTAGGGGTGTTTCATAAGGTTGTTCTATTTTAACGTCTATTGGAGAACAAGAGCAAAGAAATATCATAATCACAGTAATCAATGCTATAAGTTTCAAAAATTGTTTTACCACACATTTTTCCATTTGTTTAGATTTCTTGTTAATTATACTATATAAACCCGCTTGCCACAAAAAACCACAACTATATTGGTATTAGCATTTCAATAATGTATAATTAGAGATGAATTTATTATAAACATTAGCGAAAAAAGCACCTTCATAAATTAATGGCATTAAAGAATCTTCTAAATAACAAAGCATGGACAACGCAAATAAATATATATTTAGAAAAGGATTATTATGAAGAAAACAATAAGCATAAAAAGCCAGGTAATAATGATAGCTATATTTATTGTGCTTGGGCCGCTTTTATATATTCTTTCCGGATACAATTACAACTTATTCCATCTATCAACTGAATTTTTCACATTAGCGGTAGCAATACTAATATTCACAATAACAATTATTTCAAGAAAATATAACTCACACTCTTTATTGGAAAGAATTGGTTATGGAATGCTTGCCATTGCTGTCATGACTTTTTTGCATGCAATTGCTTACAAGGATATGAACATTTTCAGTGGCTATGATTCAAATCTTCCGACACAGCTATGGATTGGATTAAATTATATTCAGGCCATAAGCATACTGGTCGCAATTGTCTTGTTTGAAAAAAAAATAAAAGCCTGGATATTTATTATAATATATAATTTATCAGCTCTAATTATAATATATTTATGTTTTGCCGGATTGTTCCCGATTTGTTTCGTTGAAGGAGAAGGCTTGACTCTTTTTAAGATTATCAGCGAATATGTAATAATATTCATATACTTAATTAGCTTGGGATTCCTGTTTAGTAAAAGAAATGAAGTTATAAATAATTATAATGGTCTACATATTGCACTGGTAGCATTTATTCTATCTGAATTTATGTTTACTCTTTATGCTGATGTTTATGGAATACAAAACTTTCTGGGGCACTATATACGGTTAATTGGTTTGGTTATAATCTTTTTAAATATAGTTGTGTACAATATTCAAAAGCCATACAACACAATATTCAGTAGCTTGAAAAGATCCGAATCGACGCTAATGGCAAGTGAAGAAAAGTTCAGATTACTTGTAAAGCAGATGACCCAAGGTCTCGCCTTGCATGAAATCATATTAAATGAAGAAGGCAAACCAATCGATTATCGGTTTCTAGAAATTAACCAAGGCTTTGAAGCTTTGACAGGTCTCAAACATGAAGATGTTATTGGGAAAACCGTACTTGAAATACTGCCGGGCACAGAAGAATACTGGATAGAAAAATATGGTAAGGTTGCTTTGACAGGAATTCCTACGACGTTTGAGAATTACTCAAATGAACTGGAGAAGTATTTTGAAGTTTCTGTCTATTCTCCCAGAATTAATCAATTTGCAACTATTGTCAATGATATCACCGGGAGGAAAAACAGTGAGAAGCAGCTTAAACAAAAGAATAAGGATTTATTGGAGTCACAGCGAATAGCAGGCCTAGGAACCTGGCGATTGGATTTAGAAACCAATGAGGTAGATTGGTCAAGAGAGCTTTATAAAATCTTTGGGTTTGATCCAACTCTTGCCCCACCTCCGTATACTGAGCATATGAAGTTATTTACTTTTGAAAGCTGGGATAAACTATCTGCTGCTCTAGAACGCACAAGAATATTGGGAATACCTTATGAGCTGGAACTTGAAACAGTGATTAATAATGAACCAAGTGGGTGGATTTGGGTACGAGGCGAGGCAGAGACAAACTCAGGAGGTAAGGTTATTGCAATATGGGGAGCAGCCCGGGACATTACCGAACAAAAAAAACTGGAGGAAGTGAAACTTGATTTTGCCAATCGCCAAAATCAGCAACAACGCCTTGAATCAGTTGGAACACTGGCAGGTGGTGTAGCACATGAAATAAATAACCCTTTGAATGGTATTATGAATTATGGCCAATTAATATTGGATTCTTTGGATAAAGAAAGCGAAAATGCTGAATATGCAAAAGAGATAATAAATGAGACAAATAGAATTGCGGTTATTGTAAAAAATTTATTACAGTTTTCAAGGTACGAAAATCAAGGACAGCGCTGTACAAATATTAAAGATATAATTGAGAGTGTTTTATCTCTTATTAAAACTGTAATAAAGCAGGACCAAATAGAATTAATAGTTGATATCCCGGAAAATTTACCTGAGGTTAAATGTAATAGTCAACAAATACAGCAAGTACTACTGAACCTTTTAACAAATGCCCGGGATGCCCTGAATGATAAATATCAAGGACATCATGAAGAAAAAATAATTAAATTGTATTGTAATCAATTAAACAAAGAAAATAGCAGATGGTTTAGAATAACTGTTGAGGATAATGGTAATGGTATTCCCGATTCTATTAAAGAAAAAATCTTTGAACCATTTTTCTCATCAAAGAGCAGAGACAGAGGAACCGGTCTAGGTCTATATATAAGTTATGGTATAGTCAAAGACCATCATGGAGAATTAACTTTTGAAACAGAGATAGGCCAATATACAAAGTTTTATTTGGATTTACCTGTTGATAACAGCTGCAATCCCGAGAATTACTAGAACTCTATTTTTTCGGCACCAGAAAATACTTCATTAACTTCAAGTACAGCGACACCAACACCCGGTAAAGTTTGCTTGTTCCATTTTTTCATATCATCAAACATAGTACCCTCTGTATAGTGTGTATATATACCCTTTAGCTGATAACTCTTCCTGTCCTCTGTTATAAATAAAAAGTTCCCCTTACAGCCCTTTTCCATGTTTTTCAGGGTTTTGTTGAAATAATTATTTGCAACAAGAATCTTCTCTTCATTATAAATAGATACGCATGTTGCATATATCGAATTAGTATTTCCATCTTCATCTACAGTTGTTACAACAGGAGCACTTGTCCTTTTTGCCCATTCACTTAGTATAATATCAGGTAGTTTTTTCATTTCTCTTTCCCTCTTTTCACTAAGAGTAATTATATTACTTATAATTATTAAAGCAAGCATATAAAACAAGCTCCGATAGAGTACTACTAGCGGTTTATTCTCTCCTGCAATTTCAATTTTTCCTTTTTACTCAACAAAAATCTGTCAAACAGTATTATAATCGGTGGCAATACTATGAATGTACTTAGCAATGCCAATGAAATGTTTATTACTGTCATAAAACCAAAATCTCTCAGAATCACGAACTGAGATATCATTAGCACAGAAAATCCACCCACTGTTGTTAATCCTGACGCCACTATTGCCTTTCCTATTCTAGTTACAGTAATTATCATAGATTCAAGCTTCTCTTTTCCTGATTTACGTTCTTCTAAATATCGTTCCAGCAGCATGACAGTCATCTCGGTTCCCATTCCCAACACAAGGGCACCCATTGTTGCTGTGATTGGAGTGAACTTAATACCAAGTAAATACATTATTCCACTGGACATTCCGATTATCAGTCCGACAGGAATTATTGGAATCAATGCTTTAAATAAGTTTCTGTAAATCAGCAATAGTGCTGTAAATACTAATATCAATCCTATTATAGTCATTTTTACTCGCCCTGATGTTAACCCATTAACCATTTCTACATCAATTGCACTCTTACCTGTAATCTGAATATTCATATCTATATCATTGGAATCATACTGCAGATCTTCAATAAATGCCTGCAAGTCATCTGTTGAAAGGTGTTTGATATTCAAAAGTATTACTGTTTCATTATTATCTTCATTGATGAACATACTTACCTGCTCCTCAGGTAACATACCCACAGCTTCTATATATTGTTCGGTGCTAAGATCTCCATCCGCTGCAAAATTTTCAACAAGTGTATCAATTGATTTAACACCCACTACTTTATCAGGGTAATTGCTTTCCAAGGTTTTTGTTTTATATTGAATCCAACTGATATTTTCTTCAGTAAGTATTTCATTGTCTTTTATATAAATTACTATCTGGTCCGTTGAACCAACAGTATCCCTTACAGTATGAATATCCGCAAGGGCGTCCATATCCTGGGGCATAAACGTTTCTATGTCTGTTTCAACTCCTACGTTTTGGTCAACCAAGAATCCTGCACCTGCAAGGAGGATTACCAAAATTAGAATGGGAATAGAAAGCTTTATAACTGTCTTAGTAGTGAATTTTAAAATCCTGTCTAAAGCAGTTTCTTTTTCAAGATTATTTTTAACTGCCTTTTTTTTTACTTTTTCCTTTTTAGCAAATTTCTCTCGTAAATGTAATATGGGTAACAATAGGAACATGCTACCGATAAAACTAATAATTACACCAATGGTAAGCATTTTACCAAAATCCTGAATCATTGGTACCGGAGATGCATATAGTGATATAAATCCAAGTACTGTTGCAAAGACTGCTATTGCTATCGCTTTTCCAATTTGCTGCACAGTCTTTTTAACAGACTTTTCTTCTTCAAATCTATTATGGAATTGTATGGAATAATCTATACCCAAGCCTATCAATATGGGGAATACCGCCATAGAAACCATGGTTATGGGAACACTCAAAATACCCATAAATCCCAATGTCGCTACAACTGACACCATGATAATGCCAAGACTGAGCATTTTCCATCTCACTTTAAAAACAATAGCAAGGACAATGAACATAATTAAAACGGCAAGTCCTACCATCATCATCATATTGCTTTTCATCTCAGTTCTAAGTGATGAATCCAACACCGGTTTACCCGATACTATATATGAAATTGTTTCAAAATCTTCATTTCCTAATGCTACTTTTATACTATCTACAATCTGGTCTTTATATTCATCTTCCAAATTACCCTGGAGTTTTACAACCATTAAGCAATTATAAGCATCTATAACAATATCGTTAAAAAGTGATCTCAGTTCATTGTTTTCATCATATAGAATACTATCAAGTTCAGCTTGATCTGTAGGTATATCCGCAACCATCATGTTGCTTTTTTCATAAAAAACTGCTAGGCCATCAGATATTCCACTTAGATTATCTCCCATAATAATGAAACCCGCCGCCATTTCTTTTAGTTCATCAGGTGAAATGCCTCCGGTTAATCCATCCTTCATTGCTGAGGTCTTGCTGTCC
>CAYYXJ010000028.1:0-21586 GCA_964475455.1 uncultured Clostridiaceae bacterium | reverse complement strand
TAGCAAATACCCCAATATATTTTATTGATGGACATGAATCCAGTATTTCCCTGGTAATGGCTACTTTGTTGATAAATACGACCTGTGCATCGCCGATACGTCTTACAATATCCTCTTCCTTAGTCCTGTCATATACAGTTAAATCTCCCAATGACCGAAGACCATCCCAGCTCAAGTCTCCCGGATTCAGGGTATAGCCATCAAGTATAACGATTTTCATCAGATCACTCCTTTTTTCATTCCCTTGAAATATAAACACAACTTGGTTTCTTTGAATATTATATAACATTTAAGCTGAATGAATTATTTGAACTTGCAGTGTTTTCATTGTTTCCCCTATATTGCTTCATGATAGATTGGTGACCTGTGTTTATATATGGTAAAATTGTTTCACTAACCAAAAGGAAGTAAAAATGGCTGTTGTTTTTATTGTCGGCGGTGCCAGAAGCGGAAAGAGCTCTTTTGCCGAAAAGATTTGCAAGGATTCAAGTGAAAATGTATGCTACATAGCAACATCTAAAATCACTGATGATGATATGGCGGACAGAGTTGCAAAACACAGGGCACAAAGACCCTCGTCATGGCAAACAATTGAAAAATACAATGATTTTAGCTCCCTTATAATTGAAGATGCATTCATGAATTGCAGTGTGTTTTTACTTGATTGTATTACAATTATGATAACAAATATTATGTTTGATCAGAATGTAGATTTTGACACCTGCTCATCACAAACACTTGATGTGGTGGAATCAACTGTATTTTCTGAAATAAAAAATCTTCTTGATATCATGAGGGAGAATAACAAAAAATTAGTTTTGGTATCAAATGAAGTGGGTCTGGGTATTGTTCCCTCTTACCGACTTGGTTCCATATTCCGTGACATATCCGGTCGTGTCAATCAATTTCTGGCAGGCGAAGCCGATGAAGTATATAACATAATCTGTGGATTACCACAGAAACTCAAATAGGAGACCTCAATGAAACCATTTATACTGATGCTTACATTCCTTACACGTATTCCAGTAAAAATATCCCATCATTTCAATGACGACGATTTTAAAAAAGGAATATGGTATATGCCTGTTATCGGTCTTTTCATAGGTCTTATTCTTTTTGGAACATATTCTTTTTTAAATGGTTTGTTACCTTCAATGGTTATTTCTTTTATTTTGGTCGTTTTATATCTTTTGATTACAGGAGGTATCCATATTGACGGTCTTGCTGATACCATTGATGCTTTAGCGAGTAACAGGAATCGTGAAAGAATGCTTGAAATCATGAAGGACAGTCATATCGGGACATTTGGTGTCTTGGGCATTGTCATTTGGTTTGGAGGAATGATTATACTCCTTGGTGAAGCTCCATGGGCATGCCTTATCATCCCACCGGCAGGTAGGAGCCTTGCTTTATTTTCCTGTTCGATAAGCAGTTATGCCCGTGAAAATGGCATGGGAAAAGTAATAATAGAATCTACGCATGCTGGCCATGCTGCTTTTTCTGTTTTTATAACTGCAATATCAATTGTTCTCTTGTATTTATTCAGCTCAGATTTTTCAATTGCATTGGCTGCTTTAATTGCTTTCGTTATTGTATTCTTTGAAATTTTGATTCATACAAAGTGCATTTCAAAGAAACTGTCAGGAATCACCGGTGATATTGTAGGATACATCATTGAGTTTTCAGGATTTTTACTGCTTCTTTTTGCATATTTGACCAAGCTGGTCCTGGAGTAATCATATGAGGATTTTTTTTATCAGACATGGTGAAACACAAGCAAATATTGAACAGCGTTACAGCAGCAACGGAGGTTCACCCCTTACTGAAAAGGGTTATCTTCAGGTTGAATCTCTGACAGCCAATTTTGAACTCAATGGTATATCCCGAATATATTCCAGTCCCCTTGACAGATGTATTACACTGGCTGATAAACTAAGTAGTAAAACAGGCCTCACTCCAATCATTGACCATAGGCTCAGAGAGTTTGATTTTGGTGTTTTTGATAATTTAACATGGAAACAGGCTGAAAAGAAATATCCGGTTGAATTCAACCTTTTCTGTGATAATCCCGGTAACTATAAAATACCCGACGGCGAATCACAGCTCGAGTTCAACGGTCGGGTCAGCCTGTTTATCAAGGAAATTCTGGCTTATGACATTGATATGGCTGTTATAACTCATGCCGGAGTAATAAGATCAGCCCTTGCTGAAATACTGCATCTTAACGAAGAGCAAAGATGGCTTTTTAAAATAATGAACGCTTCTATTACTTTAGTTGAAATATGCGAAGGCCATGCCTGCCTGGTGCTTCAGGAGATAAAATGATAAAAAATTTCAGGGATATATCTATTGTTGGTTTTGGTGAAAAGCTTATTACAATCGCATGTGACTCATGTTCCGGTGTGGGTAATCTGCCATCTGATATTGTAAAATCTGATGGGTTTTATACAGGCTACAGAACAGCTTTTGTTCCTCTGGCCGAAACCCTGTCTATCGGAGCTATTCCCCGGATTGTAATAAATACTCTTTCAGTTTCAATGGATGGCTATGGCAATCAATTGATTGAAGGAATAAAATTTGCCGCCAAAGAAGCCGGAATGACCGGGGAAAATGTTGTAACCGGAAGCACTGAAGAAAATTTCAGTATTCCTGTAACATCCATCGGGATTACGGTTGTAGGTGAACTGCACAATGAACTGCCGCCATCTTTGATAAATCAATGCCACCTTTATCTTGTTGGTTTACCCTTGCATGGTGAGGATGTAGTTTTACGCAATAACGTGATACTGGATTTCAATTCCATATACCAATTAAAGAAATCCAGTGGAACATATGATATACTCCCGGTTGGAAGCAAGGGAATCTCTCATGAAATAACAGAGATGAGTTGCACCCTTGGTTCATATTTCAAGGAAGACCGAAACCATGGAATTAATCTTTATGAATCAGCGGGTCCGGCTACCTGTGCAATAGTTGCCTTCAATGTTTCGGCAAAATTTCCCCGGTTGGAAATTCCTGTAATAAAATTAGGCTCATTATTTCCAAGATAATATTGGCAAATCAATTTGAGGGTGCTATAATTTTATGGAAATATATTGGAAACGGTGCTCCACGTGAGAGAATAGGGAATGAAGTGAAAACCTTCAACGGTCCCGCCGCTGTGAGTACTGGACACAGGAATATGCCACTGGTTTTCCGGGAAGGCTCCTGTTGTTGCCATCAGTACGAGTCAGAAGACCTGCCTTTTCCAAATTATAACTAAGGGTAATGGTAAAGTCCTTATGATTGTTTTTAATGCAATCATAAGGCTTTTTATTTTGGAGGATTTTATGAAAAACAAACTAACCTTGAAGAACATAACGTTATGTGCGATGTTCATTGCCTTGTCAGTTGCAGGAGCATTTATCAAACCTTTTGGTAACTCCATTGCGTTTGATTCTTTGCCAGCATTTTTAGCCGCATCGATTATGGGTCCGTTATTTGGTGCAATTGTCGGATTTCTTGGGCATCTCATTTCAGCAGCTTTATCCGGTTTTGCCCTAACATTACCATTGCATCTAATCATTGCTGTTGAAATGGCAGCAGTAATGTTGATTTATGGATTCATGGTGCAAAAAACCAGAATCGTTCCTTCGGGAATAGTTGCAGTGTTCTTAAATGGAGTGGCGGCAACCGCTGTATTTATTTTGATTCCGGGTATGGGGATTAACTTCTTCCTTGCCATGGTTGGTCCGCTGACATTAATTTCTACAATAAATGTTATTCTGGCTGTTTTAATTCATATATCACTTAAAAAATCAGGTGCCTTGAATCAGCTGAAATAGTTTCATGGAATACCGGATTATGCCAGGCAACATTTAAAATAGTCGCTTAGTATTTTTTATTACAAAACCCTGGATGATAAATGATCAAATCCCCTGTCGCCCAGTATGTTTTTTATAGTCACAGCAGGTTTTGCACCGAATCCAACCAAATATCTGGTTTTTGGTTTTCTGACAGTGACGGATTTGGCAATTGTCCTGGCAATCAGTTCAGGTTCAGAAAGCCCTTTCCCGGAATACATCTTCTTCATGCTTTTTGCTGTTTTTTCAGCTTCTTCTGCATAAGCACCCAAGGATGATGTTTTCTTTAAATTCTCAGCAGCTATAATACCCCAGTCCGTCTTTATACCACCCGGCTCTATGACTATAACATCAATACCAAACGGTTTTGTCTCAACTCTCAGACAATTTGATAATCCTTCCAAAGCAAATTTTGTTGCATGGTACCATCCACCGAATTTAGTCCAAACCCGTCCACCCACGGATGATATATTTACTATCTTTCCATAGTGATTTTCGCGCATTTTGGGTAATACAAGCTGCGTCATTCTTGAAAGACCGAATATATTAACCTCAAACTGTCTCCTGGCTTCTTCAGTGGGCACATCTTCCAATGCCCCGTAGGATCCATATCCAGCATTATTGACAAGCACATCCAATCTGCCCTCTTTTTCATATATATAATTGATACAATTCTTCATCGACTTTTCATCTGTAACATCAAGCTCAATGATATTAATCCCTGAAATCTCAAGTTCCTTTAACTTTTCAAGTCGTCTGGCTGCACCATAAACTGTAAAACCTATTTTCTTTAACTCCAATGCGGTTGCTTTTCCAATACCTGAAGATGCACCTGTTACCAATGCTGCTTTAACCATATGTCCTCCTTGTTAGTTACATCATGTAACTAATATTGAATTATAGGTTACACTCACTATGCTGTCAATTCCACTTAATATATTTTAGCCTTGAGACATGTTCCAAATATTGATTTGTAGCAAAGCTACCGTCGCCGAATCATGTAAAATGTTCCGGGAGACAGAAATCACATAAATTGAATAGTATTTCCAAATGGAGATTGTTAACCGATCAGAAAAAAACTGTGTTTATCCATAGTTATTTGTAGAACATATCCGAATATGGTTTAATTGAATCATGATTAATATTACGGAGGTAAAGGGTTGTGAAAAGCAATAAAAGGACTGAATCAACTGACAAGAAAGGTTTCAATCCTCTCAATCTTATTCCCGGCACTCTCATTTACAAGGGCAAGGTCAGGCAGGGATACGAAATTGATATACACTATTTTACAAAAGCAGAATTAAAAACCAGGTCTTTCAGTTCAACTTCAGCATACATTGATTTTGACAAAGCTTTTGAAGAAAAAGACAGATATATCCGGTGGATTAATGTAACAGGGTTATGGAACATTGAAGAAATAAAAAACATAGGTGTATATCTTGGGATATCCAATTTAATTCTCGAGCAAATACTTAATATAAGCAATCATAGTATAAACAGAGTTGGCAATGGTTATCTATTCAATTGCGTACAAATGGTTTATACGGAAAACCACACAATAAACAATGAGTATATAAGTATTTATAAAAGTTCTGATTTGCTTGTAACATTTCAGGAAAAACCAGGTGATATATTCAATGATGTACGGATAAGAATTCAAAATGACGAAGGAGTAGTCAGACAAAAATCACTGAATTATTTATATTTCTGTCTGCTTGATGCGCTTGGTGACAACTATCTTGCTGTAACTGAAATGCTTAATCCCCAGATTGAAGAAATTGAAGAAAAAGTAATCCGTGGTGATCACATGAAAATTCAAAGTATTCATGAACTTAGGAAAATTCTGATGATACTTGGATTCAGTACCGCTCCTTTTGGTAAATTCATTCAGACACTCCTTGATGATGATACACTGTTGCCGATTTCTGACAGCACATATCTTGAATCACTGGACATGCATATGAAACAAATAATCAGTGAAATCAGTCTTCAGAATGACAATGTGGACCACTTGTTTGAAAATTATGTCCTGAATAATTCAAACAACATGAATCAGGTAATGACAATACTGACAATATTCTCGGCTATATTTATACCTTTATCATTTCTGGCAGGTGTTTTCGGGATGAATTTTGATTACCTTCCCGGTCTGGATAATAGAATGGGCTTTTTCTATTTCCTGATAGGATGTGGCATTACAGCAGGCGGAATGCTGGCTTTGTTTAAGATAAAAAAATGGTTTTAACATCATATGTGAATTTTTAATCAAATGTGTTTTTCCAGGACATAGTCATCCATTACAAACCCATGACCGATATCAGTTACCACGGAGTCAATTATTGTAAAACCCATTTTTTTGTATACGGCAATTGTATCCAAATTAAATTTATTGCATGTCAACCATATTCTGGATTTCTTATTCACAACGGCTTCTTCGGTTATTTTATTCAACATAAGCCTCCCGATACCTCTTCCTCTGTATTCTTTTTGCACATAAAACTTACTCAAAAAAATATCATCACCCACATTAATTGCACTGTATCCACAGGGAGTGCCTTCTTCTAATGCAATATAGTAAATATATCCACTTGCCAGTGAATCAGAAACCGCACTGTAAGACTGATATTTATCAAGCATATATTTGATTTGATCAGGTCCAATTATTGACATATAGTGTTCATGCCATATTATTCCTGCCAAGTTTTCAATAATTCGAATCTGCTTTTCACTGCTGACAACTTCAATTTTTAATTCTTTCATAAATTCCACCGGTGATTCGCTTTTCTTTTAATAATTAATATACTGACCACTCATGGATTAGTAATTCTGCCGTCAGTTATGTAATATGTTTTATCGGTTTTTTCCATAATTGCAGAATCATGTGTTGCAATAATTACACAGCAATCTTCTTCGCGTGCAAGCTTGACCAGAGTATCTATTATCTTATTTCCGGTCTCACTGTCCAAATTACCGGTAGGCTCATCTGCAATGAGCAATTTTCTGTTCATGGTAAGAGCTCTGGCAATTCCAACCCTTTGCTGTTCACCTCCGCTTATCATTGCAGGAAACCGTCTGAAAAGAGGTTCTGTAAGGCCGACTTTCAAAGCAAGTTCCTCTGCCTGCTTCTTGGCTTCGCTTTCCTTTATTTTGCAAAGCTCCATCGGATACATAATGTTTTCAAGGACTGTAAGCAACGGAAACAATTTGAAATCCTGATATATAACTGCTGCACATGATTTTCTGTATTCATTAAGATCCATTTCAGCTGTTGATTCCCCCTTGTAAAGCACATGTCCGGAATCAGGTACGTCAAGTCCAGCCAGCAATGACAACAGGGTACTCTTGCCGCTTCCTGATTTTCCGGCAATTGCATATATCTTTCCTTTTTTAAATTCCGCAGATATTCCGTTTACCGCTTTTACCCTGTTATACTTATTGTGGTGGGTATAATGTACATCTTTTAATTCTAAAATTACCATATGCATCTCCTAGTCCTCGTATTTCAGTATGGCTGACACCTTAATACTGTTCATTATAAGAATTGATATTGTGCTTCCCAAAAGATACAGTAGTATGTAGCCTCCGGTAAGAATCATATATTCCGGGTTTATTGTAATTTTCATCACAAGATTTGCAGTTAATCCAAACGCCGACCCAATCAGACACAAAATAATCTGTTCGGTAAAAAATGTTATGAATGCCGTACCCTTGCTTGCTCCCAAACCCCTCATTATGGCAAATTCTTTTCTTCTGCTGATCACCATAAGATATGAAACAATCAGTGCAATGATTCCAACAAGGACATAAAGGAAGGGATAAAGGGTATTTATATACCGGATTTGCTGTTTCAGCATATCCAGTGTTGCATTGTATTTTATGTCTTCTATTACTAGGAAAGATCTGTACTTATTCAGCCTTGTTGCTTCAGAGATACCATATTCGCCAAGCCACTCCTTGAATTCCTCCAACTTACCGGCATCCTTGAGTCTAAAGTCAACTGCATCCAATGCTATTTCTATACTGCTTTGTTTCTGACCGTATAGCGCTTCATAGTCATAGTATGCCTTCATTTGGCAATATATATTGTTTTGACCGGACTGTTTTACAAAACTACCAACAACTTTCAAATCCATATGTCTTTGTTTACGATCCGGGTAATCAGGGATATAAACCCGAATTGAATCACCATATTCGATTCCTTGCTCGATCATCATATTTTCCGGAAGTATGCACAAGTGTTCATCTGCTGCTTCTTTCATAAATAATGTTTCATCATAGCCGTCTAAATAAGTTGCCTCCACTGCTGTGCTGTAAAAGAATTCAGGAGTTGAGCCAAGGTTATTGGTATAAACAATATCCGTTCCCATTCTCAACTGATCCATGAAGGTTTCTCCGGCATACTCCTTTGGAATTTCAAGAGGTTCAAGTTCTGTCGGTTCTCCGTTTTTTGCAGAAATTCCGTGATAATAAATATCAAGGGCTTTTGAAAAGAGAATATCATCGATATATCCGGAATTATACATATCCCTGACCAGGAAGGAGTCAACAACAACATTATTGGTCAATTTGCCGTAAATATCTGTAAAATGCCCCCTGATTTCAGAGTCCCGACCTATTTCATCTATTTTTTTAGTGTAGTTGTCTGCCGTGTTTGAAAGCTGACCAAGAAAAATAATTGTGATTGCACATACTATTGGAACGACAATGGTTCTGGCTCCACCTCTCAAAATTGAAGCAATTGAATACTTTACTCCCGCTCCATTCATTTTAATAATATGTCCGGCTCTGTGTTTCTCAATGATTTTTCTTTTCTTTTTCCTTGCCTTGAATGTCTGTGTAATATAAATCGAGCAACTTACCAAAGATATTATAAGAATTACTCCGGCCATAGCAAGGAATAACCAATAGAATAGATCAGGGTTAAATTCAAACGGCTTCACGATTGATAAATTACCTGCGCTGTATCTTTTATCAGAAAGCTTGTATCCCATGGCCATTACTTTAACAAGTTCAACCACCTTATCTGACAGTAAATAAGAGGTAACAGAAGCTCCAATCACAGCAAGAAGTGACAGCATTCCTGACGAATAAAGAAAATATCTGTACACCCTGGCTTTGCCTGTTCCTAATTTAATCATTATATTGCTTACTTCCCTTTGTCTGTAAATAAATACAAATCCAAAGAGAGCCAAAACTGCAATTCCGGTCATAATACAGGCAATGGATACAATAACCGCCAATCTTTTGATGTCCTTAAAAGGTTCAGCCACCTCTGCATACCCTTGGTCAAATATGGTAATCCGCATTCTATCCGGCAGCATCGGATTGATTTCATTGTAAAAATCATCTGCCGTTCCATTTTTAAGAACAGCCTGTCCTATGGTATATCCAATTTGATTGACAGAAAAATCATTGCTTGTGCTTTTGGGTATAAAAGCATGGTGATTCAAATCCCTGTGATCGTTTGTCAGCCCAACGATTTCATATGTATCTTCATAAGTAAATCCCTTTTCACTCCAGTAGCTTTCGTAGGGAGCTGTATTTTCTTCCACAGCTATGGATATCTTGATTGAATCCCCAATACCATAACCTGTGTTTTCCGAAAAGAATTCTGAGACTATACAAACTTTTGCTCCACTGAAATACTCTTCTGTTGTGAATTCCCTTCCGGAGCTTATGTAAAGTGACTGTTGGTTAAATTCTAAAATTGAATTAAGATCGGATGTTGCATTTATTATTAAACTATTGTTTATTACTTTATATGTATCTGCAATTTTCTGATAAATGTTATGCGGAGCTATCTCAAAACCACCATCGTCAGTGGTTACATCGGTAATTTTTGCCGTTTGTTCATCGAGGAAACCATATTTTTCTGCGGTATCATTTTTAAAAGGTATCAGTTTAATGTACTGGTAGCTTGTTTTCCCAAAAACATAATTTCCATGGATCAAATAATTCCTGTCATTCTCCCACTCAAAATCAGGATTTTCAACAAGGACCAGCATATCGGTCCAATCAGTCTCTGAAAAAAGGGATTCTTTTACGATGGTTCCTATTCCACCGCCTCTGTTAATATCCCAAAGGTCGCCCACAACAAGAACCGCACCTTTTTTATATGGTGCAAGTATATCTGTCCTTATATAGCCATCCACATATCCCAGAGCTTTTTCAGAACGATCCCAGTGAATTACATTTTCGTTGGCTGTTATTATTGAAAAATCAAATTCACGAACACTGGTTTGCATATTTTCATCAAGAACGCTAATATCAGGATACTCAGCACCCATGAATTCAATCAGGGCAATTGTTTTGTAATTTTCATTACACTCCCGGAGAAAGTCACTGACTGAAATCCATACGCCCAGACTTATTGAAAGCATGGTGGAAACTACAAATATCAATAAAAGGAATAATATTGACTTTGATTTTGATCTTAATATATTGCCAAGACTTTTTTTAAAAATCATATATACTCCGTTAATTTGTTGAAATACTCCATTCAAACAAAATTAGCCATGGCCAATAATGTTCCAAGAAACAGTCCCCAGTATGCCTTCCACTTATCCTTATGTCTGGAATTTTTAAAAGTAAGAATTCCTGTGAGACTTATAATCGCAGCGAGTACCGGAACAGCAAAAAATCCTGAATAAAAAAATGAAAACACACCTAAAACAAATCCAACTTCGCAATACAAGTTACTTTTTTTCCTGATTATACTATCTTCGTTTTTATTATCGATTTCCATTATACGCAAACCTGGGATTCCTTTCTGACTCCTGCATACTATATTATACCGAAATCAAGCGGGTTTTGTTCACGCATATGCTTCTATTTTAAATCTTTATGCATTTGAGTTCCAATGATTACAGCAACTCCAAAAGCTTTTTGACAACATCTGCAGGTATATTTTCATCTTCACTAAGTTGCTCAAGCAGAATTCTTACCGGCGGCCCCTGTGGAAGCAGGAATCCCGCTTCCCTGATTAAATCTTCCGCCATCAATCCATTGGAAATTGACAAGGCTCCTGCCAGCTGTTTCAGTATAGGATCATCAGTATTTTCTGTAATTGCAGCTGCAATGGCTTTTTGTTCAGATTTACTCTTCATTAATTTAACCAGCATCTCTATTGTATCTTCAGTTTTCTCCTGTGGTGAAGGAAATTCTTCCGGCACCAGTGATATTGCATGGGAAGGACATGCATCGACACAAGCCCTGCACCCACTTAAACATTTTTTTGCATCTATCTGTCCGTCCTCTGTATCCGTTGCTCCTGTGGGGCATACATAAAGACATAAACAGTCCTTGGTACATAATCTTATATTTCTTACAGCGTGCATATTTATCTCCTTACCTTAGTTATCTTAAAACGAGGAACCTTACATACCGGACACACTTCCGGTGGTTCATCTCCCAGATATACAAATCCACATATTTCACAAACATGGATACCGGTATTTTCCAGCAACGAATTGCCGTTTTTTTGATATCTTGTTATCAATGATCCGACAATTTTAGAAACCTTTTCTCCCCAAACCAGTGCTCTTTGTGCTCCTCTGTCTCCCTGTTCCACCGCGATTTCCTTTGCTCCTGCAAAAGCATTCAGATCTTCCTTGAGCATTGTTTCCAGTAAATCAATTCCAGCCATTGCTGGTTTTTCTGACTTGCTTTCATAATACTCAGCCAGTTGTGTGAACAATACTGACTCTTCCATTTTATATTGTTTTTCACATCCCTTTGAAAGATTAGAAAACAATATACTTAATTCATTTTCATTCAGTCTCTCTTTTAACTGCATATAAACCTCCGTTCACTCATAAAAGTAATTCTTCTTCCTCTATTCCGTTTGTCCATTTACAATAGTCTATTTCTGCTATGTATTGCTTTGCTTTGTCCAGATACTCCCGAGCATTTTCTTTGTCTTCAATAACAGAAAGGTACTTATATTTACAGAAATATGACTTGGCCATTTCATAAAAAGAGCCTATATTGTCCGAAACCATTACACTTTTAGTATACTCTCCTTTTTTTCTTACCGCTTTGGTCAGTTTTACATCCTCACCCGTTTTTTCGGCTGTTTCGATTGCTTTTTCAACTTCATCAAGTGCCTCGTCATACTTTTTGTTGTCATAAAGATAGATTGACTTATAATAGTGAAAATCTCCGATTGATGGTATTTCATCTGTTTCTGTAAAAATTACAAACGCTTTGTCAAGAAGCCCGTTAACCTTTTCATATATTCCCATGCTGATATCAGTTTTAGCAATGCCAAGATAGTTCAATCCCGTTTCTACCGTCATATTATATTTTTCAGCAATTTCAAGTGATTCCAGATACAATTTTCCGGAACTTTCATAATTGCCTATTTCATATTCAACATCAGCCTTGTTTAGAAGTGCAAGACATGCCTGATAAAATAAACCCAGTTCTTTGCTTTTTTCAATTGCATCATCAAACATTGAAATTGATTTACTGAATAAACCTTTTTCCATATAGAATATCCCAAGGTTAATTTCAGCACTTAGATAGCTTTTGACATTTGAAATTTTTTCAGAAGCCTCCATCGAATTACTTAAATATATAAAAGACTTGTCTGTTTCACCGGTTGCATGATAAATAATACCAAGATTGATTGACACTTTGGAAATAACTCCCTGATTGTTGCTTTTTCTGGCATATTCAAGAGCTTTTTCAAAATATTCTATTGCATCACCCGGATTACCGCTGAAGAAATGTTTTATTCCGGCCTGACTCATCGTTTCCGCCAGTGAGGAATAATCCCTGGATTTCAATAGAACTTTTTCAGACTTTTTAACGAGTTCAATTACTCCGGGTTTACCCATAACTATATAAATAGCGCATCTGAGCTGCAAGGTTTTCCCGAATAAATTACTGCTTTTACCAAGCATTGGTTCAATCTGGTCAAGTATAATCAATGCTTCATCATATCTTGCAGTTTCTTTCATAATGCCTGCATTCATCAGTTTTATCTTATTTATAGTTTCTCCCTGAACAGCAATTTCCCCTGCTCTTGCCAATATTTTCAACGCACTGTCATACTCGGAAATATTTACTTCAATTTCCGCCTTTGAAATCATTGCATTTACCAATTCTGCATTTTCAGATGGATTTTCAGATATTCTTTCAAGTTCAATATATTTGTTGTAATAATCAACCGCACTTTTATAAACATAATTATGCCTTAATTTATCAGCTGATTTGAGATAGTACTTTCTGGCAAGCCTGGGTAAATCTGCATTGAAGTAATGGAATCCAAGAATTTCATAATAGTTTTCCAATTCCTTCTTGAATCTTTTTTCAATATTTGCTGCTATTATCGAATGGAACCTGCGCCTGTCTTCCATGAGCATCGTATCATATATTACTTTTCTGATTGTGTCTTGAGTAAATGAGTAGACCTTGTCACTTGTTTCTGATGTCTTTTGTATTGTAGTAAACTCAATTATGTTTAATTTCAATGGGAGTTTCAAGACATCGGTTCTATCTTTATCAATCTCTTCATCCATTGCATCCAATACCCAGGAAAGGTTAAAGCTGTTTCCAACAACTGATGCAATACCAAGGAACTTCATGGATTCTTCACTCAACTCAGATATATTCCTTAATATGGTGTTTTTAAGATTCCTGGGTAGGTTTTTAAGGGCATCCTTCTTCAAACAAACTTGATTACCATCCATTCCAAAGAGGGATTTTTTCTTTATAGTTTGGATTATTTCATGAATGAACATCGGGTTTCCGCCGGTTATTTCAAATATGTTCTCAGTAAATTCACCGTTTACATCATCACGGCCCATCATAAGTGATATGAGTCTTTCAGTTTCTTTGATACTAAATCGTTTTAGCTCCAGCTTATTTTTTATTTCAATGAATTCTGATTCAATATACTGAGAGATGAAAATAAAGAATCCGGAAAAACTTACAAGGGCCGGTAGTATGCTGATTGACTCTTTATCAGCCAGATGCATGTCGTCTATAATAAGAACCATATTCTGCCGTTTGTCAAGATTACTGAAAAACAAGGAAACCTGAGCCTTAATTTCCCTGTTCAGATCGCTGTACTCCATTGCATTGATAATATCAACAAAATCCTCATCTCTTTCCAGACCCATTATCAGAGCAAGAAAATTATAATTTCGAATTATAGCTTCCTCACTGTAATCCCTTAAAATATAGTCAATGAAAGATTTTAATCTGTTGGTCTTGATTCTGGTTGAATCATTGGGATCTATGTTCAATATCCCCGAAATTACTGAGGAGATAGTATTGTAAGGTCTTTCCCTGAGTACAGCATTACAGCTGATCCAAAGCTGCTTGATTTCATCCCCTTTTTCTACGAGAAAAGTCTTTACAAGAGTTGTTTTTCCAAGACCCGACTCCCCGATGACAGCAATATGATTGATTTGCCCCTTTTCAGCAAAAGCTTTGTTTATAAAATCAAGTTCTTCAATCCTTGGAACAAGCTGTTCATCTGATTTATTGCTGATAACAAGACTTATCGGAGAATAACACACAACAGGATTTTCCTTGTTCTTTAACTTGATAGACCTTTTAGAGGAGAAGTGGAAAAGATCATTTGTTTCTTCAAAAACAGAGGCTGATACAAGTATGTTGCCACGGCCGGCCACACTTTGAAGCCTTTGCGCTGTATTTACCACGTCCCCCATTACTGTATAATCATCATCGTAATAATTACCAACTTTTCCGGTTACAACCAACCCATAGTTGATACCTATAGATAATCCAAGGTCTGTTCCCAATTTGTCATGAATTTCCGCTGAAAACTCCTCTATTCTCTTCATCATCCTCATTGCACACTTAACGGCACGCATGGGATCGTCATTGTGTGTATATCTGGCTCCAAAGAGAATCATTACACAGTCACCCATGTATTTATCAATGGTTCCCTCAAGCTCATATACAGGTTTTGTTATATATTGAAAGCATCTGTTAATTATGTCCCTTACTTCTTCCGGATCCAGCTTCTCTGATATTGCTGTGAATCTGGAGATATCAGCAAAAATAACTGCTACTGTCTTTCTGTTTTCAGCTAATTTTTCAGATTCATCAATACTAATATTTTTATCCTCAAGGCTATTGCCGCAGACCAGACAAAACCTGGCAAGCTTGGGATTGGGGTTTTCACATTTCCTGCACAAGACCGGAAATGCCACCCCGCATACCTTGCATTTTTCTGCATCATGAGAATTCAATTTATATCCACAGTTGAAACAAATCATAAGACTCCTCCCGGATCAAGTTACCACTTGCACTACATTTGAACTTATGCTATAATGATAATACAAATTTGAATATAAAGAAAATATTTTCGAATTTGTGTAATTGAATAGATGAAATGATACTAGCAAACTCGTCGAAAGGCGAAGACGCAAAGCCATGGGTCTAACGGTAGAGATACCAATGATTGCCAGGTTGCCACAGCATCAATACTTGTTGATTGGCTCCTTGCAAGGGAGCTTTTTTAATAGAAAAAAGGAGGATCAAGAAGATGGAAAAACTAATGCGTAATTTCAGAAAACCAATATTGGTGGCTCTTGTTATCCTTTTGATTTTAACACTCAGTCCAGTTGTTGCCAGTGCTAAAACCGAAAGAAACACGGAGTCGAAAGCACCTGTTACCTTCGAAGACACAATCGAGGTTACAGCAAATGGCGGAAACTTCAAGGTGGGATTTGCAAAAATCAAATTTTTCAAAGACTGTCTGGATGATGAAGACCTTCCATTGTTGATAGATGTAGAAATCTATGCTGAAAACGGGACTGTTTATATTGAATTTACACCTGATGTTGATGCGTTCAACCGACCTGTTTTCATATTATCCAAATTGTACAAAGGATATATCTACGACAAAGCAACCGGTGAAAACATATATGTGGAAATACCACCTCAAGGAATTTGGGTCAATCACTTTTCAAGATATTGTTTTGTATTTTGATTATTTGATTTAAAGCACAAATGAAAAACCAATAATATACGGACTGAATGATTTAGCCGCTCAAACCGAGCGGCTATCTCTCTGCCTTCATTTGACGTTTATTGATATACATCTCGGCATCTGCCAATTTTATCAATTCATCAGGTGATTGATTTATGTTCGGGTCAAATTCAGCAAAACCATGAGCTGCACTGAGTTTGAATTTTTTACCCGCTTTCTCATTAAATGTATTGAATTGATTCTCAATCCTTTTCCAGACAAACTCTGAGGTTTTTTTATCAATATTATAGATCAATAGGATAAATTCATCACCTCCGTACCTGAAAATTGTATCATTTCCCCTTGCATTATCTTTAATTATGTTACTTATTGATTTTATCAATTCATCACCTGATTCATGGCCATAAGTATCATTTATGTATTTCAGTCCATTGATATCAATGAAGCAAACAACTGCCTTTACGCCATTGAATCTGGCAAATTCAAGCTGCTTTTCCAAAAAGGCAAGGCCTTCTCTTCGGGACATGAGACCGGTCAGTGAATCAACGGTGGCATATTCCTTGAACTTTTCCTGTTCCTCCAGAATGTCTTCTCCAATTGTTGCCATTGCCTGTTTCATTCCATTGAAGAAACTTATCAGTGTAGTTCTGGTTTGACTTACATTTCTCAGTAATTTTTTATTGAGTTCAATCCTGTCTACAAGTACCGCCAGCTGAGAGGCAAGGGATGTAACCGTTTCTATATCCTCTTCTGTGTAATCAATAATATTAGTACAGAAATCTTCTTTCAGCTTCAATACTGTTTCTGGTGATTTTTTCTTATTCAGAATCTGAAGAACCCCGATTACTTCCTTTTTATCATTTTTCATCGGAACCGTCATCATATTGCAGGTATTGTATTTTTTTTGGTTTTCATAAAGTTTATTGTTATCTATTGCTTCCTTACTCACCGATACCCTGGGTTTACCCTCCATGGCAACCCTCCCCGTAATACTGGTATCATCTATAGGAATTCTTTCACCTTTGTAGTCAAAATCAATTGACCTGTTGGCTACATGCTTTATTACCATATACTCTTTCCCCTGATACTTCTCTTTTATGTATATACTGCCACCGTCACTGAAGGTGAGATTAATTGATTCATCAAGAATCATTTGGAGAAGTTTATCCGTGTCATCAGTATTGGAAAAAGCAAGGGCAATTTTATTCATTGTCTTTATTTTTTCTTTTAATTCATTATTCTCTTTTTCATAGTCTGTCATTTGGAACTCCACATACTCTGTTCGACTAACATCATTTATCTAAAATTATATCACACAAGCATTCTCTCTTTTTTATTGGCTTAGCTATTGGCGGTTTAACACAAATTCACTGATTTCCCATTCCTTTTGATTCTCCTTTTTAAGTCTTATTTGAACATGAACAGACTCACTGTAACCTATTACCTTAATTTTCCAGTAGGCATATCCATATCCGTTTCTTATGGACAAATTACCAACTGGCATAAAACCATATTTATCTATTCTGCCGACTGCATCAATAATCTGCGGATTCTTTTCAATTTCTTCTATAGCCATTTTATAAGCGTCACTGTTAATAATTATTCCTCTGACGAGCAACGTTATTGATAGTGCAAACAGAAGGGATGCCATGACTACAAGTATTACCAAAACCGATATTCTCATATATAGTCCTCTCAACATTGATTTTATAAAAATATTATACACTTATGGTTTTCTCTATGCCATTGCTCTATACTGTTATATATCTAAAGACGGAGGAAATCCAAATGATAGAAAAAAATCTAAGCCTTGAATCTCTGAAAAGTTTTCAGAAATCAACAAACGCAACCCCTTCACATGGAATACTTCAGAAAGCTCTTTCCGGCAACTCCATTGAGTCTGTCACAATGAACAAGCAGTCGGAAATAAATATGCAGCACACTTTTTCCACTGAAATCAAAACCGGAGATATAACACATCAGAAATCAAGTGGGAGATGCTGGATGTTTGCCGGAATGAATGTTCTAAGAAAGCAAATAATGGATAAGTGCAATCTTAAAACCTTTGAGCTTTCGCAAAACTACATATTGTTCTATGACAAGCTGGAAAAAGCAAACTATTTCTATGAAAATATTCTGGATACACTGGATTTGGAAACAGATAGCAGGCTCATAGCCTGGCTGCTTTCAGGACCGCTTCAGGATGGCGGACAATGGGATATGCTAGTCAACATCATTGATAAATACGGAGTAGTCCCTAAATGGATCATGCCGGAAACATTTCACAGCAGCAATACCCGCACAATGACACAGCTCCTTACAAGGAAGCTGAGAAAAGATGCCGCATATATGCGAAGAGAATATAAAAACGGTACAACCGCTGATTCCCTGAGGGAAAAAAAGTCAATAATGCTAAAGGATATTTATACAATTCTTTGCCGTTGTCTTGGTACTCCTCCGGAAAAATTTAATTTTGAGTATACCGATAAAGATGATAAGTTTCATAGGGAAGCAAGTCTGACACCGAAATCTTTTTATGAAAACTATGTAAATATTGATTTATCCGAATATGTTAGTTTGATAAATGCACCGACACATGACAAACCCTTTGGTCATACTTATACTGTACAAAGACTTGGCAATGTAACAGGTGGAAATATCGTCAGGTATCTTAATGTAACCGTTGACGAACTTAAGGCTGCGGCATCAGCACAGTTGAACGACGGTGAATTGGTTTGGTTCGGTTGTGATGTCGGTAAAATGCTAAACCGCGAACTTGGAATTATGGATACCCTTTTATACGATTATGAAGCTGCCCTTGGAACAAATGTGGAACTTACAAAGGCGGAGCAGCTTGAATACGGCGATTCCCTTATGACTCACGCAATGGTGTTTACAGCAGTCAATATTGTCGAAGGAAAAACAATAAGATGGAGGGTTGAAAACAGCTGGGGTGATAAATCGGGTAAAGACGGGTGGTTCATTATGTCTGATGAGTGGTTTGATAAATTCATGTATCAGGTAGTTGTCAACAAGAAGTATCTTACCGTTACACAAAGAGAAGCTTTGGAACAGGAACCCATCGAACTCAAACCCTGGGACCCAATGGGTTCTCTGGCTCTTTAGCAATCCCTTGTATCTGACATGTTATCCCTGGGATAACATGTCGGATTATTCATCATCTCGTTTAATTCGAGGAATTTGCAAAAGAATAATATTGAGGGGAATAAGAAACAAAGCGCTTATCCCCAGAAAAAGAGTGTTATTTTTTTCCAGGCTATATGAAATAGCCACCAATACCAATGCCGCAAATATATTGAAAACCTGTATAAATCTGACATATGTTTTAGGCAGTCTTATTATATTGCTGCAGTTTGGACACTTCTTTCCATATCTGTTGTCTGTAAGCTGCCATTTTTTCCAGTTTGTTATGCGTTCACCGCAATAGGGACATTGGTTCTTATCCATTGAAATCTCCAAAAAATCATTTTATACACAGATTATATACCCACAATGGTCAGTGCACAAAAAAACCGAACCACATAAGTGGTCCGGTTATTTAAAAAACTAATTTCTACAGCCCTAATCTATCTCCGTAGTTTTCTATTACATAATCAAGGTCCTTATCTCCCCTGCCGGAACAATTCACGAGGATTGATCCTCTTTCCATTTCTTTTGCAAGTTTCATTGCATAAGCAACAGCATGTGCACTTTCAAGGGCAGGTATTATTCCTTCAAGTTTTGAAAGCTTGGAAAAAGCATCTATGGCTTCGTCATCAGAGGCTGTTTTATATTCAACCCTTCCAACTGATTTCAGGAATGCATGCTCAGGTCCTACCGAGGGATAATCAAGGCCGCTGGCTATGGAATATACAGGAGCAGGATCACCTTTTTCGTCCTTTAACATGATTGAATTGAATCCGTGCATGACACCTTCTGTTCCATATGTAAGACTTGCTGCATGCTCGCCCATTTTTGTCCCTATTCCAAGAGGTTCAACTCCATAAAGTTTTACAGGATCATTCAGGAATGCGGTCATAATTCCTGCAGCATTGGAGCCGCCTCCCACACATGCTACTATTGCATCAGGAAGTTCACCTGTCATATCGGTAAACTGTTCCCTGGCTTCAATTCCAACCACTGACTGGAAATCTCTTACCATCATTGGAAATGGATGAGGACCAACCACTGAACCTATACAGTAAATGGTATCTTCATATTCACCCATATATGCCTCAAATGCCGCATCAACTGCCTCCTTGAGGGTTTTAAGCCCATGTGACACAGGAATTACCCTTGTTCCAAGAAGCCTCATACGGGCAACATTGGGAGCTTGTTTTGCTATATCAACTTCACCCATGTATATATCACATTCAAGTCCGAAATATGCAGCAGCTGTTGCAAGGGCAACTCCATGCTGACCTGCTCCGGTTTCTGCTATGATTTTTTTCTTACCCAGATATTTAGCAAGAAGACCTTCGCCCATGCAATGGTTAAGCTTATGGGCCCCTGTGTGGTTAAGGTCTTCCCTTTTCAGATAAATCTGACAATTGCCAATTGAATTAGACAATCTTTCACAGTGGCACACCGGTGTTGGTCTTCCCTGGAACTCTTTTCTGATTCTTCGAAGTTCACTTATGAACTTGGAACTTTTGCATATTGCGTGATAAGCTGTTGAAATTTTTTCAAATTCCGCCTCAAGCTGCGGTGGGATATAAGCCCCTCCGTAAGTTCCGAAATATCCGTCCTCTGACGGATGGTTCTTTGTGTAAACTGCAAAATCTACATTCTTTTCTAACATTTTTTCTCCTCCTAAGCTATGCTCATCTCCGGTTATACCGGCTTTATTTCAGGATATAAAAAACTCCTGTCCCTGTTTAGGACAAGAGTATTACCTGCGGTGCCACCTAATTTGACCGTTTTACGGTCCACTTTACCCATACATTCATATGGTATACGTTATAACGGGTGTTCTCCCGTCGGATACTACTCCCCTTTCGGGTTTCGGTCCGCCCTCACGGGTCCATTCAATCCAATCCTGCCTGCCGGTTTCGCACCATCGCCGGCTCTCTTTGAGTAGGAGTAAGAATCTACTAATCCCATTCATCGGTTTTAACTGCTTCTTAGAATATCTTTAATTTATAAACATGTCAATAAGAAATCAATCCCATCTTTCCATTTTCTTGTTTTTCCTTTCCTCAAGAATCTGCTCTTTGAGAAGTCTGACCCTATCCCTGTGCTCTACTGATTCCATGTGTATTCGCTTTATGTCTTCATTGACTTTCTCATCTTTTCCAACAAAAACTCTGTGATATTCAGATTCAATGAGGGAGTTTTCAATATCATACGAAAGGGAAAGAACACTTAGTAAATCAATTTTATTTTCTTTAACTCTGTTTGCGATTTCTCTTGCATATTCAATTGATATCTCGATTGGTCTGATGGCAAAAGCTTTTTCATTGATTACAGCCTTATCCGCAATTGCTTCTTCAGTAATTTTTCTGATATTATCCGCATGGATTATTTCTTCGTCAGCAAGTTCAGCCCAAAAAGCCCTGTGTTCTGAAAATCTTTCTGCACATTCCCTATATAGGTAAGAAACTGCAAGTTCATATTCTATTAAAACTTCTATTATTTTATTGGTCATTTTTCACCACCGGTTTTTTTATAATTGAATTGTATCAAACAATTGCACATACATACAAATTTCAAGCTATTCCAATATATAACCAAACCTTATATAATCGTTTTCATAAAACAGGATCTCGGGGGT
>CAYYXJ010000027.1:13920-22889 GCA_964475455.1 uncultured Clostridiaceae bacterium | reverse complement strand
GTAAATACCCTAGAGGTGTTTACTCGAAAATCAGGTAAATACCCTAGAGGTGTTTACTCGAAAATCAGGTAAATACCCTAGAGGTGTTTGCTCGAAAATCAGGTAAATACCCCAGAGGTGTTTGCTCGAAAATCAGGTAAATACCCTAGAGGTGTTTGCTCGAAGTGGTATAATTTATGTGGAGGGTGATTATGGACAGACCTAATATTATATTGATATTTACAGACCAATGGAGGGGCGACTTTCTAGGAAGCCTCGGTCACAAGGTGAAGACTCCGTTTCTTGATCAGTTGGCCGGAGAAGGCATAACATATACTTCTGCATATTGTGCGACACCAAGTTGTATTCCTGCAAGAGCGAGTCTTTTGACTGGTATGAGCGGTTCTTCCTGCAACAGAATAGGTTATATGGACGGGATACCATGGAGATATCCGGTTACAATGCAGGGTGTTTTCAAGTCTTCCGGATACCGGACAATAAATGTTGGCAAAACCCACTATTACCCAAGGCGTGAAGGTCAGGGGTTTGAAGCAAACAGGTTATATGATCCTCAGAACTGGATTGATGGTGGAAAAAGTGATTACCATAAGTGGCTTGACGAAGAAACCGGTGGTAAGGTTATTGATCCGGCGGATTCAATGGATAACAATGGATTCTGCTATATTCCGTGGACTTACGATAACTATCTTCATCCAACTGAATGGACTGCTGATACTGCCATTGAGGAAATCAAAAAAACTGACAAAGAAAGACCATTTTTCATGCAAATAGGATTCCATAGACCGCATCCGCCGTTGGATCCACCGGAGGCTTATTACAATATGTATAGAGATGTTGATTTTGGTGAGGCTCCTATCGGTGATTGGGAACCAGAGGAGTGGAGAAGAGAAACTACAAGCAATTCACCTCTTTTCGGCTGCAAGTCATATGAAGACAGGCAGATTGCCATAAGGGCATACTGTGCTCAGCTCACACACATAGATCATCAAATAGGTAAAATAGTATATTATCTTCGTCGTCACGATCATACAAAGAACACAATAATACTATTTACAAGTGACCATGGGGATTTATTGGGAGATCATTGTACGTGGAGAAAAATTTTCCCTTACGAAGGATCAGCCAAGATACCCATGATACTGAATTCCCCTGACGCATTGATACAAACGGTAAACACTACATTGGGCTATAGAAGAAATGATACTCCTGTAACACATATGGATATAATGCCTACACTTCTCTCTATGGCGGGCATTGATATACCCGATGGTGTTGAGGGAGTGGATTTTTCGGGTCCTCTGTATGATCGGGCTATTGAAGGCCGGGAATTTATTCATGGAGAACACACGGCAGGGAATACAATGGGTGTTCAATTTGTCACAGATGGAAAAATGAAATATTGTTATGATACCTTAAGCGGACGCGAAGAACTTTTCAACCTTGTTCAAGACCCCATGGAATTAAAAAATCTGGTTGATATTAATGAATATTCCGATTTGTATGATTTATGGAAACAAAGGCTTGTCGGCATACTGGGAAAAAGACCTGAAGACGGTTTGATAAAGGATGGAAAATTGCAGTCGGGAATTGTACTGCCTCCAATAAGAAAAGAGTTAATAAAAGGTTTGTCACCGGAAGAAATACATCCGAATGCCAGAAAGTCCATTGAAGGATTCTGGGGCAAGGACATTTGGAAAAGCGACTAATGAACAAATAAAAAGATATGAAATAAGTAATCGGAGGTCGTGTGTAAATTAAGTTTGTAAGAAAGATACAAACAACTTTGGTGGAAATGTGAAATATTTAACAAACGATGCATTTTCTTCTTGTTGAGATGCAAACTATGATGTAAAATACTTGTGAAATATTTAACGATATGGGTTAAGAGTAATTTTTGAAAGGTTTTTGAATATGTGTGAGAACAAATTTGCAGAGGAAAAGTTCAGGGAACTTGATGCATTTATTGAAAAAGTAGGTGCCAGGGAAGGCAACTTGATTGAAATCCTACACAAGGCACAGGAATTGTTCGGATATCTTCCGAAGGAAGTGCAGTTGTATGTTTCGAGAAGTCTAAAAATTTCTGCAGCAAAAGTAAATGGAGTAGTCACTTTCTATTCCTACTTCACTGAAATTCCCAAGGGAAGGCATGTTATATCTGTTTGTATGGGAACTGCATGCTTTGTAAGAGGAGCCAGCGATATACTGACGGCACTGGAAGAAAAACTGGGGGTAAAAAGCGGTCAGACCACCAAGGATGGTAAGTTTACAATAGACTCCCTGAGATGTGTAGGGGCCTGCGGTCTGGCTCCTGTTGTTATTGCTGATGGAAAAGTCCATGGCAGAGTTGAGGTTGATGATCTTGATAATATTCTCGTTGAACTGGAAAGCGGGGTCAGATAAATGAAAAGATTAAAAAGCATGGATGAACTCAAGGATTTCAGAAAAAAGTGTATTGAAAATTTTTCGGGATCTGAAAAAATCAGAATTATTGTCGGTATGGCAACCTGTGGTATTGCAGCCGGAGCCGGAGAAGTCTTTGACTCCATTGCGGGCGAAGTTCTGAAACTTGGCCTGGGAGACAGGGTAACGGTTGTAAGATCGGGATGCATGGGTGCATGTCATTCAGAACCTACTGTTGAAATAGCAATTCCGGGAGAAGAATCAGTGCTCTATGGGAACATTGACAGCCAGCGTGCAAAGGTACTGGTGAAAAACCATGTAATGCGTAATGAGATTGTAACTGAGCTGGTTCTTGAAAAAGCTTATGACACAATCAGCTGAAGGGAGAAAATGAGATGAGCACCAAAAAACAGTTAAGAATAGCACTGAAAAACTGTGGCGTAATTGATCCTGAAAATATAGAGGAATATATTGCAAGGGATGGTTATATGGCCATGGCAAATATATTAACAGATATGACTCCTGAGGATGTCATAGACGAATTAAAAAAGAGCGGTCTACGCGGAAGAGGCGGCGGTGGATTCCCTACAGGCATGAAGCTGGAATTTGCCAGGAAAAATGAAGGCAGAAAAAAATATATCATATGTAATGCAGATGAAGGTGACCCGGGAGCATTCATGGATAGAAGTATCCTTGAAGGTGATCCCCATGCCGTTCTTGAAGCCATGTCCATTTGTGGTTATGCTGTCGGAGCAAAAAATGGATACATTTACATAAGAGCTGAATACCCACTTGCAATTGAAAGGCTTAAAATAGCAATAAAACAAGCTTATAAATTCGGACTTTTAGGTAAAAACATCATAGGCAGCAGTTTTTCCTTTGATATAGAGCTTAAATATGGAGCCGGCGCATTTGTCTGCGGTGAAGAAACAGCCCTGATAAATTCCATTGAAGGAAACCGTGGTGAGCCGTATTTCAAACCTCCGTATCCTGCTGAAAAGGGGTTGTGGGGTATGCCCACAACAGTCAATAATGTTGAAACCCTTGCAAATATTCCAACAATTTTCAATATGGGAGCAGAAAATTTTGCCAAGATCGGTACAAAGACCAGCAAAGGAACGAAAGTGTTTGCACTTGCAGGTAATGTCAATAATGTTGGACTGGTTGAAGTTCCGATGGGAACAACCCTCAGAGAAATTGTTTTTGATATAGGTGGTGGAATTACAGGCGGAAAAGGTTTCAAGGCAGTTCAGACAGGCGGACCCTCCGGCGGTTGTATCCCGGCACAATTTCTTGACGTTCCGATTGATTACGAAAGTTTAAAGGAAATCGGTTCCATGATGGGTTCCGGCGGAATGATTATAATGGATGAAGACAACTGTATGGTTGATATAGCAAAGTATTATCTTGAATTCACTACTGATGAATCGTGTGGGAAATGTACTGCATGCCGTATTGGCAATAAGAGACTTTATGAAATTCTGCAGAAAATTACAGAAGGAAAAGGAACTGAAGAAGATCTTGTAAAATTGAAAGAACTTGGTGAAATAATTAAGGATACATCCCTATGCGGACTCGGTCAGTCAGCTCCAAATCCTGTTCTTTCTACAATGAGATATTTTTATGATGAGTATATCGCTCATGTCAGGGATAAAACGTGCCCGGCCGGCATATGCAGCAGTCTTACGAAATATGAAATTAATAAAGAAAAGTGCATAGGCTGTACGCTTTGTGCAAAGGCTTGTCCGGCTGCATGTATCAGCGGGAAAGTAAGGGAACCCCATGAAATAAACCAGGATAAATGCATCAAGTGCGGAGCCTGTTACAAGGCATGTAAGTTCGATGCAATTACCAAGAGCTGAGGAGACGAACAATGAATAAAGTAAACATTACTATAAATGATATGAAGATTTCAGTTCCTGAGAATTACACCGTTCTTGAAGCGGCAAGGGAAATAGATATTGAAATCCCAACCCTGTGTCACCTGAATCTGCATGATCTCAAGGCAGTAAACAGAAGTGCCTCCTGCAGGGTGTGTGTAGTTGAAGTAGAAGGCCGAGGACCACTGTGCCCGTCCTGTTCAACCTATGTCCGAGAAGGAATGGTTATAAAAACCAATACACCAAGGGCAGTAAAAGCAAGAAGAACCATGGTTGAACTTTTACTTTCTGACCACCCCAAGGATTGTCTTACATGTGAAAAAAATCAGCACTGTGACCTTCAGAAGCTTGCTGCAAATCTAGGAGTTCGCGAAATAGAATATACAGGTGCACAATCAACTTATGAAAAAGATAATTCAAGTTTTTCAATTTTCAGAAATCTGGACAAGTGTGTTCTTTGCAGAAGATGCGAAACCATGTGCAATGAAATACAGACCTGCGGAATCCTTTCCGGCATAGACAGGGGATTTGAAACTGTGGTTGGACCGGCTTTCGGACTCCCGATGATTGATACCATGTGTACCTTCTGCGGACAATGTGTTGCTGTGTGTCCTACTGCTGCTTTAACTGAAATCAGCAATGTCAGGCAGGTTTGGGATGCTATAAATGATCCTGAAAAATTTGTTGTTGTCCAGACAGCTCCTGCCGTAAGAGTAGCGCTCGGAGAAGAATTCGGTATGGAAGCCGGGTCCATAGTTACCGGTAAAATGACTGCTGCACTCAGAAGAATGGGTTTTGATCAGGTTTTTGACACAGACTTTGCAGCGGATTTAACAATAATTGAAGAAGCCTCAGAATTGATTCATAGGGTTCAGCATGGTGGTACCCTTCCTATTTTGACAAGTTGCTGTCCTGCATGGGTGAAATTCTTTGAACATCAGTTTCCTGACCTTCTGGATATTCCTTCATCCTGCAAGTCCCCGCATGAAATGTTTGGCACTATAGTAAAGACATATTATGCAGAAAAATTCAATATTGACCCCCATAAGATTGTCGTTGTTTCTGTTATGCCGTGTCTGGCAAAAAAATATGAAGCAGCACGACCGGAATTAAATTATGAAGGAATGCAGAATGTTGACTATGTTATTTCCACCAGGGAAACAGCAAAAATGATAAAAGAAGCCGGAATTAACTTTGTCAATCTTCCGGATGAAGAATTTGATAATCCTCTGGGCGAATCAACGGGAGCAAGCGTTATATTCGGTGCTACAGGCGGTGTCATAGAAGCAGCGCTTAGGACTGCTGCTGACTGGCTTACCGGAGAATCACTTGAGGAAATTGATTATCATCAGCTCAGAGGGTTTGAGGGAATAAGGGAAGGCACAGTAACCATCGGTGGTAAAGAATTTAAAATCGGAATTGCCCATGGTCTTGGAAATGCCAGGAAACTACTTGATGACATAAGGGCCGGTAAGACAGAATATCATGCAATAGAGATTATGGCATGTCCCGGAGGTTGCATTGGCGGTGGCGGACAGCCGTATCATCAGGGTGACTCTGAAATAATAAAGAAAAGAGCGGAAGCAATTTACAGGGAAGATAAGGGCAAGGCAAAAAGAAAGTCCCATGAAAATACCGATGTCATTAAACTTTATGAAGAGTATCTTGGAGAATTCTATGGCGAAAGAGCCCATGAACTGCTCCATACGAAATATCAAAAAAGAGAACTTATGTAAAAAAAGCCGGCCTTGATGGCCGGTTTTTTATTGCATAAAACAGGAGGCTTTGAAATACATTGTTGCTTGTGTATATAATATAATCAGTTTTAGGAGGAGGGGTAATATGAAAATCGGATTAATAATTCATTCAGTTACAGGGAACACTCTTCATGTTGCAAAGGAATTGCAGAAAAGACTTGTAGAAAACGGGCATGAAGTAATACTCGATGAAATCAAGACAGAGGGCAAGGTTGAGTTCGGAACAAAGGATGTTGAATTCAAACATTTACCGGACTTAAATAATCATGAGCTTCTGATATTTGGATCTCATACAGAAGCTTTTCAACTTGAAACTGCCATGAAGATTTATTTTGAGAAAATTGAAAAAACCTCAGTGAATGCAATATGCTTTGCGACCCACCAGTTTCCATTGAAATGTCTTGGAGGAACCGGAACCGTTAAAAAAATGAAATCGTATTGCGAAATAAAGGGCATGAAAGTCAACGGAACCTGTGTAATCAACTGGAGTCCCGAATCAAAGAGAAAAGCTAATATTGAAGCGGCTATTGAAGAAATAATCAGATTGATTTGATTATTTGTTGAATTTCACCTCAAGGGTGATGACTTCGTATTTTTTTAAAACAGCTGTCATGGAAAATGCATTCCGGTTCAATGAAGTGTTTCTTTGAGTTGTATTTTTATTAAAATCTACAATTCTACAGGAGTATATTTTATTTTTCGTGGTAATACATATACTGTCAGCAGAGTCTGATGTGTTGAAAATTCTTATTATGGTTGAATCAGCCTCTTTATGCATGGCAGTAATAAAACAGAATTCAGATTTTATTTCAAAATCCGGTGTATATTTTTGGTTGCATTTAATTCCTCCTTGAGCTTCAATATGCTCAGGTTGGTATTTAATCTTCTTATACATGGCAAATATCTTTGTATAATCAAAGCTATCATCGATAATGACTGAAAATTTAAAATGACTCTTTCCTTGGCATTCATGGTATTTATGTAGTTGTTTCATCCAGTCATTGCATTGTGACAGATTGAATGTTCTTGTAAGTATTATTGATATGTTTTTTTCGTTGCTGTTATACCAATAATAAGATGGCAGCCTTTCACCGATGAAAGAGAATTGAATGTCATTATAATTGTAGCTGATCCATCCGTTTGCATAAAACAGACTCGGCCAAAGCCTTTCAAGATTGTCAATATCAATATCCGTTTGTTTGCCATATGGTTCACTTCTCACAGGCCGTGGTTCGAATCCAAAGGGTATTCCCGCTTTAATGTCCGGGTCTGATGAAGCCGGGAAAGAAATAGAAAAGAAACCATTGGACTTTTTTTGACAATCCAGAATAATATCAAAACCGATTACGGAACTATTTTTCAGAAGTGTTATTTCAATTTCGGCCTCTGCCGGTCCGATGGTTCCCTTTATACTATATTTCCATCTCAATGGACCGTTTTCAATAAGCAGCCAGTCTGATGTCAAAAAATGATGTTGTGTTCCATGTCGATGATTATTCAGCCAGGCATCATCCGGTGATATCACAATTTCAGTGAATATCAATTTACCGAATAAGGCATTAAGATCGAAAGTCAACTTATTTATGCCCGTTATAATGCCTGTTTCAAGTGAAACATTTATTTTCCCGGAATCAATGACTGTTTTTATAGATTTATGCTCCGGAAGTACAGTATGACCTATTTTTTCTGCACAGTTATTGATTTGAATAACATTTATTCCAAAAGCCGGAATACAAGTATCAACCAGTATCTCAGAAGCTCCTACTATCTGAAAATCAACGGGGTTTTGATTGCAATCGCACAACCGGATATCCTGCGAAACTGTTTCCCGGGAAAAGATTGAAAAGATACCCTCCTGGCTATATTCAAGAGAATTAACCAGAAGGTTTGCTCCCGGTGAAAAAGTAAATGGCTCACATAGAATTACAAGCGCGTCTTTGATGAGTTTAGCAACATTTTCACTTGTTTGTACAGCCAGGTTGTATAATCTACTGTAATCTTCTGAAAAAGTGTATTCCATTGCATGGCCGCTGATAAAGAGAAGATTTTCCCAGGCTCTTTCAATTTCCATGAAAGGATAATCCGAACCATGTGAAGAAGCCATTGTCCAAAGTGTTTCAGCCTTGGTAATCATTGTATCCAAAGAAGAGCGGAATAACCAAAGTCCCTTGTCACCTTTGGTGGGGATATTGTAAGCTACATCACAGGGATCAAGAATACCATTATATTCAGTTAGTTTTTCCCCGGAAAGATCCATAAAAAAGCTGCCTGCGGTTGAGTATTTAATATCAACACCGGTGGTTGTCTTTAAATGAATCATTAATGCGTCCATGTTAACCGGATTATCATAAAAATCTTTCATCGGCAAAGTATCATCCATACCAAAGGGCAGCCAGATTATTCCTGTTGATGTGTGACTGATGATATCAGCAAGTTCATTCTTATAAAACTTTTCAATGCATTCATTCTTCTCTGTAAAGGAATTTTCATTTAGATAATCTGTTTGCCAAAGCCCTGCATAAGTTCCCCTGGAACAAATAATACTTGATCCGTCTGTTCCTTTCCAGATAAATTCACGTGGTATACCTTTTGCGTCAAGAGCGCCCTGTGGTCGCCAGCCCCTGTAATATTTATATCCGGCAAGATTAAGGAGCTGTGGGAGTTGAGAATGTCCTATTGAAACATCAACACTATGAAAGACTTCACTTCTTTTTTGAACACCGTATTCTTTAAGCCATTTTCGTCCATGTATGATATTTCGTATAAATGTTTCACATCCGGTGGTTGTCGGTCTAAGCAGTGACATCATTGAATTTGTTATTTCTATTCTACCTTCATTGATCCGTGAAATCAGCTCAGTCCGGCGTGATGAGGGATCATCAAGATATGGCTTAAGTATATGCAGAACATTATCTGCCATCCATTTATAATC
>CAYYXJ010000027.1:0-13892 GCA_964475455.1 uncultured Clostridiaceae bacterium | reverse complement strand
TTGTATTGGTAATTCTACTTCTTCACCATTTAATATATTTTTACCTTGATTATTTATAATCTCTGTATACCTATTAATATGCCAGGAGCGGGTGTGGGTCCATGCGTAATCTGCATGACAGTATGGAATAATATGAATGGATTTATTCTTTAAATTGCTTATTACATCTGCTGATTCTGAATATTTCATATTATCTTCCAATCATTTCTCTTACGAGTTTAATACGGGATATCAATCCATCGGGAGGTACCTGGTCAGCAACACCCAGAACAAACCTGGAATCCCCGGAAAACATTTGAAGAACTTCCTCAAGGTGTTCTATGAACTGACTTTCGCAGTACAAGGGAGAAAACATTGCACCGGGTAAGCCGCCCCAGATAATGAGGTCATTGCCTGCTTCTTTTCTAAGGTCTTTGAGATGTATGTCGCCTGCAGGGTAAGGGGTTACTGCTTCGGCAACATCAAAACCACAGTCCGATAACATTGAAAGACAGGGTCTTAATGTGCCGTCTATATGTATGCCTGTAAACTTACCTGCTTTATGCAATAAATCATTACGCATTTTATAATGAGGTATATTTAAATCACGGAAAAAAGTCGCACCGGTTACTTCACTGGATAAATTTTCAGCAAACTCAACGTACTCGCAGGGGGAATTACAAAGAATTCGGAAAATCGGTAATTCGGAATTTTCAATTTGACTCAGAATAGACAGGAATTCTTCTTCGTGATCATATTTAATGGATACAGTATTTTCAATTCCGGCCCATCTAGTAATAAGCTTTTGGAATGGTGCCGAGGATATTACAGGCATTGCTGCAGCAATGCCAGCCTCTCCCCATAGTTCTGAGATTCTTGAATATTCAATAAAGTTTTCAGTATAAAATGTATTTTCGTGAATATAGCACATGGTTCTCAGGTCTTCAATTGAATTTACAAAATATTTTGTGATTGCCCATGAAAATGTTTCAGGCAGATAACTTTCCATGCATGAGATTTTGCCGGCAGGAGTTACGAATTCAGTTATGCGTTCTTTACCATTTGTTTTGGTTTCACAACACACTTTATCCGAATAAACCTTTTTCCAGGGAAAAGGTGCATAAAAACATATTCCGGCACCCAACTCTTTGTGGAATTCAAGATATCCGTTTTCGCCAATAAACTTGTTTTCAAGGATTCCCCTGGCTTTCATACTGTCATACAGATATGATAAATCTGCAAACCAGGGGGTTCGATCCGGTTTGTTTTTGTTCAGTACATTTAAAATTCGTTCTCTTTCAGTCATATGAAATCCCCCGGTTCCATTCTACAATTTATTGAATTATATAAAAAGCAATAATTTCCGGCAATTTGTTTCGGTTGACTAATCACCGGCATAGTGGATATAATATCTAAAGAAAAAGCCCTGGGAGGTAACAAGATGGCTTACAGAATTACAGATGCCTGCATTAATTGCGGCTCATGCGAAGCAGAATGTCCTGTATCATGCATTTCACCCGGCGATGACAAATATGTAATCGACGCTGAAGCTTGCATAGATTGTGGCGCTTGCGCCGGCGTATGTCCGGTTGATGCCTGCGTAGAGGCATAGCAAAAGGGTTGATTGATCAACCCATGAAAAAAGGCTGTTTAAGAAACTCATTCCGTACCGCCTGCCGGCAGTGCTTTGGTATTTATTTACATGAAGGTTCTTGAACAGTCTTTTTGAATAATCGGATATTGAAATTATATCCATTGATCATAAGAAAGAAAAGCAACATAAAATGGAACACTATTATTCAAACAAACCAACATCAGAAAGAGTCGAGGAAAAAATTGAAACAGTTTTCAAAGATAGAAAATTCTGTTTCAGGACATCTACAGGTGTTTTTTCAAGAAAGTTTGTTGATTTTGGCAGTGTGTTGCTGATAAATACTTTTCTTGATGATTATACCAATGTGAAATCAAGAATTTTGGATATAGGCTGCGGATATGGACCGATTGGTATTGTCATAGCCTCATTTTTTAACAATTCAAGTATTGATATGGTCGATGTCAATGAGCGGGCTGTAGAGATTGCCATGGCCAATGCAGTTGAAAACAGAGTTAAAAATGTTAATATTTTTATTTCGGATTCGGTTGATTCAGTTTCAGAAAAATATGACGCAATAGTTACCAATCCACCTATTAGAGCTGGGAAAAAAGTAGTATTCGGTTTTTATGAGGGAGCTTATGAAAAGCTTGTTTCCGGAGGAGTTTTCTATTGTGTAATCCAAAAAAAGCAAGGTGCAGAAAGTTCTTATAAAAAACTGAATGAAATATTCAAAAACTGTGAAATGATAGCCAGAAAATCAGGATATCAGATTTTAAAATCCCAAAAAGTATAAAAGAAAAATGAACATACCCGGAAATATTTTACACTGATTGAAGTTAGCCTGTATGGTATACTCTGAGTAGGAATAAATATGAGAGTTTATGCACTTGTCGGACCAAGCGGTACCGGGAAAAGCCACAAATCAAGTCTTGTTGCAAGAGATATGGGTATTACCCATATTATTGATGATGGGCTTTTAATCGGCGGGAACAGAGTCGTTGCCGGAACAAGTGCAAAAAAGGAAAAAACAAAACTTGCATCTGTAAAACATGCCCTTTTTTTTGACGAAGAACATCGAAAGGATGTTATAAAGGCAATTAAAAGTAAAAAAATTGACAGTGTTTTAATTTTGGGCACCAGTGACAAAATGGTAAGAAGCATAGCTGAAAAACTCAACCTTCCTGAAATCGAAAGAACAATTTATATACAGGACATTTCAGATGAGGAAGAAATAAAAACTGCTCTCTCACACCGTCAGGATAAGGGTAAGCATGTTATCCCGGTTCCTACATTTGAAATTAAAAATGATTTCAGCGGATATCTTCTTGATCCATTGTATGTTTTCAGACGCAAGGGGAAGAACAGATATGTTTCTGAGGGTTCCAAGACAATCGTCAGACCAACTTTCAGTTATCTTGGAAGTTATACCATATCCAATAATACGCTTTTCCAGATAGCTAGACATGTAGCATCAAAGGTTGAGGGGTTTGAGTCAATCTCACGTTTTAGAGTCATAAACAGGGAGAGCGGTATTAGTATAGAAATGTCTGTTGTTGTCAATTATGAATACACAATTATAAATACCATGAGACTTATTCAAAAGAACATTGCTGATACACTGGAAAAACTGACGGCACTTCATCTGGCATCACTTGATATTACCGTAAGAAGCATAGTCATCAATGGTGCTGAATATCCATAAAAAATAATACTGTCTGAAAAACCCGTTAAACATCAGGAATTTGTTTTACAGGAGGTTTTCAATGTCATTTAAAATTTGCGTAGGAAGTCAGTTTTTCAATTGAACGGGGAACCGCATCCTTTGAATTTTTCCATGATGCATCCTTGTTTCTATAATCGAATTTTTGTGAAAACCATTGTACATCTTCCAATATTCTGTCCATGTTTGCGGTCATAACAGCATTCAGGTCGTTTACGAATACAGCACATTGTTTCGGAGACAATTGTTCTTTAGCTGTTTTTAAAAGCAACTTATAATGCGGAAGACAAAACCCTTTTCCGGATTTTACCCTGTCCATGAAAGCAGGGTCCTTGAAATACATCCAAATGGCCACATCTGCATATCTTTCCATGATTCTTTCGATTCTTTCGCAGATTTCACATTTATCTTCAAGATCATCCAGAAATGAAACGGCTGAATCAATGAATTTGTTAGTTGCTGTTGCCGGTTTTGTTACACTTCCTGTTAAATTCTTCAGAGCATTCATACCGGCATCGGCTTGAATGCCTTTTTGGCTTCCGGAAATAATCTTGTTAAGCTTTTCCATTTGATTCTGTATGTGTGTTTCAATGATGAGTGAGACGCCAAGTACATTTTCCCTGGCATTGTACAGCATACCAAAATGCCTTCGGCAAAAACCCTTCTCATTTGTATCAATTCTTTTATCAGGTTCCATAAGAGCGGGACTGAGCATAAAGCTTATGGACTCATTTTCCTGCAGCTTTTCCAAAACGCACAAAGGACACTCGCAGTCTTCTGAAAAAGCATCATTTACCGGAATAGTGTATATTTTTTCTTTCATTGGGTATCTCCCTTATGTAGTAAAATAAGTATATCATACCGGGAGGGCATCAATGGATTACAAAGTTTATATGGACAACGGAAATACAGTGGTTGAAGGCATCAGGCATTTTGACCTTGAGAGTACTCTGGAATGTGGACAGTGTTTCAGGTGGGAAAAGAATGATCACAATGATTACACCGGAGTTGCAGAGGGCAAAGCAGTGAGGGTAGTTCAAAAAAATGACACCCTGGTTTTTGTAAACACACCCAGTGATGAGTTTGAGACTACTTGGTATGAATATTTTGATCTGGGGACTGATTATGGAAAAATAAAGGAAATCTTATCCGAAAATGATTCTATTATGGCCGAAGCTGTAGGATTTGCGCCGGGAATACGACTTTTGAAGCAGCCGTTGTTTGAAACATTGATTTCCTTTATAGTATCAGCAAACAACAGTATTCCCAATATTAAAAGAATCATTTCTGCCATGTGTAAAAGATGGGGGAAGGGTTTTATTTATGATGGAAAAGAATATTTTTCATTTCCTGATGCAAAAACACTTGCTGCCGGTGAAATCTGTGACCTAAAGCTTACCAAAGCCGGATACAGATGTGAATATATAAAAAAAACTTCGGCTGATTTCAGTAAAAATCATATAAATGTTGAAATGCTTTCAAACATGGATTATGGTGAGGCAAGAAAAAAACTTATGGAATTTACCGGTGTGGGTGCCAAGGTTGCTGATTGTACAATTTTATTCACAGGAGCCAATTACAGGGCTTTTCCCGTTGATGTATGGATAAAAACGATAATGGAAAAGCTATATATAAAAAAAGAAACAACCCTGTCAGAAATAAATGAAAAGGCATATATGCTGTTCGGAGACCTTGCCGGTTATGCCCAGCAATACTTGTTCCACTATGCCCGCATGAATAGGATTAGTAAGGTTTAAAGTTGAATTGAAAGTATGACAGGCATATAATAAAGTAAAATTAGATAAAGCTTTATTCCTGGAATGTGCGCTAAACCCTGCGTTTTGAACCTACATTAGACAATTGGGAGTCCACAGGTCCGGAATCGTAGTTCAGGCCTTTCACAAAATCCGACACCCGCCCTCAGGCTGGTGCAACGGCTGAGGAAGAATGAACTTTCCAGCAGGACACCCACCTAGCACACGCTAGGAGTCAAAATTGGGGGAACGGCATTTCGGGAATTTTTATTAAAGCAGTTCAGACTGCTTTTCTTTTGTACATTTATTGAATCATCTTGTTGTAAGCCGTTGTATATTACAATATAATTAAATCGGATGGCAGAAATCAATCTGCTCTAAATCAATGTCAAAAGGAAGATTTTATGAAGATACTTGTTACTGATGGGATGGATAAGACTGCAGCGGAAAAACTCAGGGCTGCAGGACATGAAGTTGTAGAAAAATTTTACGAAATAGATGCCCTTGATGATGCAGTTAGAGATGCGGATGCAATAATTGTAAGAAGTGCAACAAAAATAAGGCAACGAACAATTGATGCTGCGGCAGTTACCGGCAGGCTGAAATTGATTATTCGTGCCGGTGTTGGAATAGACAACATTGATGCGGTATATGCTGAATCAAAGGGCATGGTAGTTCGTAATACTCCCATGGCAAGCAGCAACGCAGTTGCCGAGCTGGCTCTTGCACATATGCTGGCCGTTTCACGTTTTGTAGGAGTTTCAAATGCCACCATGAGAAATGGTGAGTGGAATAAGAATAAGTATAAGGGTGTGGAAATTTCAGGCAAGGTACTTGGACTTATCGGGTTTGGAAGAATAGCAAGAAGTCTTGGCGAAAAGGCAAAGGCCCTGGGAATGACTGTGGTTTACACAGATATTCTGGGAAACTTAAAGTATGAAGGATATGAATATATGGAACTGTATGATCTTTTGAATAAATCAGATTATATTTCCCTTCATGTGCCATTCGACAAGAAAAAAGGAGCTCTTCTTGGGAAAGCCGAGTTTGCTGCAATGAAAGATGGTGTTTATATCATTAATTGTGCCAGAGGAGGTGTTGTAGATGAAAAAGCACTTCTTGAAGCATTGAACAGCGGAAAAGTTGCAGGTGCCGGAATAGATGTATTTGAAGAAGAACCTTCAGTGAATACGGAACTTATCAATCATGAGAATGTCAGTGTTACACCTCATATCGGTGCATCCACCAAAGAAGCACAGAAGAAGATAGGTATGGAAATAGTTAATATAATAGAAAACGGAGGCAAATAATGAGCAGAGTATATAACTTTTCAGCAGGCCCCTCAGTGTTACCTATGGAGGTACTCGAAAAAGCGCAGAAGGAAATGCTTAATTACAATGGCAGTGGAATGTCCGTAATGGAAATGAGTCACAGATCATCTGTTTATCAGGATATAATAGACAGAACAGAACAATCCCTGAGGGATATCATGGGTATTCCCAATAACTATAAGGTCCTGTTTCTGACAGGTGGAGCCAGTACACAATTTGCCATGATTCCAATGAATCTTATGAAAAAAGGTAAAATTGATATAGTACACACCGGTGCATGGACAAAGGCAGCAATACCTGAAGCAAGGCGTTTCGGAGAAGTAAACATTGTTGCATCAAGCGAAGATGAAGGTTTTACTTACATTCCTGAATTGGATAAATCAAAATTTAATCCGGATGCTGATTATTTTCATATTACAACTAACAATACAATCGCCGGAACCCGGTATACTGAATTGCCTGACACGGGAAATGTTGACTTGGTTGCAGATATGTCTTCAAATATTCTTTCTGAAGTTTATGATGTAAGCAAATTTGCATTGATATTTGCAGGGGCACAGAAAAACATGGGACCTGCAGGAGTAACTTTTGTAATCATCCGTGAAGACCTTATTGGCAGGGCTGATGATTCAGTTCCTACCATGTTTAATTACAAGACCCATGCGGACAAGGGTTCAATGCACAACACACCGCCTACATATCCGATTTATATTTGCGGAATGGTTTTTGACTGGATTAAATCAATGGGTGGAGTAGAGGGAATATATAAACGAAATGTTGAAAAAGCAGACCATTTGTATAACTACCTTGATGAATCCAAAATGTTCAGGGGAACTGTTAGAAAAAAAGACAGGTCACTTATGAATGTTCCTTTTGTTACGGGCAATCCTGATCTGGATGCAGCTTTTATTAAAGGTGCTGCAGCAAAGGGCATGGTCAATTTAAAAGGACATAGAAGTGCCGGCGGAATGCGGGCAAGCATATACAATGCAATGCCTGTCGAAGGTGTGAAGGAACTGGTTACATTCATGAAGGAATTTGAAACAGCCAACTCATAAAGGAGGTTTTTATGGGAATGGGAATAGTTATTTTAATTGTCATCGGTGTATTGTTGATTGTGGCGGCAATTTATGTTGTTTCCGTATACAACGGACTGATAACATCGAAGAACAGGATTGAAGAAGCCCTCGCAACCATGGAAGCATACCTGAAAAAAAGATATGACCTTATTCCTAATCTTGTAGAGACGGTCAAGGGCTATGCCGACCATGAAAAAGAGACGTTTACAAAGGTTATTGAAGCCAGGAACAAAGTTATGTCAGCCGTTGGTTTTGAAGAAATGTCACAGTCAGAAAATATCCTGAAGGATTCCCTGAAATCACTGTTTGCTCTTGCCGAAAGCTATCCTGAGCTGAAGGCTAATCAGAATTTCATGGAACTGCAGCGGGAACTTTCAAAAACTGAGGAAGATATTCTTCAGTCAAGGAAGTACTATAATGGTGTCATTAAGAAATTCAACACTGATATAGAGAGATTCCCCAATTCCATCATTGCAGGAGCATTCAGGTTCGAGAAGAAGGAATATTACAAGATTGATGAGGAATCCAGGGAAAATGTAAAAGTGACATTCTGACATGAAAAAGATTTCCTTTTTAGTTGCAATTTTTGTTTTACTCATGGTTTGCACACCCATGGTGGAAGCGGCAAGTGAAAATGAATATGTTATTGAAAATTATAAAGTTGTAATTGAAGTCGGCAGTGACAATGTCTACACCATAAGTGAGACAATTACTGCTGATTTTTTTGTTCAAAAACATGGTATTTTCAGGGAAATTCCAATGGACTACGGCAAGTATCGTACCAGGATATATGATGTTTACGTCAATGAGCAGTATTCACAGAGCAAAAGCAATGGAATGTATGTATTAAAGATAGGGGATCCAGACTATACCCTTACGGGTGAAAAAGAATATGTTATCCGATATAAAATGTCACTTGGAGAGGATATCAACCCTGATTTTGACCTTTTCTACTACAATATCATCGGCACCGGATGGGATACCATAATAAAAAACATAAAGTTTGAAATTAACCTTCCTGTAACTGTACAGGAGGATATGATTGAATTCTACATCGGTAGTGAAGGATCCACACTTACCGGCAGTGTTTATTATGAGGTTTCGGACAGAACTATAAAGGGGAGTGTTCCGATTCTTGGCCCATACGAAGGTTTAACTGCATATGCCAAGTTGCCGGGAAATACTTTTGTTGATGCACAACCGGGAAAAAGAGCTTCTGTTTTTTCGCTTTTTGCCTGGCTTTTTTGCATAGGCCTTGTGTTTTTTGCTTTTATGATATGGCAGAGAAAAGGAAGGGATCCAATTCTGTATCCTTCAGTTCAGTTCAATCCACCTGAAGGAATGACTCCGGCTGAAGTTGGTTATGTCATTGATGGTGCGGTTGATGACAAGGATATAACCTCCATGATATTTTACTGGGCCGATAAGGGGTATCTTGACATAACGGAATCAGGGAAAAATGAATATCTTTTCATAAAAAAAACCGATCCGCCTGTCAATGAGACATATGAAACTTTTATGTTCCACCGACTCTTTGAATACGGTCGGGATGGATGGGTTTCAACAAACGACCTGGACAAGGAGTTTTATGAAGATATTCCATTGATCAAAGAGCAAATAAAGGATAAATTTCAGGGAAATAAAAGGCTTTTCACAAAAGAATCAAGGGTTTGGTCAGGAATTATACTGTTGTCAGCAGTAATACCATGTCTTGTTTTAATTCTGGTTATGACAGAGGGTTACATGGATATGTTTTCACTGATGCCCGTTTTGTTTGCATTGGTTGGAGTGATTTTCGGTGGATCTGTTGTTGTGAATACATTGAAAAAATGGAACTTGTTTACCCGGGGGGGAAAACTTGTCAGAAGTATTTTTTTCGGTTTGTTTCTGCTTGTTTTTTGTTTCATAACATTTGGTTTTGCTTATGCTATTGAAGAAGGAATGTCGCCGGTTTATCATTCTGATGCATTCATATTCATGGAAGCTTTGAGAACAACGCTTTCCGTGGCATCATTGTTTATTCTGTCGGCAGCAACAATAAAAAGAACAGAGTACGGGCACAGGCTGCTTGAACATCTTCTGGGGCTTAAAGCATTTATACGGGATTCTGAAATGGACAAACTTAAACAGATGATTGATGAAAACCCGGATTATTTCTACGATATACTGCCATACGCAATTGTACTTGGACTTGAAAAAAAATGGGCCGGTAAGTTCAGTAAAATAACTATGGCACCTCCTAATTACTATAGAACCTCCGGTGAAATTACAATGGGGAATGTATTTACTGCAAGTATGTTGCTTAGGTGCATCGGTAGAACAGGACATGTAATGACTGTTGCAAAATCATCGGGTTCAGGTGGGTCATCCGGGGGAGGTTTCTCCGGGGGAGGAGCCGGTGGCGGTGGCGGTGGAAGTTGGTAATGAGGTAAAAATGGGTGATGGTATGAAAGTCCCACAGATTAAGTGGGACTTACTAAAAGAAAATGAGTTTTCAAAACGCTTGTATCGGGTTCTTTTGAAGTGGGCAGGGTTTGCCAACGGATATTATAAAACATGGTCTGTAAGGGATAACTGCGGTCACTATTTTGGCGGAGCCTATGTATATGAAATGGAATGTGCTTCAGCTTTAATTGTTGGGGCTGTTTTATCCATAATTGGCGAGTATGATGAGAAAATTACAGGAATAACCCGTGGTGAAATGCAAAGCCGTGCCATAGGTACCTTAAGGTATCTTTGTTTTACTCATACAACAGGACCGGATGATTGTGTCAGGGATAAAAGTCATCATGAAAAATACAGCGGTAAAAAATGGGGATTCATATACAACAATTATTTTCAGGATTCACAGACAGGAGTTGGGATTTCATTCATTGGAATAGCCTCATGGCTTCTTTGGGACAAGCTTGACGATGAGACCCGTGAAATGGTGCAAAGGCTTCTTGTTTCATATGCCGATAAGTATTCATGTATAATTCCGGGATCAGGTGTTTATAATGATACCCAGTGCGAGGAAAATGCTTGGACATCCCTTGGTATTTCTGCGGCTCTTTATATGTTCCCTGAGCACCCAAGAGCAGGTTACTGGCGGGACGGATACATCAACTGGTCATTGAATAGTTCAGTTACTTTCAAGGATAAGCTTGAGAAAGAATGGGACAAGGTTTCCTATCAAAGCCGTGGTGGAATTAAACACAATGGCAGGACATATGGAGTTTCATCTGTAACATTCCATCCTGATTTTACTACAGAAAATCATGGTTATGTTCACCCGGATTACATGGCGGCGGGAATTATATTGAAAATGTCATCTGTTATATTTCCTTTGCTGACGGGGGATGTCCCAATGGAAAGCTCAATGTATAATATTGAAAATCTATATAATAAAGCAATCAAACCACTCTGTGGTATGGATGGGAATCCCATTCCCGTACAAGGACAGGATTGGTACTATCATAAGCATGCAAACAAACTTTTCATGCATGCAGCCATGAATTTGTTTTTCAATGACCCTGATGCTGCATTTTTTGAAGAGCAGTGCCTTGAAGTAACTGAAAAAAGACAGGATAGCACAGGAATAGGAGCATTACTGGAAAAAAACGGTAAGGATCTTGCAGTAACTCCGGGACTGCAAAGTGCCTTTGATATGGAAGGTGGAACAGTAAGAACTATTATCCTTGCATGCTTGCTGCATTTGCTCAAAGGCCAGGGAGCAATCCCTTCATCAAAAAAGGAAGTGGCAGAGAAATTAAGCGGAAATCATATTTATCCCTTCGGAGGTATATATATTCATAGAACAGTTGATTCACTGACTTCATTTGCAACAAGATGCAGCGTCATGGGGCTGTCTGTTCCTTCGGGTGGTTTATGGGACATAACTTCTGACTTCAACGGCTTCACAGGAATTATAAGAAAAGTAAAAGCCGGGGATGAATATTTTGCTGATAAAAAAATCAACTGGATGGATCTGGGCATCGAAACCAATAATCTGAATTTTAATGAATATAACAGAGGATTTTCAATGTTTGCTGACATTCCAAGAGCCGGAGGAGATGTATTACAATCTGTTTCTTTCAGCGCTCTTCCAGGCGGGCAATCGGTATACATTGAAAAAATCACAGCAGTCAAAGACATTGACATAGCAGTATTGGATACCGGACGTGTAAGCATTGGGAATGAAAACTTTGTAAAAATGGGCAGCAGGGCAAAAGGTTTCAAAGAGGTATGGTTCAATCAAATTGGCAAGATTTTTATATCCTCTTATGAGGGGGAAAATGAAATATGTGAATATAAGGACATAGAATATATCAATGTTGATGGCAAAATAGGTTATCTTTTATATGGCAGTGACAAAGTTGAGTACACAAATGTTCATGAGTATCCCAAATGGAAGGGACTGGAAAATATATTGGTATGTAACAAGGGTAAAGCAGGACCATTAAAGCAAGCCGATCACACAGGTTTGTTTGCAATGGTTTCTCTTCCTAATGTTGATGTTTCTGAGACTTTAAGACAGTACAATAATACTTCTGTAACATTCAATGACGGCAACTCCATGGTGCTGCGTCATGGAAAAATAAGGGTTGCAGCCAATCTGGGAGCAGAAAAATGCCGTATCCATGAAATGTTATCTGATTTATCTGAGGGTATAGGGATATTCCATGGGACAACCGTAATAACCAGGAATAGTGCGGAATGCAGTTTTAATTTAAAGGAGCAAATTTCAATGTTTCATGAAGAGATGTTTTCAATAACTCCTGATTGCACGGAAAAGGAGTTTACTCTTGAGGTGCTGTGCTCAGACAGGGAAGTCACATGGATCCATAACAAAGGAAAAGAAACGGTAAGATATATGCTGACCATCGGTGAAAGCAACAAACAGATGGTACAAACTCCGAATGAAGTAATAAAAATTTAACACTTGCACACTATAATCAGTTTATGTATAATATCAACAAGTTCAGTCGAGGCGGAACCTTGATTCCGATAAGGCTGGCAACAGTATAGTATAGAATAGGAGAGATTAGCATGAGTAAGAAAATTCCTTACAAAACTTATTTGGACGAAAGTGAACTGCCAAAACAATGGTATAACATTCAGGCTGACTTAAAAGACCTGAAGCCTTACCTTAATCCGCAGACACAGGAACTGGTTGGTCCTGCAGACCTTACACCTATATTTCCCATGGGACTGATTGCCCAGGAGGTGTCAAAGGAAAGGTATATTGACATACCTGAAGAGGTTCAGGAGAAATACAGATCTTTCAGGGCAACACCTCTTTGCCGGGCTTATGAACTGGAAAAAGCACTGGGAACAACAGCAAAAATATATTACAAGTATGAAGGTGCAACACCATCGGGCAGTCACAAACTGAACACAGCAATACCACAGGTTTACTATAACAAAGTCGAAGGTATTACCAGAATTGCAACTGAAACAGGAGCAGGTCAATGGGGAACTGCGCTCAGTATTGCGGCGCAGATGTTTGACATTGAATGTAAAGTTTACATGGTTAAAGTAAGTTATGATCAAAAGCCATATAGAAAATCAATAATGGAAACCTTTGGAGCAAAGGTTATACCAAGCCCAAGTATGGATACTAATACAGGAAGGGCAATACTTGAAGCAGATCCTAATAATCTAGGCAGCCTTGGTATAGCAATCAGTGAAGCGGTTGAGGATGCTGCAACTCATGACGACACTAACTATGCACTTGGAAGTGTTTTGAATCATGTAATACTTCATCAGACAATAATAGGTCAGGAAGCTATGAAGCAGTTCGAAAAAATCGGGGATTATCCTGATGTTGTAATCGGATGCTGCGGTGGTGGTTCAAACTACTCAGGAATAGCATTTCCATTTGTTAAAGAAGTGCTGGATGGTAAAAAGACTACCAGATTTACAGCAGTAGAACCAACAGCCTGCCCTACACTTTCAAAAGGTAAATTCACATATGATTTCGGTGATACAGGTAAATTCACACCACTTACAATGATGTACACCCTTGGACATGACTTCATGCCTCCGGGAATACACGCAGGTGGACTCAGATATCACGGAGATTCTCCATTGCTCAGCAAACTTGTAGCAGATGGAGTAATAAAAGCAAAAGCTGTCCATCAGACGGACACCTTTGAAGCTGCCATACAATTCGCAAGGGCAGAAGGAATCCTGCCGGCACCAGAATCTGCACACGCAATCAAGGCGGCAATCGATGAAGCTCTTGAAGCCAAGGAAAAAGGCGATGACAGAACTATCCTGTTCTGCCTCAGCGGACACGGTCACTTTGACCTGACTGCATATGAAGCATACAACAGCGGACAATTAACAAATGTTGACTACACTGATGATATGCTTGCAAAAGGGTTTGAATGTATTCCCGAGATAAAATAGTCTCAAAAACTTCTTCCCTCTTTTTAATACTCGCCGCCCACC
>CAYYXJ010000026.1:11755-23297 GCA_964475455.1 uncultured Clostridiaceae bacterium | reverse complement strand
CATGAAAGCAAAAATTATAAACGGTAGAAAACAGCTTGAGCAAATGAAGGATGAATACAGGGAAAGGCTGCGCCAGTATGATTACTCCATATTGATTTGTTCTGGAGCAGGGTGTATATCTTCGAACTGCGGTGCTGTCAAAGACGCACTTTTAGTTGCCCTGAAGAAATTATGTCCGGAAAAAAAGATAGACATCAAACTGACAGGCTGTATGGGAACATGCAATATAGGGCCTGCAATGATTGTTAAGCCAAGCGATGTATTTTATTGCAATCTTACTCCAAAGGATATGGAAACAATTGTGCAAAAAGATATAATCGGTGGGGAAATTGCAAAGGAATTCTGTATTAAAGACCTTCAAACAGGTGAGCCGGTTCCTTTTGTAAAAGACATAGAATTCTTTAAGAGCCAGAAGAAAATTGTTCTTAGAAATTGTGGATCCATTGACTGTACTTCCCTTGAGGAATATGTAGTAAATGATGGATATATGGGACTTTACAAAGCGATAACTGAAATGACACCTGAGGATGTAATTGATGAAATAAAGAAATCTGGTCTTCGCGGGAGAGGTGGCGGTGGATTCCCGACAGGCCTTAAATGGGGTTTTGCCAGAAAATCGCCTGCTGACGAAAAGTATATTATCTGTAATGCAGATGAAGGGGATCCCGGAGCATTCATGGACCGAAGTCTTCTTGAAGGAGATGCCCATGGAATCATAGAAGGGATGGCCATAGGAGCTTACGCAATAGGGGCAAAAAAAGGTGTTGTTTATGTGAGGGCAGAATATCCGTTGGCAGTGGAACGCCTTGAACATGCATTGAAACAGGCTAGGGCAGCCAACCTGCTGGGCCAAAACATCTTTGAACATGGTTTTGATTTTGACATTGAAATTCGAATTGGGGCAGGAGCATTCGTATGCGGTGAAGAAACCGCCCTGATAGCATCAGTCGAAGGCCAAAGGGGGGAACCAAGGCAGAAACCTCCGTATCCTTCAGATAAAGGGTTGTTCCAAAAACCAACTGTAATAAACAATGTAGAAACATTTGGAAACATAGCCGGAATTATTTTAAATGGAGCTGAATGGTTTTCAGGAATAGGAACCGAAAAGAGTACCGGTACAAAAGTCTTTGCTCTGGCGGGTGATATAAACAATACAGGAATAGTTGAAGTTCCTATGGGAATAACACTGGGTGAAGTCATATATGATGTTGGCGGTGGGATTCCCAATGGTAAAAAATTCAAGGTTGCACAGACCGGCGGACCCTCGGGAGGATGCTTGACAAGTGAACATCTGAATGTACCCATAGATTATGATTCATTGGTTGAACTTGGTGCAATAATGGGCTCCGGTGGTTTGATTATAATGGATGAAGATACATGTATGGTGGATGTTGCCAGATTTTTCATGGAGTTTGTTCAGGATGAATCATGCGGGAAATGTGTTGCTTGCAGGCTTGGGACCAAGAGGATGTTGGAAATTCTCGAAAGAATCACAAAGGGCAAAGGTGTAGAGGGTGATATAGAAAAGCTTGAAAAGCTTGGAAAAGCCATAAAGGATACAGCTCTTTGCGGATTGGGTCAAACTGCGCCGAATCCGGTGCTTTCAACTATAAAATATTTCAGAGAAGAGTATGAGGAGCATATCAGAGATAAATACTGCCGGGCAGGTGTGTGTTCAGAATTGTTTCTTTCACCATGTGAAAACGCATGTCCTGCAGGAGTAAATGTTCCCGGATATATTGCTCTTATAGCTGCTGGAAGAATGAAGGATGCATATAATTTAATCAGGCAGGAAAATCCATTCCCATCAGTATGCGGAAGGGTTTGCACCCATCCTTGTGAAAGCAGATGCAGACGTGCACAACTGGATGACCCAATTGCAATAATGGACTTAAAAAGATATGCGGCTGATGAAGCGATGAAAGATACAAGTCCGTTTACCGACATTATTTCAAGAAAGAAGAACAAATCCATTGGAATAATTGGAGCCGGACCTTCCGGACTGACCTGTGCATATTATCTTGGTCGTAAAGGATATGATGTAACAGTTTATGAAGCAGAAAAAGTTGCAGGCGGTATGCTTGCATATGCAATTCCTGAGTATAGACTTCCAAAGGCAATTCTGCAGAAAGAAATCAATACATTGAAAGAAGTCGGTGTAGTTATAAAAACCGAAACAGAAGTAGGCAAGGATATAAAATTCAGCGAAATAAGGGAAATACATGATTCAGTTTACATAGCAACCGGCACCCAGGTTTCAAGAGGAATGGGAATTGAAGGAGAGGATATGGATGGTGTTTACCATGGCCTTGATTTCCTGAAGGATGTTAATCTGGGCAATCTGACTGAACTCAGCGGAAGAGTAGCAGTAATCGGTGGTGGAAATACAGCCATAGATGCAGCGCGTACTGCGCTAAGACTAGGAGCTGATGAAGTTCATATTCTATATAGAAGATCCAAGGGTGATATGCCTGCAGACTGCCGGGAAATTGAGGATGCAATTGAAGAAGGGGTGCAGATACATCAGTTGGTATCTCCGGTTGGATTCAAAGGAGAAGGCAAAGTTGAATTTGTTGAATGCCGGAATATGAATTTGTGCGGCTTCGATAAGAGTGGTAGAAAAGTTCCAAAGGAATGTGAAGAAAGCTCTGTGATGATAGAAGTCGATATGGTTATACCGGCTGTAAGTCAGTATTCTGACCTGCCGTTTGTAAGCAAGGATGAAATAGAAATCACAAAGTGGGGAACTTTCGTTGTTGATAAACAAACACAGATGACAACAATGGATGGTGTATTTGCGGGCGGTGATGTTGTCAGAGGGTCTGATGTAGTCATAACTGCAATAGCTGATGGTAAGAAAGCGGCTTCGTCAATTGATAGATATCTTGGTGGAAGCGGTGAACTAAACAAAGGCAAGCCAATAGATATCCCGATGAGCTATGATGACTCAGAACTGGTGGAGCATGAGCGGTTTGATATGAAATATCTTGATCCGGAACAGAGAAGTAAAAACTTTGATGAAGTTTGCCTTGGGTTCCATAAATTAAACGCTACCGCTGAAGCCATGAGATGCCTGCGCTGCGACAGGCGGGAAGGTTAGGTGAAAACATGGTTAATCTAACAATAAACGGAAAAGCTGTCACAGTGGAAAATGGTACTACCATACTTGAAGCAGCTAAGAAACTCAACATATACATACCTACACTTTGTTATCTTGAAGATGTACATAAGATAGGTTCATGCAGAATCTGTGTTGCCGAAGTTGAAGGAGCAAAAACACTTCAGGCTACATGTGTAACTCCGGTAAACGAAGGCATGGTTGTGAAAACAAATACAGCCAGAGTAAGGGAAGCCAGGAAAGTAATGTATGAACTGGTGCTTTCAGATCATCCCAAGGATTGTCTCAGCTGCGGGAGAAATCAAAATTGTGAATTACAGAAAATCGGTGACATCATACAGGCTGACGAAAGTAGCTACGAGGGTGAAAAATCAAAAAAATTCATTGATGACAGCAGTCCTTCCATAGTCAGGGATTCAGCAAAATGTATACTATGCAGAAGATGTGTAACAGTTTGTAACGAAGTCCAGGGAGTGGGTATTCTAAATACCCAGGAGCGCGGTTTCATGGCTTCCATAAACGCCGGTTCAGATATCCTCCTTGGAAATGCCGCCTGCACAAACTGCGGACAGTGTACTGTGGTTTGTCCCGTCAATGCACTCCACGAAAAGGATTCAACAGAGGATGTTTGGGCAGCGCTTGCCGACCCATCAAAAACAGTTGTCGTACAGACAGCACCGGCAATAAGGGCGGCGTTGGGAGAAGAGTTCGGATATCCTGCAGGAACACTGGTAACAGGTCAAATGGCAACTGCTTTGAGGGATATGGGATTTGATCATGTGTTTGATACAAATTTTACGGCGGACCTTACCATCATTGAAGAAGGTACTGAATTTCTAAATAGAATTGTTGAGATGATGCATCAAAAAGGGGTCATTACAGAGGAAAAAGTTAAGGAACTTGGAATGCACAGGAATGTTAATGCAACATTCCCAATGATTACAAGTTGCAGTCCCGGTTGGATTAAATATATCGAACATTATTATCCGGGTCAGCTAGACAATGTTTCATCTTGCAAGTCTCCGCATATGATGCTTGGTGCACTTGCAAAGTCATATTTTGCAAATAATATAGATGTAGAACCAAAGGATATGTATGTTGTTTCAATAATGCCTTGTACAGCGAAGAAATATGAAATAACAAGGCCCGAGATGGTTAATGACGGAGTTTCGAATGTCGATGCAGTACTTACAACGAGAGAGCTGGCAAAAATGATAAAAGAAGCCGGTATTGAGTTTGCAGAGCTGGAAGAAAGCGGATTTGACAGTCCATTGGGGATATCAACCGGAGCCGCTGATATATTCGGAACGACCGGTGGGGTTATGGAAGCGGCATTAAGGACTGTATATGAAATAGTCACAGGCCGTGAACTTCCATTTGAAGGACTCCATGTAACGCCGATAGTTGGTCTTGATAGAATCAAAACAGCTGCCATTACCATTGAAGGTGCAAAAGAAGAGTGGTCATTCCTTAATGGAGTAACGGTTAATATTGCAGTAACCAGTGGACTTATAGGAGCGGGAATGCTTCTTGAGGAAATCAAGAATGGTGAAAGCCCGTATCTCTTCATAGAAGTTATGGGATGTCCGGGAGGTTGTATTAACGGTGGAGGACAGCCAAGACCAAAGGAAAAGAATACTAGGGAGAAAAGAATGCAAGCCTTGTATCGGGAAGACGAAGGCAAGATTCTGAGGAAGTCCCATGAAAACCCGGACATTACAAAGATCTATGAAGATTTCCTTGGTAAACCGCTTGGTCATGTCTCCCATGAGCTGCTTCACACAACCTATACTGCCAGAAGCAAATACTGATAATCCGAAGACCTCTTTATAACACCCCGGTTTTTTTCAAAAAATCCGGGGTGTTTCTACACTCGCCTAATAATCATCCCCGACCTGAATATTGCCTTTCCTAATAATCATTCCCGACCTGAATATTTGTCTAATATTCAGGTCGGGAATGATTATTAGGAAATTGTGGTAATTGGGTTTGACATGATGTGTATACCACAATATCATGATTGTGTGACTGATTGGGGGTATTTATGGAGTATAGAAAAATTGAAAAAGATGAGTTTATTGACCTTAGAAGGATACATTCGCTTGCATATTTTATGAAATATGATTCGGATAAAACAGATAATTATCAGGGTGCTGACGGAAACAGGTGGGAATACGGCAGGGCAGCATTCAATGATGCCGGGAAAATGGTAGCGGTTCTTGAAGCAATTCCATTTGATTCATATCTTGATGGTCATATTGTAGGTTCCCCGGGGATTGCAGGGGTTGCAACCCTTGTTGAAGAAAGAAGAAGAGGGCATATTAAGAAACTTCTTCAATTGATATTCAATGAGATGCATGAGAACGGTGATGTTATGTCATATCTGTTTCCTTTTTCCCATAAATACTACAGGATGTTTGTATACAGTGAGGGGAGCGAAAACCTTGAAATTGAAGTAGATATAGAGAAGATTGTTAATTCCGCACATGAAGGATATACCAGACAGTATTTCCCGGGAGATAAATTTGATGACCTGAATAAAATCTATAAAGAGTTTTCACGGGATTATAACTGTTCTGTATGCAGAAAAGACTGGCGTTGGAAAAAACTTTATTCAGATGACCCCTACAAAACTGACTACAGGGTTCTGCTCAGATATGATAAAAGTAAAAATCCCGTCGCGTATATAAAATTTAAAAAGAAATTATTCTCTGAATATACATATGATATGGTTATCAATGATTTAGCATGGGCAGGGGATGACGGCATCATGGCAATGATTTCATTAATCAAGGGATTCAATGGAGATTTGCGAAAAGTCAGTGTCACAGTTCCTTCAGGATTTCCTGTAAATCTTTTCGTCAATGAAGCATATGAACAGAAGTCAACTATCCATCCTGCCGGTATGAATAGAATCATAAATGCAGCAAAAGCACTTGAAATTATAAAAAAGCCTGAAATGGACGGCCGCATAATAATTGGTCTTGACGATGAATACTGCCCATGGAATACCGGAAATTGGCTTGTTGAATGGGCCAATGGAGAGACACAAGTCAGTAAATCATTAAAGAAACCTGAAATTTTATGTAAAGCACCTGAGTTTTCTCAACTAATTACAGGAAGATACGAACTTGCTGCATTAAAAAATTTCGGAAAGGTTGAAATAACCGATAATGATAGCGAGTTGAGCAGACTTTTCGTCAAAAAGCCTTGTTTCATCCAGGATCGATTTTGATTAACAATATTTATTAGGGGAATAACATCCAATATAAACATATTGGAGTGTTGTATTATGAAATTTAAAATAAATGCAAAAAGTAACGGAACTATGAAAACTGAAGTAAAGGCAAGAAAATTTACTATATTGATTGATGAACCTGAATCTTTTGGTGGAAAAGATGAGGGAGCTACACCTACAGAACTGGTATTGGCTTCCCTGGCAGGATGTTATACAGTAGTTGGAAATGTTGTTGCAAAAGAAATGGGATTTAATCTCAGAGGCCTTGACATTGAAATAGAAGGGGAAATGAACCCCGCTCGGTTTGCAGGTAAATCTACAGATGAAAGAGCCGGATTTCAGAAAATTGATATAAGCATAAAGGTTGATTCGGATGCTGATTCCCGGATAATTGAAAAATGGCTCAGGCTTGTTGAAGATAGATGCCCGGTTACTGATAATCTCACGAATAACACCCCTCTTCAAATCACTCTGGTTAAATAGTATATTTTTTAGATAATGGTTTTCTCCCTGCTGTAGTATAATTCATATTACAAACATCGGAGGTATTGTTATGTCAAAAAACCATATAATTAAAAGAAGAGAAGATTCCTTTCTGGGTCTGCACTTTGATTTTCATGCAAAGCCTTCGGAAACAGGGAATATCATACCGATAGGTTCAGGTACCACAGAAGAGATGGTTCAGCATATCATTGATGTTGTACGACCGGATTTCATACAGATTGATTGCAAAGGCCATCCCGGCTGGGCATCATATCCTACGAAAACAGGGAATGCATATCCAATCATTGAGAAAGACATTTTAAAAATATGGAGAAAGGTCACTGCAGAAAATGGAGTAGCCCTTTACATGCACTATTCAGGTGTTTGTGATGACTTCCAATGTGAAAAGCATCCTGAATGGAAGCGGATTGGAGTGAAAAATGATGGATTACCCGAATGGCTTCCCAAGGGAATAACATCAACCTTCAGTCCATATGTTGATGAAGTTATAATACCTCAGTTTTTTGAGTTGGCTGAGCACTATGGTGTTGATGGAGTTTGGGTTGACGGAGAATGCTGGGGAACCCAGGTGGATTATTCAAAGACAGCCATGGATCTGTTTTTTAAACAGACAGGAATTGATATCTCTGAAAATCCTCCTGTTAAGCCGGAAGATGAACACTGGCAACAGTATTCAGATTTCTGCAGGGAACAGTTCAGGATTTATCTTAGAAAATATACGGATGCCATTCATAAAGAACATCCACAGTTTCAGGTTGCAAGCAATTGGGCTTTTTCCAGCAAGATGCCTGAAAAAGTAAGTGTCGATATTGATTTTCTTTCCGGAGATTATCTGTGGGCAGATTCATTGAATTCTGCGAGATATGAAGGAAGATGTCTTGCCTCACAGGGAAAACCATGGGATCTAATGGCATGGGGTTTCAGGTGGAGGCATGGTGACAAGATGGAAAGGTGTCCCAAGCATCCAGAACAATTAAAACAAGAAGCTGCAACAGTCATTGCAATGGGCGGCGGTTTTCAGAGCTATTATCCTCAGAAAAAAGACGGTAGTATTCACATGTGGCAAGTCGAACCTATGAAAGAGGTTGCGGATTTCTGCCGCGCAAGGGAACCGTACTGCCACAAATCTAAATTCATACCCCAGGCAGCATTAATTAATTCTACATATGACAGGTATCACAGAAGTAAACATTTATTTCAGTGTGAAGGTGAAGACGGTGCATTGCAGGGAATTGTACAGTTGATGTGTGAAACCGGTCAGTCATTTGAAATAATGTCTGAACACAGCATTGAAAAAAAACTTCAGAAATACCCGATTGTAATTATTCCTGAAACACATTTTCTTGAAGCTCCTTTCATTGAATTACTGTTGGATTATGTAACAAACGGAGGATCGCTGATGCTCATGGGTACAAATCCATATGAGTTGTTTAGATCGCAGATTGGATTAAATGGTGAAAAAACCAGCGGTGAGTTTCTAATATCTTCGGACAACAAAACCTGGGCATACAATCATGGACCTGCTATTGAAACTAAGAGCGCGGGAATATCAGGAGGCAGATTTACAACAACTGATGGGATTGATGCAGGCGAAGGTTATCCGATATGGGAAATAATCAGCATGGGAAAGGGTAAAGTTGGTTTTATATTCGCAGATATGGGTGAAATATATCTTACAAGAAAAAGTCATGTTCATCGAAGTATTATAAAGGAAGTACTCGGAAAGTTGTATGAACCAATGGTTCAAATAAAAGGAAGTATGTATATTGATATGACTCTTATGGAAAAAAACGGTCTTGTTTCAATCAATTTGGTTAATACCGCAGGGTCCCATGATGACCAGGATGTATTTACCATTGATGAAATTCCACCCGTCGGACCAATTAATATTAGGATAAAATGCAGTGAAAAACCATCTGAGGTAATGATTCAGCCCGAGAACAAACCACTTGAATATATGTGGAATGAGGAGGACAAATCAATCAGTGTTATGCTTTCCAAGTTAAATATTCACAGCATTGTAACCCTGAAATTAAAATGTGATTTTCAGTAAATGTTAAGAAGCTTCAACGCCATGAGCAAGGATGCAACAATCATTATGATTCGAATCCATTTGTCACCATGTTTCACGGCAAAACGTATTCCAAGAAAAGCGCCTGTTCCATTGCCGGCTGATAGAACAAGGGCATATATCCAGTTGACATTACCCGAAATTATAAATACAGCCAGAGAAAATGCCATATATATAAGTACAATCAAAACCTTCAGACTGTTTATTTTCATCAGTGAATATCCTGTTAAAAAAAACAATGATGTTATCAGCAAAAAACCTATTCCGGCTTGAATTATACCTCCGTATAATCCCAGCAGTAGAAAAATTAAAAAGCCGATTGCTTTACGTCCTTTTGTTATCTCAAGGGGAGCCTTTATAAAACGGGATGGGTTAATTATTACAAACAGAATTACAATAATTATTACAATTGCCAGAAGGGTGTTATATAGCTCATCAGGTAAATTGATTGAGATGAAAGATCCAAGCACTGCACCTATGGTTGCCGGAACTGCCAGAAACAAGGCAAGCTTCCAGTCAAAATGACCGTTTTTCTTGAAATTGTGTACTGCAATGATATTTGCAGCTGCTAGCGCTACGCGATTTGTTCCATTTGCAACTGCAACAGGTAAGCCGGTAAAAATCAACACAGGTAATGTAATAAATGAACCTCCTCCTGCATTTACATTAATGAACCCGGCGGCGATACCGGTAAAAAGAATTATTAGTATTTCTGCAACCTTCACTAATTACATCCTAACAATATATATAGTACATTATAACAGTCTCAGGTGACAAATTGTTATCAGGTCATAAACAAATAAGCTGTTTAATCACCCCCGGGGTCACCCAAATTAATGATGGTACTGTGCGGCATGGGATGATAGTATTACTTGATTATTAAGGAATTACCCTGAGAAATGAGGAAATTAGTTGAAAACTTTGAAAATAGGTAACCTTGTGGCAAAAATCCCCATAATACAAGGAGGAATGGGTGTTGGAATATCCCTTTCATCACTTGCATCATCTGTTGCCAATGAAGGCGGTATAGGAGTTATTGCCGCTGCCGGTATCGGAATGATGAGAAAGGCGGATTTTAATCAAAATCCAAAGGATTTAAATATAGCTGCCTTAAGGGAGGAAATCAGGGATGCCAGGAGAAGAACAACCGGGATATTGGGTGTCAATATTATGACAGCTCTTTCTGATTTTTCTGATATGGTTAAAGCCTCGATTGAAGAAGGCATTGATATAATTTTTTCAGGTGCAGGACTTCCGTTGAATCTACCTTCATTTTTAAACGGAAGCAAAAAAACAAAATTAGTTCCAATTGTTTCTTCAGGAAGAGCTGCAGGGCTAATCAGCAAAAGGTGGATAGAAAAATATGATTATGTCCCTGATGCATTTGTTGTAGAAGGCCCAAAAGCAGGTGGACATCTGGGATTCAACCGTGAACAACTGGATAAAAAGGAAAATACACTCGAAAGTATAGTAAGGGATGTAATTGAAAAATTAAATTTCTTTGAGAAGAAATACAAGAAAAAAATACCTGTTATTGCAGCCGGAGGCATTTATGACGGGGGTGATATTTATAAAATAATGGAAACAGGAGCCGACGGGGTTCAAATGGGCACACGTTTTGTAACCACGGAAGAATGTGATGCAGATATTAAATTCAAGAATGCATATTTGGAATGCAAGGAAGAAGATATAGTTATAATTGACAGTCCGGTAGGTTTGCCGGGAAGAGCGATAAAAAATGCATTTTTAAATATGGTGAGCAAAGGTGAGAAACAACCTTTGAAATGCCCGTTTCACTGTATAAAGTCATGCAATATTACAAGCAGCCCGTATTGTATTGCCCTTGCTCTGACAAATGCAAAAAACGGAAAATTCCGGAATGGTTTTGCCTTTGCAGGATCAAATGCATACCGGTCAGATAAAATAATAACAGTTAAAGAGCTTTTCAAGAATCTGCTCAGTGAATATAAATCAGCCGGTGAAAAATAAATCACTGAAGGAAGTTTACAGATATTTTCCTGTTTTTATATCAGTAATTAATCTTTGAACTTTATCTTTCAGGATATCCCTTGTTACTCGAAAATCATCCAGAGAACCTCCTGAGGGATCTTCGATACCCCAGTCCTCTTCATACTTACATATAACAAATGGGCAGGCCACACCGCATCCCATGCTTATTAGAATATCAACCTCAAAAGGTATTTCATCCAACAGTTTCGGATGGTGACCGGACATGTCAATGCCTGCCTCTTCCATTACCTGTACAGCCTTGGGTTTGACTTGATGGTATTCTTCTGTACCGGCTGAATATGATTCTATTACATCTGCACCCAAATGCTTTGCCCAGCCTTCTGCCATCTGGCTTCTGCATGAATTATGAACACAGACAAATGCAACTTTTTTCTTTTCCATATTTCACCTCCTTAAGAGTATATAACCTGAGAACCAATTCAGTAAACAATTAAACTGATATTTAACATAAATTAAAGATGGTAATTATCTATTTTTTATATATAATTATCCGGTGAACAAAAATCTTGTAAAAAACTCTTCTTTGGCACTTTTCAGCGGAATCATGATAGCTTTTATGGTTACGGTCAACGGCATGCTT
>CAYYXJ010000026.1:9962-11745 GCA_964475455.1 uncultured Clostridiaceae bacterium | reverse complement strand
GAATATCAGGGCAAAAAGGCGGCTTAGCCTGAACACGTTAAGAAGTTGTATGCTTGCAGATATCACATCCCACTGGACTTCTTTGGTTATCATCCATATTGCAGGGTTGTTAACAGCCGGTATTGTTTTGATAATTCGAAAGGAGACCCGCAATATTTTAAACGGGGTAAGATTTACTTTCATGCTGGGAGGAGTTCTTGGTGTATTTACAATTTTGCTTAACAATATGTGTGTAAACAACATCGGAGTTACCATGACACTTGGTCTGGCTTTGGTAGGCCAGATTATTGCGTCAGGGATTGCGGAACATTACGGATGGCTTGGAGTAACCAAAAAAAAGATTACAGCAGGTAAGATTCCGGCTTATATTTTAATGGGTGCAGGTGCTGTTATGATGATTGTGTGGGGTTGAAATGATTTATTCCTTTATTGCGCTTCTATCAGGAGTCAATGTTGCAGTTTCAATAATGCTCAATGCCCGTCTCGGTGCAATCAAGGGATTGTACAAAGGAGCTTTTATAAACTATTTTATGGGATTATGTATTACGCTTCCCCTTTATATTATAATTGCCGGATTCAAAATTCCTGAACTGAACATCTCTCTGACCGAAATATTCATTCTTACCGGAGGTTCCATAGGATATCTGGTTGTTCTTCTGAACAATAGCATTACCCCAAAAATCGGTATACTTTATATAACAATACTTTTGTTCATCGGGCAGATTGTTACAGGTGCATTTTTAGATGTACTGGCAGGTGATTCGATATCAGCAGGAAAACTCATTGGGGCATTGCTAATACTTGCCGGTTTGATATATTTGGTCAAATCTGAAAAAAAATAGTCAGCCGAGCCATTTTTCTAAATTTTCACTGACAAAATCATCATCATTGAGGAAAGGATACGCTTTATGAACCCTGTCCAGCTCATCTATTTGTCCGGGAGAAAGTTCTTCATGGACTGAAAGACAAACAATGCTTTCCATAAGACCCTGTCTTCGCAGAATTTCATGAATTCCAGAAATACATCCCCTGAACTGATGGGATGGGTCAAAGAATGCAGCATTAGCATCTGTAATCTGGGTATTTAGAGTCAACCAATCCTTGTTTATAAGATTTGTCCGTTCCTGATAAGCTTTAAGTTCATTGAAAATTTCAACTGCCCTTTTAGTCCACACTGCCCAGTGTCCAAGCAAACCCCCAACAATATCTTTTTCAACCATTTTACCATTTACTTCAAACCTATATGTGGTCAGAAGATCATTAATAATATTATCGTCATTTCCAGTATAAAGGGCAATTTCATCAACCCTTGAAGAGTTGCAAACGGCTCTTGCAACATCGAGGGTATAGTAGCGGTTAAAAGGTGCTGTTTTAATAGCCTGAACATTTTTTATTTCAGCAAAACGGCACCAAAAGTCATAACTAAGCACACGGCCGCCAACTGAGGGCTGAAGATAGAAACCAAACACATGCATTATTTTAGCAATTGTTTTAGTTCTCTCTATCAAATCATCTTCACTAAAATCACCTAACCCACCCATGCTTAAAAGTACCATATCATAGCCAAGTGACAAGGCTGCATTGGTTTCATTGACTGCCTGATCTGTTTTACCACAAACTCCTGCAATTTTAAGAAAAGGTCTGTCAAGGCCAGCAGCATCAACTTCCTCTGAAGCTATTCCCAGGACGGTCTCATATAGATTGTATTTGGGATCGCGAATTTCAAACTGCGTTGAATGTACTCCGATTGCAATTCCGCCGGCACCGGCATCAATGTAGTATC
>CAYYXJ010000026.1:0-9924 GCA_964475455.1 uncultured Clostridiaceae bacterium | reverse complement strand
GTTGATGTTTTTCATCAAGGGTTCTATCGGGCTTCAATGCCAGAGGATGAGCCGGTATAGCTGTTCCCTCAAGCAGAAATTTCATTTTTTCATCAGTCAATAATTTCACTAGAATTTACCTTCTCTTTCCTGAAAGTGGGTAGGTTTATCCAGGGTTTCCATATCATTGGAGACCCAGTCAGCAACCATTTCAATCATTTCATCGAGATTTACAGAAGGTTCGCCGAAAAGATGGCTGCAGTATGAAGCATTGCTGAGCAGTGCTGTTTCCTGTTCCTTTCCGGTGAATATTACCTCTTTATTAAAAAGTTCAGCAAACCTTTTTGCGGTTTTCCTGGCAGATACTGTCTCCATACCGGTTACGTTAAGTATCCTGGGAGGGGAATCACAGTGAAGGATACTCCGTATAGCAATTTCATTTGCATAGCCCTGCCACACTACATTGAAATACCCTGTGGTTATATCGATGGGTTTTTCTGAATATACAGCCTTTGCGATTTCAAGTAATACCCCATAACGAAGATCAATGGCGTAATTCAATCTGAACATTAGAACCGGAGTTCCATATTTTTTTGAAAAATATTTGAAAACATTTTCTCTGCCAAGACAGGTATTTGCATATACTCCGACAGGTCCTGTGGGGGAATCTTCGCGGCATCCACCGGAATTTATATCAACAAAAGGATAAACATTACCAGTGGAAAATGCCACAATACGGCTGTGCCTGAACTTGTCTGCAATCCGCCCGGGAAGATAAGAATTCATTACCCAGGTCAAAGACTGATCATCAGAGGTTCCGAACTTTCTTCCAGCCATATAAATTATGTTGGGTATATGCGGAAGACGGCCAAGATGGTCCTCATTCAACAGGTCTGCATGGAAAACCTCTACCCCATTGTTCGTTAAATCTCTTGCATGATCCGCATTTGAAAACCGTGAGACAGCATAAACCCTTTTACTGATGCCTGCCTCCTTGATGGCATTGGCAGCAAGTTTGCACAATGTAGGTCCCATTTTCCCACCTGCTCCCAGGACCATGATGTCACCTTGAATTTTACCAATATCGTTGATGAGCGCAGGGGAAGGCCTGCACATAAATTCATCCAGTTCCATTACATTTTTCATAACAAACGCCTCCATATAACATATTATAAATGAACTTTTAATATGCATGTTACGTCACATAGTATATACTTTATATGAGGTGATGGCATGATGAAAAAAACAATTCTAATGATATTTATTCTGATTATGGTTGTGTCTGTTGTTTCCTGCGGAGGAAACAATGATATTGAAATTACAGGCGTTATAATTGAAACCAATGAGTCCGGTGGTTTTTTAATTGATGTGTTGGATGGTTATGCAGAAGATATGATGCAGGTTATCATGGGTGATAAAGTCAAGTTTGAAGAAGGGGTTACTGACGCTGACATCAAACCTGGTGTAGTAGTGGGGTTAACAATAAAAAACGAAGTTATGGAATCATACCCTGTTCAGGCAAATGCAACAAAAATACTTTGGACTGAATCGGTTGTCAGCGGAACAATTTTAAGCGTCGGTGAAGAAGCAGCTTTGCTAAACATTGAGTCAGGTTATGAAACCGGTATGATGCAACTATGGTTTGAGGAAGAAACAATATTCTACAGAGATATTCCAAGACTGATGGAAAAACAAAAGAAGGTTTCTTTTACAATGAAAGAAGAGGTTCTGGAAACAGAACCAATTCAAGGATTTGCTATAAGGATAATAAGCTATGAATAATCAGCGTCTGCTCATTTTTTCATAACAGTCGTTGTAATATAAAAGATTGTCTATAGATGACCCCGGTGAAATATGGTTTCCAATTGCCATAAAGAAGCCGGGGCATTTTTTACCTATATCCATGCACCTTTTTACTTCAGCATATATTTCTTCCTTTGAACCAAACATCACGATTCTTGTATCCGCATTACCAATTATTACATGGCTCTGGCCGTACTTTTCCGCCACAACAGCAAGATTTGTCAAAGGTTCAAAAACAAGGCCATCAACTCCACAGTCAACAACATCATCTACAAACATATCAAAGTTTCCATCACTGGTGAACATGACTTTTTTCCCGGCATTTTTTAAAAGCTGTATGTTTTCTTTGATTCCGGGGAAAACATATTTTCTGTACCAATCAGGGTGAATGAATGGTCCCGCAGACCATACAAGGTCATCATGAATCATAACTATAGGAACGTCTGATTCCGCAATCGCATTGAAGTACTGCCCGACCCATTTTGAATATCTCAGTGTCATCTCACCGAAGGCTTTTGAATCCACACCGGCTGAATAAAGAAGCATATCCCAGCCAAACAGATCTATTAGGCCCGAGACACAAGTTACATAAACACCCGTCATGTTTACTTCTTCAGGATAAATTAAACATCTCTCCCGGTAGTTTTTTTCAAAGTTCTTTGATTCTGCCTTTATATCAACAGTTCCGAACATTTCATATGGGTCCAGGTTTATAACATCTTCAGGTTCTTTAAAAAGGTTTTCAATTTCGTTGGCATAGTCAATACCACCCTGGGTGAATTCTGCATGACCCATTTTAGACCGTTTATCTTTAAAGGCATATCCTGCATCAATCATGATGTTCCAGTTCAAATCATAATTCCAGGCTTTTCTAAAGGCCAGCGCAGCCTGAAGCTTTACTTCCCCTGGGCTGTTATCATGGACATCCATACCGGTTACTTTTTTCATTAGATCAAAATATAACTCAGCGGAATACTCCACCCTTGGTATCCTGTCCGGCATTTCCAGGTTTATTGCAGCAATTCCAGTTTTATATGACATAGCAGCCCCCTAATTAAGTGTTGTGTCTATAATATTGTTTTCAATATTATTATGCAATATAGTATAATGACTTTGCGGGGAAGTTGTAACATGAAATCAGTTAAGAAAAGAGTGTCCATTTTTTCAGGACGCTGGCCAACAGTATATATTTCGGCAGTTCTTGCAATCAGTCTTTTGGTCGCTGCAGCTGTTGCTTATACCCTTTTAACAAACAATGATATTGGACCTGAAATGCAACTTGCCATGGGAGCGGCAGTAGCTTTGGTTATATCAGCCCTTGCGGTAAGTTTCAGTGTTATCCGTATACGTGAAGAAACAAAATCCCTCAAAAACAGTTTTGATTCACTCAAGGCATCTTATGATGAAACCCTGCTCCTCAATGACAAGCTTCGTGAGCAAAGGCATGATTTCCTAAATCACATCCAGGTTGTTCACAGCCTTATTGAAATGAAGGATTTTGAAGAAGCTTCACAATACATGGAAAAGGTTTATGACGACATACAGCTTGTAGGCAAGGTAATGAAGACCAGAAGCCCTGCGATAAATGCACTTCTTCAGGTTAAAAATCATTCCTGTGAGAAGCGTGGTATAGATTTTAAGATATTATCAACAACAAGACTATCTTCTCCTGCCATGGAAGCCTGGGACATATGTGCTATTCTGGGTAATTTGATCGATAATGCCATACATGCTGCAGGTATAGTTAAAAATGGGAAAATACTTGTTTCGATGAGAGAAAGTATTGATGGTTATATATTCAAGGTGAAGGACAATGGAAAAGGAATATCTGATGATATTGTTGAAAAAGTATTTGAAATGGGATTTACAACAAAAGGGAAAATGGGTCAGGGCATAGGGCTGGCAGTTTCTAAAAAGAAGCTTCTGGAAAATGGTGGAGATATAAGGTTTACCACTGGGAAAAAAGGAACAATATTTACATTTACTGTTCCAAAAGCAACAGAGACGGCAGCTGATACAATATAAAACCTGTATTTGTATTTTTAAAGGGTCATATTGTATAGTTTGAGGTTTGCTGATATTTTAAATTGTTTTATAGGGTAAAATTATATTACGAAAGGAGGCAAGGCCATGGGATTATTCAGCTTTGTTGAAAATATAGAATTGGTTCAGGCAATATTGTTGACTCTTGGACTTTTGTTTCTTCTTGCGGAGATATTTATTCCCGGATTCGGGATCGCAGGAATAACAGGAATCATACTTTTTATTGTAGGAATCATAATGACTGCCAACACATTTATTGAAGCGTTGGTGATGTTCCTGATTCTCCTACTGATACTGGCACTTGTAATAATGATTGTAGTAAGGTCAGCATCAAAAGGAAAATTATCAAAGACCCTTGTTCTCAATGATTCTCTCAGCAGGGAAAAAGGTTTTTCCGGTGTAGAGGATATGAAAATTTTTGAAGGAAAAAAAGGGATTGCACTTACTGTGTTGAGACCTGCCGGCATAGGAATGTTTGACGGTGTTCGACTTGATGTTGTTGCAGCCGGTTCATTCATTGAAGAAGGAACAAAAATAGAAGTTGCAGAAGTAGAGGGACGGCGTATAGTCGTAAAAAAAATAGAAGGAGAGGTATAGTATGGGAACGGCAGTAGTAGTATTGATAGTTGTCGTAGCGTTTATATTCTTCCTTTCGGTATTATTCAGTTTGGTACCGATTGGATTATGGATTTCAGCAGGAGCAGCAGGTGTCAAGGTAAGCCTGATTAATCTTGTTGGTATGAGGCTCAGAAGAGTTGTTCCGGCAAGGATCATAAAACCAAAGATCAAGGCGGCAAAAGCGGGTCTTGATGTAACAATTAATGAATTGGAATCACATTATCTTGCCGGTGGTAATGTTGACAGGGTAATAGATGCCCTGATAGCAGCCGGGAAGGCAGAAATTCCACTGACATTTAAAACTGCAGCAGGTATAGACCTTGCAGGAAGAAATGTACTGGAAGCTGTAAAAATGAGTGTTAATCCCAAGGTAATTGAAACACCGCTTATTGCAGCAGTAGCCAAGAATGGTATTGAAGTAAAGGCAAAAGCAAAAGTAACAGTACGTGCAAATATTGATCAACTGATTGGTGGTGCCGGTGAAGAAACTATAATTGCAAGGGTAGGTGAAGGTGTTGTCACAACAATTGGTAGCGCTGAAACTCATAAGGATGTTTTGGAAAATCCTGACTTGATATCACAGACAATACTCAAAAAAGGTCTTGACTCAGGAACTGCATTTGAAATTCTGTCAATAGATATAGCGGACATCGATGTAGGTAAAAACATTGGTGCTATGCTGCAGACAGACCAGGCAGAAGCCGATAAAAAGATTGCACAGGCCAAAGCAGAAGAAAGAAGAGCAATGGCATATGCCCGTGAGCAGGAAATGAAAGCCACGGTTCAGGAAATGAGAGCCAAGGTTGTAGAAGCAGAAGCTGAAATTCCAAAAGCAATGGCAGAAGCATTCAGAAAAGGCAACCTGGGAATCATGGACTATTACAAAATGAAGAATGTAATGGCCGATACACAGATGAGGGATTCAATCTCTGATATGGGAAAAGTTGATAAGCCAGATGTAACCGAGGTTAAAAGAGGGGACAAATAAAATGGCTGAAGGAAAATCAAGAAAAGAATTGATGCTCGAAGAACAGCTCAAGAATCTACTTGCCGAAGAAAGAGCTGCAAAAAATAAAGTCAGAACATTACGTGCAGACTTTGGAGCATTTGAAATCAAAGCAGAGGATATCCCTAAAGGGATAATTCTGAAGGAAATCCTTGGACCGCCCAAGGGACTTGAAGGATAAGCATGATTAAAGTTCTGATATCAGATGACAACGAAACCATGTCTAAAATATTGAGGGAAGTCATTGACGGACATGATGCCTTTGAAACAGTGGCTGTAGGAGCGGACGGTGAGTCCGCCCTCAGCTTGTTTGAAAAGTACAAACCGGAAGTTGTATTCATGGACATTGAAATGCCGGGCATGTCCGGTGTGGATTGTGCAAGGCAAATTCTGGAAGACTTTCCTGATACATATATTATATTTTCAACAGCTCATGATGAGTATATGGGAGAGGCCTTTGAGATGTATGCTTTTGACTACATTCTTAAGCCTTTTTCTCTTGATAGGGTTAAAACTACCCTGGACAGACTGGCAGTTATGCTGGATAAAGGAAAACCTACGGAAAATACCGGTATAAAGCTGGACAAGCTTCTGATCAAAAACAGGGATGGAATGAGTTTTGTGGACATCGATGAAATAATGCTGGTTTTCCGCGAAGGCAGCAGGACAAAGATTGTAACCAAACGAAATGCATATTTCACCGGAATGAATCTCAATGAGCTTGAAACCAGGCTTGAAGGAGACGCATTCATGAGAACCCACAAGTCATATATAGTAAACCTAAAACATGTAGAACAGATACTTCCTTACGGAAGGTGGACACATGTGGTTAAATTAAAAGGTCTTAGGGAAGATGCTCTCATAACACATGAAAAGCTTCAATTGCTTGAAGAATTGCTTTAATAATAGTGGTTGTTGAGATAGGACATAGCAAAGAAATTAACAGATAATAAATCGAAAAACTAAAACAAATAATTGGGTAATATCAATATAAGAAACTTTTATATTGATACTACCCTTTTTGCCACACTGGGATAATTTGTTATTTTGAAGATTACAAGGATTTATATGCTCCCGGACCAGGAGCTTTCACTACAAACAATTCAGTTCTTTCACTGGTTTTGTTACAGGCATTCATAAGAGTGTCGTATTCTATATTTATTATAGATCCTTTTTCATAGGTGACAGGCGCTTCTTCATTCAGCTCGAGGGTTATTTCGCCGTCAGCCACTATCATAAATACATTTGAATTAGCTTTATGTACAGGCAGGCAATCACCCTTCGGCAGCACCATGTGGTTGATCATTACCACATCTTCATTAACAATTACCTCAATTGTTTTGTTATCTGTCAGGGAATAATTAAATAATTTACTCATAATATCTCCTCCATGTATGCATGATATATTATTTGAAAACAACTTGATGTAACATATGTTACGTTTAGGAAAATGATTTATATAATTCCAGCACTTTTTCAGCCAATAAAGAATCAGAATCGATACCGGAATAATGGATAAGGGTTGAAGCGGGTCCATTGGCATTCAGGTACTCCTGTAACTGCATAGCTGATACATCCGCAGGCGAATCAAAGCATAATGCTGCAGCAATACCATAAGGAATATATTCGGGTTCAAATCCATTTTTTATACAAAAAAGAGCAGCTCCTGCAAGGCGGTCATTTTTTCCCAATTTTCTAACAGGGTCACGTCCCACACGAAGTACTGTGTCTCCAAGATATTTGTTCGTATATCTTTTCAGCAGGTCCTCGGCATATAATTCAAGAGGTTCTTTATCAGTATTAAAATACTTGGATATGGCAGTTATACTTTCAGAAAGCGCACCTTTGGCAACTCTCAGGATATCTTTGTCTTCCATTGCCTGCCACAGGAATTCGTAACCCTTTAAATATCCCATATAAGCAACTATTGCATGAGACATATTATGCATAAAATACTTTTTATATTTTTCTATGGCAAAAGGGGTTACAGGAATGAAGTTCTTTAAATCACTGACATCTGTTTTCAAGGCATCCTTGTCAATTGGCAGTTCATTGTAGCTTTCTACAATTATGTCGGCTGAATCAGAAAGGGGAACCATTCTGCCGACTGAAGCAGAAACAAAACCAATAGATGATTCTATGAAGTCCTTATGAATGCAATGTTCCAGAACAAGTTTTTTAAGGTACAACCCTCCGTCAGACATATTTTCACACACTATAATATCAAGGGGTCTGCCGTTAATCTCATATCGTTTATCAAGGCCAAGAGCCAGAGTTTTAGCAATGAGTGGAAGAATATTAACTCCTACTGCTGTTGCCATAATCTTACATTGTGATATTGCATCTGCTGCTTTATTAGCATCAAGTCCATTTACCGCTGTAACATTCTTTATAATCTGCGATTGATATCCGATGGGAAGAGCAATTTTTATTTCATACTCTCTTTTATCAGCAAGTTCATTTACGAGGTTTTTATCAACATCAATGAAACAGGTACTGTAACCGGACATATAAAAAAGCTGGCCGAGAAAACCGCGGCCTATGCTGCCCCCGCCATACATTACTGCTGATTTTGAATCAATCTTCAATTATTGTCTCCCTTTTTACATTTGGATCAGAGAAGATGTCCGCTTCATCTAGACTGCTTGTTGAAAATTCTGATACCACTGCGCCATCCTTTCCGGATTGAAACCAGTGCAGTGTGTTTGGAGGAAGGGTATACTGTTCTCCGGATTTAAGGTGTATTTCATGAAAAACTGTATACGCTCCCGGAGTATTATTTGGAATTGTTCCCTTTATATTTTCTGCAGGTTCACCGGCAGTGTATAGAAATACTTCGCCGTATCTGCATCTGAAAGTTTCTTCTTTACCATCATGTCCGTTTACCCTGGGATGTCTGTGCTCGCAGCAAGCCTGTCCTGGAAAAAGTACCAGTTCCTTGGCACAGCATCTGTCGGTATTTACATATGTAAGTATTTCCAGCCCTTCCTTTTCCAGGTTGCTCAGTCCGAAATCAGCAATTTCTATACGCTTTTTTTCATCTTCAGTAATTACAATGGAAGCCTTCTCAAAGTATTGAAGTGTTCTTTCAACAGCAGATTCATATTCTTTTCTTGTTATCATGTTACCACTCCCTGCCCTGTTCTTTTATAAATTCAATGGTTTCTTCCAAGGATTTTATACCGGTGGAAGCTCCGATTTGAGAAACAGAAAACGTCCCGACTGCATTTGCAAATAGACCGCATTTGTCCAGGGACCAACCCTTGATGATGCCAGTAATGAAACCTGATGAAAAAGCATCTCCTGCTCCTGTTGTTTCAACTGCCTTTATATTTAAAAATGTGGGTATGGTATATTCGGAACCATCAGCGGCCTTTATATAGCATCCGTCCTTGCCCAGTTTAACTGCTACATTTTTTACACCATATGACATGAAAACATCAGCAATGTCAGATGGGTTTTCTTTACCGGAAATAAGAACCGCTTCATCATAACTGGGAATGAAGTAGTCCAGATAAGGAAGGGCATCTTCAACAAGTTCCATCCATCTGCCGCTGGCATCCCATGCCGTATCCATGACGGTTATGAGTCCAAGTTCCTTCGCTTTTTTAACTGCGCGGCCAAGAGGTTTTCCATCCAGTGAAGCCATCAGGTTAACTCCAGTAAAAAATGCAAGCCTGTATTGTTTTACGAAATCAAAATCTATGTCTTCGTATGTAAATTCGCCGTTTGCTCCAAAACAATGGATAAATGAACGCTCAGAGTCATTACCTACAACAACAACACTGGCACTGGTTTTTGAACCTTTTCCAATGGCAAGTCCACGGGTTTCAACTTTTTCAGCTTTTAGAACACCGGTAAGATAAGATCCGAAACCGTCATCTCCTATTTTACCGACAACTGCGGTATCAAGACCGATTTTACTCATGTCAACAGCACTGCTCAAGGCACATCCTCCGCTATGAAGGGTTATGCTGTCTATAGGCATCAATTTTCCTTTTTCAGGAAGTGATGTCATTGGTTTGGATATTACATCAGCAACCAGAATTCCAATGCTTACTACATCTTTCATCAGTAGGTGCACTCCTTTGCTGCATCAGCGAAAGCCTGAAGATTTTCAGGCGCTCCATAGAAGAAATGATCTGAAGGACTTACTATATATCCGCCGTTAGGGCAATCCTTATGAAGATCATAAACCATTTGTCTGACTAAATTCGGATTTCCTTTTTCAAAACCTGCGTTCTGATCAAAGCCGCCTATGAAGAACATGCGGTCTCCTATTCTTTTGGTACATTCTGAAAGTATGCAATCACCACCCATAATGGCAGGAGTCATAGTTTCCAGGCCATCAGCTCCATTTTCTACGACGATATCGAGCATTGGCATAAAACCTCCGCATAAATGATAAACAACCTTTGTTCCCTGGTCGTGAAGTGCTTTGTGCTGAATTTTGTCATAGGGAATACAAAATTCCT
>CAYYXJ010000025.1:14901-23650 GCA_964475455.1 uncultured Clostridiaceae bacterium | reverse complement strand
AAGATAATGCCAGGAAAAACCACTTCTCAGACTTACGTTGAAATAAGGAAATCTGGGGTTTATCTTTTCAAGAGCATCTTGCAAGATTTCCGGAACAATCTCTTCCCTGAGAGTGAAGGCAACCCGAAACAATGTAGTCTGTCTGTCATTCATTATGGCAGGATAAATCTTGGCCGAATTATCAAGTCTGTACCAATCATTTTCCTGCGGACTCATATCCTTCATTCAAACACCTTTCATGTAAAACATTATACCATAGACAATTAAACCGGATAGGCAATGCACCTGCTAATAATCTGACCGGGAATGAATATTGGTAATAAAAGAATCGTTGATTTTTATCCCGGACCTGATTATTAGAAACCCCCGGTGGAATTCCGGGGGTTTTGAAGTCCATTATTTATTATTTGTAACAAACAGGCGTTTACCGTCAAGTAAATGATCCATCATTATGTGGGTTTTGTGTTTCAGCTGGTCACATAGCTGAGGACTGAAAAGAAAGATATCTTCTGTTTCATGGCTTGGTGCAAGAAGTAACATTTGGGCTTCCCTGCCTTTTATAAGGTTGATGATTTTATTTGTATTGTCTACTTCAGCTCTTGTGATTTCTTCAAACTTCAGCAGGGCAGGATCTGCATCAAGGGGCCATTCGGGACTTATTTCAGCTGCATTTTCATAATCAGCATTGTCTACGATATGCTGAAACCTTATTGCATTAAGTGCATTTTTCATAAAGCAGGATAGAAGGGTAAGCCTGTCACTGTATGTTTTAAATCCGGTTATTCCATTTGCTATTTCCGAAGCTTCATCCAAGAGGGATATGGTTTTCTTCAGTGCCATTGATGCCAGGAAAACTCCTGAGTAGCCTCTAATAAATGAGCTGTTTTGTATATCCAGGAGATCATTGGCATGAGCCTCATCGTTTGCCTGGAATTGAAATTTTCTATAATAATCCTTGTCTTGTGCTGTTAGCTCATCAGGGAAGAGGACAAAGGGTCTGTTAAGCCACCTTTGATTCACCGCGCAGGAAACAAGCCCCTCAAGACCGGTGTCTATGAAATGGAGAATGGCTTTTTCTGTTTTAGCCCAAAGGTCAACCAATGAATCGGCTGAATCAGAATCCGTTATATCCATAGCCGTTTCTCTTATCAGTCTGGTCCTTGCAGCCAGTCCTCTGGTCGGATTGACATTGTATTTTTCCATTAGTCTGTAGTAGACATCAAAATCTGTATCATCAATGGTAATCAATTGTGCCAGAAGACCTGAATGATAAGCTTTTTCATATTGATCAAGAAACTCAAACGGCCTTGCGATATTAAGTACGGGCTGGATTGTATACTCCCAATTCATGAATACTTCTGCAGCCAGGGGCTTCCCTGTATTGGATTTTTTGTTAACCGCTTGAAAATCCGGTAACGTTGACCACATGGCATCCATCTCATATTCAGGTTCCTTTATACCAATATTGGAATTGATTTCTATCCAAGCGTCGATTCCGGCGCGATTCGTACCCCGTTTAAGTGTTTCGAGAAATTTGCCAACTCTTTTATTCATGGGTATTTTCCGGCACCACTCGGGACCGTTTTTACCGGTATACAAGCCCGAACTCCAGCACAGGCCGCCGCCGCTGTCGTTTGTGAAAATATGAAAATACTCAATGTTTGCTTCGCTGCACAATTTGAACATGGCTTTTTCATACATTTCAAGAATGTCATCGCGGTCTATGCAGGGACTGAAATAATGGTTAACAGCACGCCGGGGATGATCGCATCTCGGCCCCCTCCACTCGGGGTGTTCTCTGAAAACCTCCTCAGGAAGATAAGCGGGTTCTTTCATATGAAAAGAGCCTTTCAAACCATATTTCTCTAGAATTCTGCTTCTTTTTTTAATCAAATCAAAGTTTCTTTCAGCATAATCCACTGGAAGCCATTTCCTTAATTCATCAGGAACAATAATTTTAAACAAGGAAGTAACAAGCATTCCCCAGTTCGGGTATGGGTCTGATCGGACCCTGTCCCACTGCCATCGGCTTTTTTCAATTTGAGATATTGTCACATGGGTTGCTCCCAGAGATTTCGCTTTTTTTGCTTTTTCCTCAAACTCATCAAGAGAGTTGCTTGTAAATGTAAAAGTCCTGCGTAATAATGTATCCATTGGTTATCCCCCTAAGTATCAGTTATTTCATACTATATTATCTTTACCCATATATATCAATTATTTAAGTTAGATTTAAGGTTCTGCCTGTAAATTATATATATATTAACAAGGAAAGGCAGTCCAAAGTGAAAAAAAGTTTTTTGATACCGATGATTCTGAGTTTTATATTTGTTCTGAGCGCATGTGGTGGTAAAACTATAGAACTGTATTTGCCGGACGGCAGTGTAGTTGAAGTTTCCACAAAAGAAATGACGGATGAACAGGTTGAATTAATAGAAAGACTAGCTCAAGGAGAGGCTGATATGATGGAATTGATGAACAGCGGTCTTTTTACTCAGGAAGAACTGACGTCATTTGGATTTAATGAGGGTTTCAGACCGGGCGGAGTCCCAAATGAGTTTATTCAGGACTTTTCCAATATATCCCTTGATGAATTGAATCTTGATGGTTTTACGGATGAACAAATAACTGCTGTCAAAGATATCATCTCAGGCGAGAAAAATATTCAAAGCGTGATTACTGAAGGGATACTGACCCAGGAACAGTTGCAAAATTCAGGTTTCTTAATGGGCGGACCGGCCGGAACCAATGCCGGTATGACCGGTGCTAATAGGAGGGGTGGTAGTATTGGAACAAATTCAGGCGGCAACCCAACAGGCAATTAACATTTCTTTTCCCTTTACATATTAAAAAGAACCGGACCATGGATAAGTCCGGTTGCTTTTTATGTGATTTTTCAACCAGATACCTCCGGGGTGATTTGTTGAAAATTATGTTAATATACTTACAGGAGGGGACTTATGCTTAATTTGGACATTGAAAAGTTCTGGAAAGACGATGAAACCGCTCATTTGGAAAATTGCTTTTTCAAGGATTCACCGCAGGCTGCCATGGCCATAAGAATGTCAGATGAATGTGTTTTTGCCGAGTTGAATGAGCCTGGAAAACCGTGGCTCCCTATGGACAGGGGGAGGCGCATGGAACTAAATAAGCGATATAATGATAAAGCCGAGAAAATTGTCGGTCGTAGACTTTTAAATGAGTATTATCCAAAAGATGATGAAATATTTCCTGAAATCAAAAAGATAGGCGAAATTTTTGAAGGCAGATATGTTGAAAATGAGATATCGGTTTGGCTTGAGGGATCGGTTAAAACGCCCTTAGAACTTGATAAATTACTGGACAGGGTCGAGAAAATAAATATACGGGACTTCATACTGCCGGAAAACTGGTATTCCGAAAAAAAGCGCATATATGAAAAATATGGAATCCGTCCCAATCAAGTAAGAAGTGTCAGGGGACCGGTTACCCTGGCTACATCAATATTCGGCGTTGAAAATCTCATATTTCTAATCCTTGATGAACCCGAACTGGCTTCAAGGTTCAGTACAATAATTGCAGATGTAATACTTGGTATTGTTAAAGTTATGGATGAGGAAACAGGTTTTACTGCAGAAACATCTCCCCATGGATTCAGATTTTATGATGATGACTGTAATCTCCTGACACCTGAGATGTATTCATTGTTTGGGTATCCCGTTTTAAAGAAAGTATTTGAATACACAGACCGAAGTCCGATTTATGAGAGAAATAAAAGGTATCAGCATTCCGACTCTGCAATGGCGCATCTTCTTCCACAGCTTGCCGATTTCAATCTGACCGGATGCAATTTCGGTCCGACTGTCAGTGTCGAAGATATCAGAAAGCATATGCCGAACACAAGAATTGACGGACAGCTGGCTCCCTTTACTTTTATGCGCAACAATGCGGAAGATATAATTGCAGAAGTAAAAAGAGACTGTGAAGCGGCTGGAAGTACAAAGGGCTTAAATGTAATGACTGCCGGATCAATAAACAATGGCTCGTTGCTTACCAGCATGCGGACAGTGATGGCAGCAATTCAGAACTTTGGCAGATATGACTGATTCATTTAGGGTTTTTAACTAAAAAGGTTGCAATTATATAGTGAGGGCCACTGGGTTGCTATATAATGAATTAATCATACAAATGGGGGCAATAATGGAGAATAAATTAAATTTATACGGTCTTTCTGTAAATTATTCCAATCATCCTGTCGGGTTGGATTCAACACCGAGATTTTCCTGGAAATATAATTCAAATTTGCGGGGGACTTTACAAAGCTCATACAAGCTGGAGCTAAGGGATGACAATGGTATTGTCTGGGATTCCGGACTGGTTCAATCTTCGGAAAGTCTTCATATCTTATATGAAGGACCTGCCCTTAAACCCCGCACCAGATATAACTGGTCGGTAGAGATACAAGATATGAACAAAAACCATGCAAAATCAAAAACAGCTGTATTTGAAACGGGTAAGATTGACGAATCCTGGACGGGAAACTGGATTACCGCGGATTTTATTAAAAAGCCCGATAATGCAATGGAAGCACCATATTTCAGAAAAACATTTGAGTTGGACTCAAGACCGGTCAGGGCTATGCTATATATATGCGGTCTAGGATATTGCAGGGCTTTTGTAAATGGTGAAAAGTGCGGCGATGATGAACTATCAACAGCTTTCACAAGATATGACAGTACTGTTCTTTACATGACATATGATGTTACAGAATCACTTGAGAAAGGTGCGAATGTCCTGGCTGCTGTTCTTGGCAATGGCTGGTACAACTGTTTTGCAGAAGATCCATGGAACACTAGACAAGCAACCTGGAGGTCCTCTCCCAAAGTGATAGCAGAACTCCACATCGAACAGGCTAATGGCTCTACCCGGGTTATTTCAACAGACAGAACATGGAAATCCTCCAAGGGACCAATAACATACAATGGTATAAGAAATGGTGAGTTTTATGATGCCGGGCTTGAAATGCCGGGTTGGAACGATATTGGATTCAGTGACAGTAATTGGGAAGGCGTTTATATTACAAGACCACCGGGAGGATTGCTAAAATCCTTTGAGATGCAGCCTATAAGAAAAACCATGGATTTGAAACCTGTTCGTAAATGGAAGAGTCCTTCAGGGACATGGGTTTTTGATACAGGTCAGAATGCTTCGGGTATTGCAAGAATCAAGGTAAAAGGGAAAAAGGGAACAGAAGTAATAATACGATACACAGACACCCTGGAAGAGGATGGGGTTTCAATAAATCAACGAGCCATAGGTGGATTTATAAAAAGCGGGGAATTTCAGACTGACAAATACATTAAAGGAAGTGACGAAACAGAAACCTGGAGCCCTGTATTTGTTTACCATGGTTTTCAATATATAGAGATTGAAGGATTGGATTATGAACCTGATTTAGATACTGTTACTGCAGTTATTATGAATACGGACTTTAAAAAACGAGGAAGTTTTGAGTGTTCTGATGATTTGCTGAACACTGTCCAGAAACTTTGCTGGTGGTCAACCATATCAAACTACCACAGCATACCAACTGACTGTCCGCACAGGGAAAAGAATGGCTGGACAGGAGACGCGTCATTGTCATCAGAGCAAACACTGATAAATTTTGATCCTATGGCTGCTTATTATAAATGGATGGATGATTTCAGGGATGCCCAGAAACCTAATGGTTGTGTTCCTTGTGTTGTTCCTTCGACAGGCTGGGGTTATGGCTGGGGTAATGGTCCCGACTGGTCAAGTGCCCTGACCCTAATCCCATGGTACACATATTTGTACTGCGGGGATGTCAATATACTGAAAAGAAATTATGACATAATTAAAAAGCATTGTGATTTTATGCTGACGATGGCAGAAGGATATATTGTAAATTATGGAATCGGTGATTGGTGCCCACCTTTTGAAGGAAGGGCTATCTCCGTTAATATGTCATCATTTAAGGCTCCTACGGAACTCACAGATACTGCATACTTCTATAACTCTGCAGATATTATTTCAAGAATTGCAGAAATATTGGGGTGTTCAGATGATGTTGCCAAATATAAGGAACTGGCAATTAAAATTAAAAAAGCTTTCAGGGAAAAGTTTTTTGACAAAAAACTAATGAAAGTTGCCGGAGATTGTCAGACCTCAACAGCCTGTATGATATTCCAGGGACTGGCCGAGGAGGATGAAAGAGAGCCTTTGCTTGAGCTGTTAATCAAACAAATCGAAGAATTGGACTGGCATCTGGATTTCGGAATACTTGGCAATAAATACGTCATGCACACTTTGGGGGATACGGGAAACGGCAGCATTGGCTTCAGGATGCTTGCACAAAGAACTTTTCCCAGCCCAAAACGATGGATCGACCTGGGGGCCACAACACTCTGGGAATGCTGGAACGGCGGTGGGTCTCATAATCACCACATGTTTTCCGACCTCAGTGCATTCATGTATAAGTATGTGGGTGGAATTTCTCCTGATGAAAACAGTCCCGGTTTCAAACATATCAGTCTAAGGCCTGCAGTTGATTGCGGACTTGAATATGCAGCGGTTTCCCACGAGTCCATGTACGGGTTGATAAACTGCAGATGGACCAATAAGGAAGGGAAAATAACGATTTCCCTTGAAATCCCTGCCGGTACAACTGCTTCCCTTTATATTCCTGAAGATTATCTGGAAAAACTTTCGGAAAGCAACCGGTTATTAGAGGGTCGATGTATCAACGGGAAGGCTTGCTTTGAACTGGTTTCGGGCTCTTATAATATTGAATCCATATAGTTTCCCGTCAAAACACCTTTTGGATTAATACTCGAAAGGTGTTTTTAGGAAAGGCAAAATATTTGTTTTTTTGTTGACAAAGGGAATATCTGTTGGTATCATGGTTCTACTTTAACGATTCATTGCTTTAATGAGATAAAGTGCGAAAGAGGTTAAAATGAACATTTGGAATCTATATAGCCCTGATGGAATGCAGGATGTCCTTGGTGGAAACTGCTTCATCAAAAAGAGAACTGAAGGAAAACTAAGGGAAATGTATCTTAAAAACGGTTTTTCAGAAATCGAAACTCCTTTGGTTGAATATTATGATGTTTTTAATTCGGCCGGAAGTGAGTCGGCTCTGAAGTCAATGTACAAAATGGTTGATGAAAAGGGACGGATACTTACAATGCGTCCGGACATGACTATCCCTGCAGCCAGGGTTGCTGCCACCAAAATCTCCGATGGTAAATTCCCGGCAAAATTATTTTACTGTGGAAGATGTTTCAGGTCAGATTTCAAAGGCGGAGGACAACAAAGGGAATTCACTGAAAGCGGTGTTGAGATAATAGGAAGCCGAGATCCATTTTATGATGCACTTGTCATTAATATGGCCGTAGAAGCCATGAAAACAGCAGGAATTGAAGAATTTATTATTGAACTTGGGCAAGTTGATTTTTCTGAACGGATAATGGAATTGTCAGGTCTGGAGGGAAGCGAATTGGAGCTCCTGGCAAAGATGATTGATTCCAAGGATTTCTTTGGGGTTGAAGAGCTTTTGATGGGCAGGCAGGTTGAACCTGATATAAAGGCTTTGCTTCTTGATCTTCCGAATCTGTATGGCAAAGCGGAAATGCTTGAAGGTGTTAGAAAGAGGGTTTCGGATACAAGGCTTTTAAAAGCAATTGATGATCTGATGGAAATACTTTCAATCATTGATGATTTTGGCGTTTCTGAGTACATATCCGTTGACCTTGGAATGATTAAGAGAATTGATTATTATACCGGAATAATCTTCCGGGGATTGACATACGGAATGGGATTTCCCGTTCTGGGTGGCGGAAGATATGATGATCTTTGCAGCAACTTTAATAAGGAACTGCCGGCTACCGGATTTTCAATAACAATTGACCTGGCTTTGGCAGCATTATATAGAAAAGGAACAATAAAAGCAGGACAGGGCAAGGGGGGTTCATTGGTTTCTTTCAGGCCGGGAGAAAGACCGGATGCGATATTAGTTGCAGATGCCCTTAAAGCCAGGGACATATCCGTTGAACTTTATCCTATGCTCATGGCAGCTGATGATGATATTGACTATGCAAGGGAATGGGGCATGGATGGAATAATACGTGTTCTTGAAAATGGTACGGTAGAAACAATTGATACAGTAACCGGAGAAAGAATCAAAAGTGAACTTGAATCCCTGAAGGGAGGAAGATGATGAAATATCTTACTATTGCACTCCCTAAAGGTAGGCTTGCAGAATTAACACTGGAACTCTTTGAAAAAGCAGGAATCATGTGCAAAGGAACTGAAGAAAAATCCAGAAAGCTTATCATTGAAGACGAAGAAACAATGCTGAGGTTCTTTCTCGCAAAACCCTCTGATGTGCCGGTTTATGTCGAATACGGAGCAGCAGATCTTGGAGTTGTTGGAAAGGATACCCTCATGGAAGAAGCAAGGGATCTTTATGAGGTGCTTAATCTGGGTTTCGGAGCATGCAGGATGGCAGTGGCCGGACCGGCGGAGTTAATGGGAAAGCTGGATGAAATACCGGATAAAAGAATTGCAACAAAATATCCCAATATTACCCGTGAATATTTTGAACTGGTTAAAAAAGAAAGCATTGAAGTCATCAAATTGAACGGTTCAGTTGAGCTTGCTCCGTTGGTGGGTTTGTCGGAGGTTATAGTAGACATTGTTGAAAGCGGCAGGACACTCAAGGAAAATAATCTGGTTGTTCTGGAGGAAATAT
>CAYYXJ010000025.1:0-14836 GCA_964475455.1 uncultured Clostridiaceae bacterium | reverse complement strand
AACCTATGGCATTCCGGTCATGGCTGTCACGGCTGTTGGAAAGGAACTGGAAAATGCCTGAAATAATCAGTGCGCGCAGAGCTCTGCTTGAAAGAATTAAAGATAGAAGCTCCCTTGATGACCCTGTGGTTTTCAATCAGGTGCTCGGGATAATGGGCGAAATGAAGTCGGGTGGCGACAAGGCCTTGAGAAAATTTACAAAAAAATTCGACGGTGTTTCGCTTGAGAATTTTGTAGTAAAAAAGGAAGAAATTGAAGTTGCCTATGGATTAATTGATGACAACCTGCTTAAGGTCATAAGAGAAGCTGCAGCCAATATTAAAGATTTCCATGAAAAACAAATGTCAAAGGGATGGATGTGGCAAAAAAGCGAAGGAATAAACCTGGGACAGAAAATCACTCCGATTGAAGTTGCCGGTGTCTATGTTCCTGGAGGAACAGCTCCGCTGGTGTCTTCTGTCTTGATGAATGTGATTCCGGCAAAAGTTGCAGGTGTCAGGAAAATTGTTGTATGTACACCACCGCTGAAGGACGGGACTATAGATGCACCGAGGCTTGTAGCTGCTGCTGAAGCCGGTGCTGATTTAATAATCAAGGCAGGTGGAGCGCAGGCGATATTCGCAATGGCTTTTGGAACAGAAAGTGTTCCGAAGGTAGATAAAATCACAGGACCCGGAAACATATATGTTGCCAATGCAAAAAAGTTGGCATTTGGTTTCTGTGGGATTGATATGATAGCCGGTCCCAGTGAAATCTTAATTATTGCCGATTCCAAGGCAAATCCCAGGTTTATTGCAGCTGATATGCTGGGTCAGGCAGAACATGATAAAGTTGCTGCTTCAATTTTAATAACCTTTGATGAGGGACTTGCCTTGAAAGTCAGGGATGAAATTGAAAGGCAACTATGTAATTTGCCAAGAAAAGAAACTGCCGGAGAAAGCATCAGGCGGTTTGGATCAATATATATAGCCGATGGTAAAAGAGATGCCATTGAAACTGCGAACTTAATAGCTCCTGAACATCTGGAATTGCTTGTGGGAAATCCTGCAGAATATGAAAGTGAAATTGAGAATGCAGGTGCAATATTCATGGGTGAATATTCTCCGGAGCCCCTGGGTGATTACTGGGCAGGACCAAATCATACCTTGCCTACAGGCGGTACTGCCAGATTTTATTCGCCGCTTGGAGTTTATGATTTTATAAAAAGAACAAGCATCATTAATTACAATGAAGACGAGCTTAGAAAAGTATCGGATAAAATCAGTAAATTCGCTAGAGCTGAAGAACTCGAAGCCCATGCCAGGGCCATAGAAATCCGTTTCGGAGGTGATTCCAATGAATGAATTCCTGAGTAATCTTGCGCTTGGGCTCAAACCGTATACTCCGGGTGAACAGCCAAAAGACGGAGAATTTGTCAAGTTGAATACAAATGAGAATCCATATCCACCTTCGACCGGCGTCATGGAATCAATCAGGCTTAATACAAATGACAAATTAAGGCTTTACCCTGATCCTGAAAGCATGGTTCTTATAAATGCAGCAGCGGATTATTATAATATACCTGCTGATATGGTATTTGCAGGAAATGGATCAGATGAGGTTCTTGCCTTTGCATTTGCCGCTTTCTATGCAGGCAAAAAACTGGTATTTCCTAAGGTCTCCTATAGTTTTTATCCGGTTTATTGCAAACTGTTCAATGTAGATTATAGGGAAATTCCCATGTTAAGTGGTCTGGGTGTAAATACGATTGCCATTGAAAATTCAGGCTGTGGGGTGGTTGTTGCCAATCCCAATGCTCCTACAGGTGAACTGCTGTCCATCGAGCAAATAAAAAGAATAGCAGAAAAAAATAAAAATAATGTCGTTTTGGTAGATGAAGCATATATAGATTTTGGAGGAACCAGTTCAATAAGCCTTGTCAGAGATTATGACAATATTCTTGTTGTTCAGACATTTTCCAAATCCCGCTCTCTAGCAGGAATGCGAATCGGCTTTGCATTCGGGAATGCAAAATTGATTGATGGACTTAACCGGGTCAAGAATTCATTCAATTCCTATCCGCTGGATCGTATTTCACAGTATGCCGGAGCAGCGGCCTTCAAGGATGAGGAGTATTACAGTGAAGTTCGGGAAAAAATAATCAGGACAAGAATCAGGAGTATAGAACGTCTTGCAGCAATAGGATTTACAACAATGGAATCTTCAGCAAATTTTATCTTCACAACCCATGAAACAATAAATGCTGAGTTTCTATATCGTCAATTAAAGGAAAGAATGGTTCTTGTGAGATATTTTGGTTATGAGCCGATTGATAATTATATAAGAATAACCATAGGTACAAATGAACAGATGGATATACTTTTTGACGAACTTGAAAAAATTATCCACGGCTGTTAATATTTTGCCATGTTGAAAGGATACGGGATATGAGAAAATCAGTGATAAAAAGGAAAACCGGTGAGACAGATATTAGTCTTGAGATAAATCTTGATGGCGATGGCATATATGAGATAGAAACAGGGATCGGGTTTTTCAATCACATGCTTGAATTGTTTTCCAAGCATTCCCTGATTGATATGAAACTCAAGGTTTCAGGTGACCTTGAAGTCGACTGCCATCACAGTGTGGAGGATGCAGGAATATCTATGGGACTTGCACTTAAGGAAGCTATCGGGGACAAAAGGTCAATCAACAGATACGGCAGTTTCAGTGTTCCTATGGATGAGTCACTCGTAAAAGTAGACCTGGATCTTAGCGGACGCCCGTATCTGGTCTTCAATGTTGATTTTTCTAAAAGTACAGCCGGTGACCTTGATGTTGAGACAATAGAGGAGTTCATGATGGCTGTGTGTACAAATGCCGGGATTACCTTACATATAAATGCTATGTATGGTTCAAATAATCATCACATGATAGAGGCGATATTCAAAGCTTTTGCAAGAGCACTTCGAATTGCTGTTTCCATGGATGACAGGGTTGATGGGATTCCGTCAACAAAAGGAATACTTTAGGGGGAATGATGGGAAATTTATTGGGAAACACAGAATTTACAGGAATTAAACCTTGGAAAATCGGAAAAGTCAGGGAAATGTACGACCTGGGAGATAAAATTCTATTGGTTGTAACTGATAGAATTTCTGCATTTGACTGCGTATTTCCGAATCTTATACCGGAAAAGGGCAGAGTACTGAACAGCATATCAGCATTTTGGTTTGATTTTACTGCTGATGTTGTTAAGAACCATATGATTACAATGGATGTAACTCAATATCCGGCACCGTTCAATAAATATTCTGATGAACTGGAGGGCAGGTCCATGCTGGTAAAGAAAGTGGAAATTGTTCCTGCTGAGTGTATTGTCAGGGGATACCTTGAAGGATCCGGGCTTAAGGATTATCGTAGGACCGGAAGCATATGCGGTATTGAGCTTCCAAAGGGTATGAAACAGGCTGAAAAGTTGCCTGAACCTGTATTTACGCCTTCCACAAAAGCTGAAGAAGGACATGACCTTAATGTGACTTATGAAGAACTGTGCAATGATATAGGAACAGAACTTGCTGAAAAATTGAAGAATACCTCTCTTGCCCTTTATAAAAAAGTAAGTGAGTATGCACTTTCAAGGGGATTGATTCTGGCAGATACAAAATTTGAATTCGGAATGCTTGATGGTGAGCTGGTTGTTGCAGATGAAATGTTTACTCCTGATTCATCAAGATTCTGGGATGCTGCTGATTATGAACCAGGAAGAGCTCAGAAAAGTTTTGACAAACAATACCTCAGGGAATATCTGGAGACACTTGACTGGGATAAAACTCCACCTGCACCTGAACTTCCTGCTGATGTTATTGAAAGAACGACTCAAAAATATCTTGAGGCCTACTCAATCCTAACAGGGAAGGAACAGGTTTAATGATAGTTGTCATCGATTACGGCATGGGCAATATTGGTAGTGTATGCAATGCACTGCAATATGTTGGTGTAAAACATAGAGTCTCTGAAAATCCTGATATAATCAAAGATGCAGATGGACTTATACTGCCGGGGGTTGGTTCCTTCGGTGATGCAATGGATAATATCGTAAGTCGCGGACTGGAAAATCCCATAAAGGATTTCATTAACAGTCAAAAACCATTCCTGGGTATATGCCTTGGGTATCAGCTTCTGTTCGGAACGAGTGAAGAAAGTCCCGGTTCACAGGGATTGGGAGTGTTGGAGGGGGTAGTGAAAAAATTCCCTTCAGACATGGGACTCAAGGTACCGCACATGGGATGGAATACTATTACCGGTGGAGTAAAAACAAATATTTTAAAAAAATTCAATGATAAATATGTATACTTTGTTCATTCATACTATGTAGAACCAAAGGGAATGAATGAGTTTTGCTGTGAAACAACATATGGGTTGAAATTTGCATCTGCCATTGAGTATAAAAATATTCTTGCCTGCCAGTTTCATCCTGAAAAAAGCGGTGATGACGGACTTGAAATATTAAGGAACTGGACGGAGGCTGTAAATTGTTAATATATCCTGCAATAGATATACTGGGCGGAAAATGTGTAAGACTTTCAAGAGGGAAATATGACCGTGTTACTGTTTATTCAGACAATCCGGTGGAATTTGTATCAAAATGGACTGCCATGGGAGCCGGGTACATTCATGTGGTTGATCTAGACGGAGCCAGATCCGGAAGTCCAATAAACAATGCAGTAGTAGGAGAAATAGTCCGTAGCTCAGGTGTTCCGGTGCAAACAGGAGGAGGAATAAGAAGCCTGGAAAGAATCAGGGAACTTTTTAAACTGGGTATTTCCAGGGTAATCCTTGGAACAGCAGCGGTAAAGGATTCTATTCTGGTTGATTCAGCTTTGGAGGAGTTTGGTGACAAGATTGCTGTGGGAGTTGATGCCCTGGATGGTTTTGTAACAACCGATGGCTGGGAAAAGAGCAGCAGGCGAAAAGCTGTTGAATTTGCCCATGAAATGGAGAACAGGGGAATAAAAACAATAATATACACTGATATCTCAACTGACGGAATGCTCAGTGGTCCAAACCTCGGAGCAATGAAGGAAATGGCACAGGCGGTCGGATGCGATATTATAGCCTCAGGAGGAGTTAGTTGTCTTCAGGATATAATTGCCTTGGAAAAAACAGGGGTTGCCGGTGTTATTGTGGGAAAAGCCCTTTATGAAGGAAAGTTGGACCTTAAGGATGCGATAGAAGCAATTGGAGGTAATCAATGTTCGCCAAGAGAATAATTCCATGCCTTGATGTTCACGAAGGACGGGTAGTAAAAGGAGTTAACTTCATTAATTTGATAGATGCAGGTGATCCGGTTGATATCGCCTCAGCGTACAACAGGGAAGGGGCGGATGAGCTGGTTTTCCTTGATATAACAGCATCCAGTGACAACAGGAATACAATGGTCGATGTAGTCAGCAAGGTTGCGGGGACTATATTTATACCATTTACAGTAGGCGGGGGTATCAGGAGTGTTGATGATTTCAATGTAATGCTAAAAGCCGGTGCTGACAAGGTTTCTGTAAATTCTTCAGCCCTGAAGGAGCCTGATTTGGTCACAAAGGCAGCAATAAAGTTCGGCAGCCAATGTGTTGTTGTTGCAATTGATGCCAAGCGACGGGCGGATGGTTCAGGCTGGGATGCCTACCTGAATGGCGGTAGGGTTAATACAGGCCTTGATGCAGTTGAGTGGGCGTTGGAAGCTGAAAGACTGGGAGCCGGTGAGATTCTTCTGACCAGTATGGACAGGGACGGAACAAAGTCCGGATATGACAATGAGCTTTTGGCTGAGGTATCAGCCAGGCTTAACATCCCGGTAATTGCATCTGGTGGAGCAGGATCAATGAAGCACTTTTTGGATGCATTTACAGTTGGAAAAGCTGATGCAGTTCTGGCTGCGTCCCTGTTTCATTTCGGAGATATGAAAATTAAGGATTTGAAGGAATATTTATCGAATAACGGAATAGATACCAGAAAAAGCATGAAGTAAGTTTGCATTTTAAAAACACGGTGTACATATTAAATAAGGTTTTTATAAGTTAATTATATATATTACACAAAGATAATTGCAGTACGTCAAATCAATTGACACAAATTAACGTGTTTGTTATACTTCAAGGTAGTTGAAAAGGGAGGCTCTAGGATGAAAAATTATAACAGATTGTTTAAATGGGCAACAGGTTTTGCAGCGGCAGGAATGCTTTTTATGACAATAATGTTCTTCGTTTTGTTGGTTTATACCGGTAATAGTTACGATGATGTTATGAAAACTGCTTTCTCAAGACTCTTTCTGAGATGGCCTATGTGGTTTGTTCTTATGTTAGTTGGTTATATTCCGGGAATCAGCGGTTTGTTTTATGCCAGTTCCCTGAAGAAGAAAGCATATGCTGAACAACTAAGAATTGACTGATTAAAATCATGCATAATAAAATGCACTCTATTACAGGGTGCATTTTTTTATTTCTTTTGAATTATATGAGTTAATGTATGAAATAATAGCAGCATTAAAGTAAAAATCTAAAAATAAAAGAAAAATAGAGTAATTAAGAGTATAGCCTTCATAAAGTTATAAAACGGTTATAAATGACCGTAAATTCATGGTAATTGAGTTTGTGCATATGAAGTAAGTATATTATTATATTTTTAGCACTCGGAACAATAGAGTGCTAACACATAAATATTTGGAGGTATTCTGATGGTTATTAGACCTTTGGGAGAAAGAGTTGTTATTAAAATGCTGGAAACAGAAGAAACTACTAAAAGTGGTATAGTTCTTCCTGGATCAGCTAAAGAAAAACCCCAGGTTGCAGAAGTAGTTGCTGTAGGCCCGGGCGGGATAGTAGACGGAGAATGGACAGACATGGCACTCTCAGTCGGAGATAAAATTTTAATCAGCAAATATGCCGGCACCGAAGTTAAGATTGATGGTGAAGAACTTACAATACTTAAGCAGAGTGATGTACTGGCAGTTGTAGAGTAACGGAGGATATTATAAATGGCAAAACAGATTTTATTCGGTACGGAAGCAAGGGAAGCCCTTGAAAGAGGCGTAAATAAACTTGCTGATACAGTGAAAATCACACTTGGACCAAAAGGAAGAAATGTAGTTCTTGACAAGAAGTTTGGTGCTCCGCTCATAACTAATGACGGAGTAACAATTGCCAAGGAAATTGAACTTGAAGATGCATTTGAAAATATGGGAGCCCAGCTTGTAAAAGAAGTAGCGACAAAAACAAACGATGTTGCCGGTGACGGAACAACAACCGCTACATTACTTGCTCAGGCAATGGTAAGGGAAGGTCTTAAGAATCTCGCAGCCGGAGCAAATCCCATGATATTGAAAAAGGGTATTGAAGCAGCAGTTATTACAGCAGTTGCAGGTATAGCTAAACTCAGTCAGAAAACTCACGGCAAAGAAGACATAGCCAAGGTTGCATCTATATCAGCAAATGATGATGTTATTGGAAAACTAATAGCGGATGCCATGGAAAAAGTCAGCAATGACGGAGTTATAACCGTTGAGGAATCCAAGACAATGGAAACTGCCCTTGAAGTAGTTGAGGGAATGCAGTTTGACAGAGGCTATCTGTCTCCTTACATGGTGACTGATACAGAGAAGATGGAAGCTGTAATAGACGATGCTTATATTTTGATCACAGACAAAAAGCTTGCCAATGTACAGGAAATTCTTCCGGTTCTAGAACAGATAGTTCAGCAGGGCAAAAAGCTCGTAATCATTGCTGAAGATGTTGAAGGAGAGGCTTTGGCAACTCTCGTAGTTAATAAACTTAGGGGAACTTTTACCTGCGTGGCAGTCAAGGCTCCGGGTTTCGGCGACAGAAGAAAAGCAATGCTTCAGGACATAGCTATTCTCACTGGCGGACAGGTTATCAGTGAAGAAGTTGGACTTGATCTTAAGGAAGCAAATATAGATATGCTTGGTAAAGCGCGTCAGATAAAGGTTCAAAAGGAAAATCCAATCATTGTTGACGGAGCAGGAGATGCCAAGGAAATCCGTGACAGAATTTCTTCAATTAGATCACAGATAGAAGAGACAACATCAGATTTTGACAGAGAAAAGCTTCAGGAAAGACTTGCAAAGCTCTCTGGTGGAGTTGCTGTTATCCAGGTAGGTGCTGCTACTGAAATTGAGATGAAAGAAAAGAAACTCAGGATTGAAGATGCTCTTGCGGCAACCAGGGCTGCAGTCGAGGAAGGCATAGTATCCGGAGGAGGAGTTGCATATATTAATGTTCTTTCAGATATTAAAGAAGCTACAGCAAATCTTACCGGCGATGCAAAAACCGGAGCAAATATCGTAATAAGAGCTCTTGAAGAACCAATCAGACAGATTGCCAAGAATGCAGGAATAGAAGGATCCGTCGTAATAGAAAAATTGAAAGAAGCAGCTAAGGGTGTTGGTTTCAATGTACTTACAGAAGAATATGTAAATATGATTGATGCCGGTATTGTGGATCCTGCAAAGGTTACCCGCTCAGCATTGCAAAATGCGGCCAGTGTTGCAGCTATGGTTCTTACAACTGAAAGTCTTGTAGCTGACATTCCTGAAGAAACACCACCAATGCCTATGGGCGGTGGCGGCGGAATGCCGGGGATGATGTAATTTAACGCGTTAACTTAATATAAAAAAAGACCGCTGAACGAATATTCGATTCGGCGGTCTTTTTATATACCATTATAATCAGGTAAACACCTCAAGGGTATTTACTCGATTTTCAGGTAAACACCTCAAGGGTATTTACTCGATTTTCAGGTAAACACCTCAAGGGTATTTACTCGATTTTCAGGTAAATACCCTAGAGGTGTTTGCTTGAAGGTAAAGGTTAATTCGACATAAATGGTGAATTAACCTGTGATATAATTAAGAAAAAGCGGCAGGCGGTGTTTTATGTATAAAGTCATGATAACTGAGTTTATTAAGGAATTTGAGCTGGAAATAATATACGCATCAGAAAACATGGGTGAGAAATCAGTGACATTGATGGAGGTCAACAGGCCCGGACTACAGTTATCAGGATATCTTGGCTACTTCTTCCCGGAAAGAATACAATTGATGGGCAACATGGAAATGTCATATCTTGGAACATTTGATTCAAAGACCAGATATGAAAAGTTGGAGAATTATATGGATGACCAGATGCCATGTATTGTCATTGCAAGGGATTTGACAGTTTACGAAGAGATGATTGAAGTGGCAAAGATTTATCAGGTACCCATTTTGAGAACTCAGGAAGTTACTTCTATTTTCCTTTCATCTGCCATTAGATATCTAAACAGGGAACTGGCTGAAAGAATAAGTCTCCACGGGGAATTGTTGGAGGTCTATGGTGAAGGGATTCTCATTCAGGGCGAGAGTGGTGTAGGAAAGAGTGAAACTGCCCTTGAACTTGTAAAAAGGGGTCACAGGCTAATTGCAGACGATGTTGTAGAAATAAGAAAAGTGGGAGAAACTACATTGCTGGGGACCAGTCCTGAGGATATTAGATATTTCATTGAACTCAGAGGTATAGGAATCATTGATGTCCGAAGCTTATATGGAGTTGGCTCGATTAAAAAGTATGACAACATTGACATGGTTATAAATCTGGAATTGTGGGATGAAAACAAGAGGTATTCAAGACTCGGAGTAGTTGATGAGCATAATGAAATTCTTGGAATTCCTATTCCGTCGCTTACAATACCGGTGAGACCGGGAAGAAACCTCGCCATTATAGTTGAGGTGGCAGCTATGAATACAAGGCAAAAGAACATGGGATACAATGCCGCACAGGTCCTGTATGATAGGATAGAGAAAAAATTCAAAGGTGGAAATAACTGACTTGTCCATGAAGAATATAAAAGACGCAATAAGAAATGAAATTCTCAGGTTTGAAGAACCCATGAGCAGACACACCACATTCAGAATTGGTGGACCCTGTGATGTCATGGTTCTGCCGGAGAGCATTGATGACATAAAGGATGTTGTCTTATATTGTAAAAACGAAAATGTTGACTTCAAGGTTATGGGAAATGGTTCCAACCTTCTTGTTCGCGATGGAGGAGTCAGAGGCATTGTTATTAAAATTTCCGACAACTTTTGCTTTGTAACTGAAACAAATACTGTTTTAAGGGCGCAAGCAGGAGCTTTGCTCTCGACGGTTGCTCATAAAGCGATGAATAAATCGCTTTCGGGTTTGGAATTTGCAGCAGGTATTCCCGGGACGGTCGGTGGTGGCGTCATGATGAATGCAGGGGCTTACGGTGGTGAACTGAAGGATGTTCTGATGTATTCTGTATATATGGACACAAATGGTGAGATTGTCAGAATTGGAAAAGAAGAGCATAAATTTGGTTACAGGAAAAGTATTTTCTCCGGCAGTAATTATATTATATTGGAAAGCACATTCAATCTTGAAAAAGGAGTTCGTTCTGAAGTAAAGGCGAAAATGGCTGATTTTAACAAGCGAAGAAGTGAGAAACAACCGCTTGCAATACCTAATGCCGGCAGTGCATTTAAACGGCCTGAAGGATTCTATGCGGGAGCCTTGATAGAACAATGCCATCTGAAAGGGTGTAGATTCGGGGGAGCCAGTGTTTCTGAAAAACATGCCGGGTTTATTGTCAATGACAAAGGAGCTACGGCAAGGGATGTCGAACAACTCTTGGAATATATAATGGAAACTGTTTATAATAAAACCGGAGTCAGACTTGAACCGGAAATCAGAATCATAGGCGAGGGATGAAATGAAACTATACATTATTACAGGTATGTCAGGGGCAGGAAAAAGCCTTGCTATGCGTACTCTTGAGGACCGGGGGTATTTTTGCATGGATAATATCCCTCCAAGCCTTATACCTAAATTTGCACAGCTGGGAGCAGGGTCCGGACAAATGGAAAATGTAGCTGTTACGGTGGATATCAGGGGAGCAGAGCTTCTTTCGGATATTTTCCCAGCACTGGATGAGCTTGATGCCATGCAGGTACCATATGAAATAATTTTCCTCGAAACCCTTGATAAAGTTCTAGTAAAAAGGTATCAGGAAACCAGAAGACAGCACCCACTTGAAATCAAGGGGAATACCCTTGAAGAAGCAATTGTAAAAGAACGGAAGTTGATGGAGGCATTGAAATCAAGGGCGGATTATATTGTTGATTCATCGGGACTTCTGCCAAAGGAATTAAAAAATGAATTGCTTGAATTATTAAATCAGGGAGAGGATTATGAGCAGATTATAATAAATATTGTATCCTTTGGTTTTAAATATGGTGCCCCCTTGGATTGTGATAATATTCTTGATGTAAGATTTATTCCAAACCCATATTATAATTCGTCAATGCGAAAGCTGACCGGCAGAAATGAAACAGTCAGCAATTATGTGTTAAATCAGAAAATAACAGAGGGCTTTGTAGAAAAAAGCATCGAGTTATTCGAACACATTCTTCCCGGATATATAAGCGAGGGTAAGAATCAGGTTGTTATTGGTATAGGTTGTACTGGAGGCAGACACAGGTCTGTTGCCATTGCAGAGGAAATTTCCCGCATTCTAACTGAGAGAAATCACAGAGTTATTCTGAGTCACAGGGATATTTCAAAAGATTCCAAGAGATAGGTGATATGTCATTTTCAGCAACAGTTAAAAATGAATTGTGCAGAATTGAAAATAAGGACAAATGCTGTGCCGTATGTGAAATTTCAGCAGTGATGAGACTGGGGGCTGTCTTTAGTCTGGAAAAAAACGGTTATTATACAATAAGGATTAACACAGAAAATGCTGCCCTGGCGCGGAGGATCATAACTGAAGCTGTTAGACTTTTTGATTTTCACCCAAGCATAGCCGTTCAGAAAACAAGGAAGCTCAGGGGACATACGATATATACTGCAGAATTAAAGGGTGACTTTGCTACAAGCATTGCGCTTGAAGATATGGGGTTCATCGAAATAGATGAAAATGGTATGCCGAAGTTTTCTGATATTGATGAAATTACAGGCGGAGATTGTTGCGAAAAGGCTTATTTGAGAGGAGCTTTTTTAACATCAGGGTCCATTTCCAAGCCGGATAAAGGTTACCATTTGGAAATATCCTCAATAAATATAGCTGAAATCAACCGTGTCATGGATGCAATGGCTTCTTTTGGGATAAATGCTAAAAAGGTTTTTCGCAAGAATCATTTCATCTGTTATATAAAAGATGCCGAAGGTATAGCGGATTTCCTTAATCTTTCAGGAGCCCACAAAGCCCTGCTGGAGTTTGAAAACATCAGAGTTCTGAAAAATGTCAGGAATAATATAAACAGGGTTGTAAACTTTGAAACGGCAAATCTTAACAAGACCGTTGATGCCTCCATCAGGCAGTGTGAGGATATAAAGCTGATAATAAAAACAAATAATCTGGGAAAACTTCCTGATGAACTTATACAGATGGCTCAGGTGCGGATTGAAAATCCCGAAGCTAATCTGGAGGAACTCGGAAGCATGATGGTTCCGCCCATCGGCAAGTCCGGAGCTAATCACAGGTTGAAAAAGCTTAGCATGATAGCAGAAGAGATTCGTCAAACGGGAACCGGAGGCAGATGATATGTGGGATTGGCAGAAGCTTGAGAACGAATGTATGAACTGTACCAGGTGTGAACTTCACAAAACACGGCAGAATGTAGTAATGGAAAGAGGCAACAGGAATGCGCGGATTATGTTCATAGGTGAAGCCCCCGGAGCAATGGAGGACAGGATTGGCAAGGCTTTTGTCGGAAAAGCCGGAAAATTACTTGATAACGCACTCAGAGGATTAGGTATAAATGAAGAGGATATATACATATCCAATATCTTAAAGTGCAGACCGCCTGAAAATGCAAATCCAACAAAAGGGCAGGCAGACAAATGTATAGGGTTCCTGCAAAGACAAATTGAATTGATATCTCCCGGGGTGATGGTTTTATTGGGTGGCCAGGCATTGAAATATCTTCTTGGATCAGAAACCGGAATTACAAAGAACAGGGGCATATGGACTGAGTACATGAATATACCGGTAATGCCTACATATCATCCTGCTGCATTACTAAGGGATGAGTCAAAACGGATATATATGTGGAAGGATATTAAGGAAGCGTGGCACAAATCAAAGAAAATCTAGAACTGCTTTACTGTGAATATTCTAAGGAATTCAAAGGGTGTGAGTTGGTATTTGGTGATGGCAATATACATTCAGGAATAGTCATGATAGGAGAAGCACCCGGCAGGGATGAAGTAGAGCAGGCAAAACCTTTTGTGGGTATGGCGGGCGGCAACCTGGGCAAGTTCATGACTTATCTTGGAATTACAAGGGAAGATATTTATGTTACAAATGCCATTAAATACAGATTATTTAAAGTCAATGAGGCTACGGGCAGGAAATCAAACCGGCCTGCTGCAAAACATGAAATACTATCCAGCCGACCTTATCTATTAAAGGAGCTTCATATTCTTAATGCGTCATTGGTAATAACATTGGGAAATGTTCCTTTGAAGGCTGTGACGGGAAAATTCAATTTAGTTATCGGAGATTTACATGGTCAGGTTCTAGATTCAGAAAATTTAAGACTTTTTCCCTTATATCATCCAGCAAGTCTCATATACAACAGAAAACTTGAAACGGAATATTATAAAGACCTTGACAAATTAAAAAAACTCATCTAGGAGGAGTAAAATGAATTTTACAATCGGAGCATTAAGCAGTATAGGTTGGTCAATTTCATGGCCTACGGTCATTGACTATGGAATAAGGGTAGTCGGGATCATCATCGGGTTTTTCGTCTTTAAGATTATCCTGAAGTGGATGATGAAACTGCTGGGTAAGCGGTTAACCAAGAGAAATATCAAGAACACTTTTCACAGCTTTATAATCAGCCTTACAAAAGCGGCACTGTGGATTATAGTCGGTTTGATATTCCTGCAGATACTGAATGTTCCCATGACTCCTCTGATAACAGCGCTGGGAGCTTTGGGTATTGGAGTTGGTCTGGCATTGAAAGACCATATGTCAAATATTGCAGGCGGTGTTATGATTGCAATAAACAAACAGTTTGATGTGGGAGATTACATTAAGTGCACAGATATAGAAGGGTTCATTGAAGAGGTGGAATTGTTCTTTACAAGGTTGAAGACCTTCGACAACAAAATCATATATGCCCCAAACTCAATTTTTGCTGCAAACAATGTCACCAATTACACAAGGGAAAATTTAAGAAGAGTTGACGTAACCATTGGTGTTTCATATGGATCGGTTATAGATGATGTCCGTAAAACGATAGAAGAAATTCTAAACTCAAATGAAATGATTAAAAAGGAACCGGCATCATTTATCGGAATAACTAATTACGGTGACAGTTCTATAAATATTATAATCAGGGCATGGGCTGAAACTTCCAATTATTGGGCAGTTTATTTCTTTATAAATGAAAGACTTAAAAAGGAATTTGATAAAAACGGCATAGTCATTCCATTTCCACAATTGGATGTCCACAGTATCTAAATCCGATGGTAATATCCTTCTGAAGTCCGTTTGAGAAAACTTTCATTTTATCAGAACGGACTTTTTGATTGAAGTAAAGTGCGTGGGGTATAAATTTTATTACCTGATTTAAGTTTTTTTATACAAAATACCTTGACATGGAAATGAGGTATTGGTAAGATTGCTGAGTTGCTGTTTTCGGGGAAAATTAGGTTGGAATTAGTTGAAATAAAGCTTGACGAACCGGAACTGTGATGGTACTATGATTAAGCGCCTTTAGGAAAAGGCCTTGAACCTTGAAAATTGAACAGTGCACTTTATAGTGAGGAACCCGTCG
>CAYYXJ010000024.1:0-23666 GCA_964475455.1 uncultured Clostridiaceae bacterium | reverse complement strand
GAAGGAAAATTGATTTTGTAAAACCTGAATGGGCATATGATATTACTGAAGAAATGCTTGCAACAAGAAATCACTCACAGATAAGTTATGGCTACTGGTGGATTGAACTTGGCGGCATGGAATTAGATACAATCAAAGACAATGAAGAAATTAAAGATGAGCTTATGAAATGGGCGTTCGGAATATGGGATCATATTAAGAACAAAGGAAACCACGGTGCGGACAACTATGAATTGGTATGGGTCGGAGCTCTTCCGGGCAAAAGGGAAAGCCGGAGGCTGAAGGGTGATTATGTCCTTCGGGACAGGGATTTACTTACAGGAAAGGTATTTGAGGATGCCGTTGCTTACGGCGGATGGCCCATGGATATGCATATTCCGGGAGGATTGAATGCTCATGGGGATGAACCCACGAAATATTTTCATCTGGAGGATATGTATACAATACCTTACAGATGCATCTATTCATGTAATATTAAGAATCTTTTCCTGGCCGGCAGGGCAATAAGTACATCAAAACTGGCTTTTGGTTCAATAAGGGTTATGGCTACCACAGGCGTCATAGGTCAGGCCGCAGGAACTGCAGCTGCAAAGGCAGTTGAAAAAGATGTTAACCCTTCCGGAGTAATGGACTATATCAAAGAGCTTCAACTGGAACTTATGAGGGATGACTGCTATTTGCATGGCTATGAATTCATTGACCCGGATGATAAGGCTATAAAGGCTGTAATTTCATGTTCTTCAGAAAAACATCCATGCAAGAATACTGTGAACGGACACACAAGGAATACCGAAAACAAGATCAATTACTGGGAGTCAGGTAAAATTACAGACAGTGAATTCATCCAATTTGCCTTTGAGCAGGCGATGCCTATTAAAGAGGTAAGGATAGCCTTTGATTCGAATCTAACCAGGGAATTAAGATTGTCCATGGATTACGGGGCCAACAGCAGGCAAAGCAGGGGCGTGCCGGTTGAACTTGTAAAGGATTACTGTATTGAATTGCTTGAAGACGGTGCAGTTACATGCAGCAGGACAGTCAGTGGGAATTACCAAAGGATAAACCGGCACAACTTCAACAATGTTAATGCAGACACAGTAAGAATCATAATTTCGGCAACCAATGGTTTGTCAACTGCAAGAATTTTTGATGTCAAGATATATTGATTATTGTCCCCTTAGAAATTCAATGGCATTTTTAAAATCATCAGGGTAGGGAGCTTCCAGGTTAAGTTGTTTTTCGGTGAATGGGTTTACAAATGACATAAACCTGCAGTGCAGTGCGTGCCTGCTGATGATATGGGCAGTTGAAGAATCATCACCGTAGATACCATCTCCGATCAAAGGACAGCCTATTACACTGCTGTGCAATCTTATCTGGTGAGTCCGGCCTGTCAAAAGCCGGTATTCAATTAATGATGCATAAGTAAATTTTTCCAGGACACGATATTCAGTCATGGAAGGTTTGCCGTCTTGTGCGGTTATCCTTGAAATAATTGAATCAGCAGCTCTCTTGATAGGAAGATCAATCAACCCGGAATCCAAACCGGGAAACCCATGGGCAAGACCATGGTATATCTTCAAAGTTTCTTCACTTTGGAATGCTTCAGCCATTCTAGCCATTACATGGGAGTTTTTGGCGAAAACTACTATTCCGGATGTATTTCTGTCGAGTCTTCCCACAGGACGTGATGTCATATCAATGCCTTTTTGCAAATAATAGTGCCTAAGAGCATTTGCCAGAGTTCCCATAGTATAAATCCCTGCAGGGTGAACAGCCATTCCGGCAGGTTTGTTTACAGCAGTTATGTAATCATCTTCATAAATGATGTCAATAGGAATGTCCTGAGGCGGTACATTGTCATTGATTCGATGTTCAAGAATATTTATTGAGATTTTATCGCCTTTGGATACCCTGACATTTGTAAAGGTGCTTTTTCCGTTGCAGAAAATCATGTCATTGCTCTTCAGGCGTCGGATCTGGGTCCCGGAGCAATGCATTCTCTTTTTTAAAACAGTCAGTATTTTTTCACCGTCATCATTTATGTTAGCTTCATATTCTAGAATCATGTGTCCATTATATGAACTGTGATTGTTATGTCAAATTATATAATTTTGGCTATCTTCTTGGATAAAACCCTAATATGGTATAATTACAAATATAAAAGAGAAATGGTCGGCTGACGAAAAGGTCTCGGGTGGGTTATGAAATATATTATTTACAAAGGTGCTGTTTGTAGTCTGACTGTCTTGCTGGATGAGGGAATTATAAGAAAAATTAAATTTGGTCAGTTAATTGAGGATCAGGAAATGAATGACGATCCCAGAATCGGAATTGCTGTTCTCAATGAATTTGACAATTACTTTTCAGGTTTACTGAAAGAATTTTCACTGCCTATGGAACCGGAGGGTACTGAATTTCAAAAATCAGTATGGCATAAGCTTATGGAAATTCCATATGGAGAAACACGTACATATTCTGAAATTGCAAGTGAAATCGGCAAACCCGGCTCTGCCAGGGCAGTCGGAAGTGCTTGTAACAGGAACCCAATTCCGGTAATTATTCCTTGTCACAGGGTAGTTGGATCCAAAGGCAAGCTTACCGGGTATGCCGGCGGGCTTGAAATGAAGAAAAAACTTCTTGAAATTGAAAAAAACCATTCCTGAAATACCTTTACAAATCGATTTCATTTTATTATTATAATCTTATAGTAAACGATTACTGTAAGGGGAACGATGTTTAAAAGGGCAACTATAACCGATGTAGCTGAAAAATCAGGATTTTCCGTGGCAACTGTGTCACGGTATTTTGCTGATAATGGTTATCCTGTCAGCAAAGATGCTGCATTGAAAATAGATTCTGCCGCTAAGGAACTTGATTATACCCCCAATATGGTAGGCAGGATGCTAAAGACCAATACCAGCCGTGATATAGGGGTAATAATCCCAACCATAAGAAACCCGTTTTATCCCGATGTACTGCTGGGAATTGAAAAGTCTGCGGCAGCCAGAGGGTATCAGATTCTTTTATGCAATTCCATGAGAGACAGTGATACAGAATCCCGTTATATCGATTCACTATATCAAAAACAGGTTCGTGGCATAATACTGGCAAGTGCTGAAAACAGCAAATCATTTGGAAAACTTGCAGGTAAAGGCATGCAGATGGTTAACCTTGAATCAGATGACAGCTGCGGTTTTTGCAGGGGTATAGATTTTGAATACAAACAGGGTGGGAAACTGCTTGCCGGGCATCTGAAGGCCCTGGGCCATAGAAAAATAGCATTTATAACTTCACCGCTGACCAAAAAGAGCAGAAGGGATATTCTTGACGGAATCAGGAGTGTATACGGGGATGATGTTTTAACAATTATAGATAATAGTGAAACTGAAAATGAGACCGGAATATATGAATATCAGATGGGTATAAGGATGGCCGGAGAATTATTCGAAAAATCCAGGCCTGTAACCGGCATTATTGCAGTAAATGATCTGACCGGAGCCGGAGTAATACGGGGGCTTAAGGATATGGGGCTGGATGTCCCCGGTGATGTTTCCGTTGCGGGGTTTGATAACATTGACCTGTCATCCATGATTAGTCCTGCTCTTACAACAGTTGATCAACCGGGATTTGAAACCGGAAAACTTGCAGCAAATATGATAATAGACCTTATTGAAGGAAATGAAATAACTAAAAAAAAGTTGGAGCCCAGGCTGATTGTCAGGGCGTCAACTGGAGAAACCGGAGGAAAATATGATTGAAAACGGCAAAATTGATGTACTTGTAGTAGGTGGCGGAATGATAAGCAGGGAAGTAATTCTCCCGACGGTCTTCCAGGAACAGAAATACGGCAGGGTTGGTAAAATTTCAATCAGCTCCCTGACCGGGGACATAATTGAAGAACTCCAGGGAATGTTTCCTGCGTTCAAGGGCTATCCGGATCCTGCAGTTGACGGAACAACCGAGAAGTATCCTGATATGTTTATCAAAGCAATCAATGACCTTCCTGAAAACTCGGTTGTAATAGTGGCTACACCGGATCACTTTCATACCCCTGTAATAAAGGCTGCAATTGCTGCCGGAAGACATTGCATAGTTGAGAAACCGCTGTGCCTTAAGGTTCCTGAAGCCCATGAAATAATGAAGGCGGCAGATGATAAAGGTGTATATATTCTAACTGATTATCACAAAAGATATGACCGTTCAATCAGAGCATGCCGATACAAATACAGAAAAGGGCTGCTGGGTGAAATGCTACATGGCCACGCATGGATAGAAGAACCCAAGTATATGGCTCTTGAGGTGTTCAAGGACTGGTGTGAAAAAAGCTCTCCATTTGAATACATAGGTGTTCACTATGCCGATGCTTATTACTACATTACCGGTCTGAAGCCAAAAAGGCTGGTAGCTTTCGGACAGAAGAAATATCTTCCGACACAGGGTAAGGATGCATATGATGCAGTACAGGCAACCATTGAATGGGAGGATGGCTCTGTACAGTTTGTGCAGACTTCATGGGTTAATACACCTAACAACAGTGCCATGACAAATCAAGGCATGATGATGCTCGGAACAATGGGCGAATACTGGGCTGACCACAAGGACAGGAACACTCATTTTGCGACTGAAGCCGAGGGTTTTGATGAATACAATCCCAATTTCTTCAAACAATATGATAGCTTTGATTTCCCGGGTGAAATCGACAATGTAGGTTATGGATATGATTCAATAGTACAGGGAATCAATGATGTCAGACGGTTGGTAAACGAAACGGATTCAGTCGAAGGAAGACGTCAGATACTTAGACAGATGGAGGAAACCAGAGCCCTCCCGGGACAGGCGTTGATTGGTGTTGCTATTAACAACGCAGTCAGAATGAGTGCTGATGCCGGTGGAAAATTTATAGTATTTGATGAAAAAATGAATATAAGCTTTGAGTAATAAATGGAATTTTTAAATGCAATGCTTCCCATGGCTGTATTTCTGGCTGCGGGATACATAATGAAAAAGATTGGTCTGGCTGATGAAGGTGCAAGAAATTTCGTCAATAAATTTCTGTATTATTTTGCAATGCCGGGCCTTGCCTTTCGCAGTGTTGCATCATTCAGCTTCAGGGATTCCTTTGTACCGGAGCTGGTACTTCATAATTTAATCACAATGATTTTTTTGTTTTTGGCTTCCCTTGGTCTGATGTATCTTATCAGGGACAAGAGCATGAGAGGTTCGGCACATATGGCAGTTTACAGAGGAAACCAGGCATATATCGGAATGTATGCTGCCAAGGGTATGTTCGGTGAACTGGCATTATCCAAATCTGCAGTAATAAATGGATTTGAAAGTCCTCTTGTTAATATTCTAGCAGTAACCGGGATGGCTGTGCTTAAAGGTGGTAATGAGGGAGTAAGGCTGGGTAAAAAAGTCATCGGAATACTTCTGGATGTTCTGAAGAACCCTTTCGTGATAGCAGTAGTCCTTGGTATGATTGAATCATCGGTCAAAACCGGGATTCTCAGAATAGATGCAATCGATAAAACACTTGAGCTGGCAGGTGGTACGGCACTGCCGCTGGCATTGGTTTTAATAGGTACTTCCATTACATTCACATACCTTAGGAAAAATTTTACACTTGTTCTTTTACTTTCACTGGTCAAGGTCATTCTTGTACCGGTGTTAGCATTTTTAAGCGGTAGATTTATTTTCGGGTTGACGGGAGTTGACCTGGGGCTTGGAGTTGTTTTGCTGGGAACACCTGTAGCAGTATCCAGCTATGTATTCGCCCGGGAGATGGGCGCTGATGAAAACCTTATGGCATCGTGTATCGGAGTATCAACTATACTATCCATATTCACACTGCCAATGATAAACTATATAATATAACTATGGAGGAAAGATATGGCAAAGAGTTTTAAAATGGAATCCGTTGAAGTTGAAAAGGTGGAAACACCCAACAGAAGGATATGCACCAGTATACCTGCACCCGAAAGCATACCGGTAATTGAAAAACTGAGGAAGTATGAGCCGGTTTCCATGTCGGGGCAGCCCCTTGTTGTGTGGGATAAAGCTGAGGGTTTCAATGTTTATGATAAATACGGGAACAAATGGATTGACTTCAGTTCAGGAGTATTGGTAACGAATTCAGGACATTCCAACCCTGCTGTAAAACGTGCAGCCATGTCAATGCTTGAACATGGTCTTATGCACAATTACTGTTTTCCGACTGAAATACGTTCTAAGTTGGTTGAAAAACTTGTGGAAGTTTCACCGGAACCTTTGAATAAAGTATTTCTTCTGACAACAGGTTCAGAGGCTTGTGAGTGTGCAATTAAACTTGCAAGAACCTACGGACAGACAAAAGGCGGCAGGGAAAAGATAAAAATAATTACTTTCATTGATGATTTCCACGGCAGAACAATGGGGTCTCAGATGGCAGGAGGATCACCGTCTGCCAAGGAATGGATTGTAAATCTGGATCCGGATATGAATCAGGTTCCTTTCCCTAATTCTTTTTACTATGAATGGGCTGATGAAAGCAGGGAAGATTACTCAGATGATAAATGTTTTGATACTTGGATGGGTTATCTCAATGAACAGGGAATCAAGCCAGGGCAAATTGCTGCTTTCATGCCTGAAACATTTCAAGGGGGATGGGCACAGTTCATGCCTGTTGGTTTTGTAAAAAAACTCAGGAAATTCTGTGATGAAAATGATATCCTTTTAGTATTCGATGAAGTACAGGCCGGATTTGGACGTTCTGGCAAATTATACAGTTTCCAGCATTATGGAGTTGATGCGGATCTGGTTTGCCTTGGTAAAGGTGTTTCCAGTTCACTGCCTCTTTCAGGTGTCATAGGACGGCCTGATGTATTGGATTTGTATGGACCGAACAAAATGACATCAACCCATACAGGGAACCCGGTTTGCTGTGCTGCAGCCCTGGCGAACATTGAATACATATTTGATAATAACCTTATAGAAAAAAGTGAAAAACTTGGTTATGTACTTGAAAAGAGACTAAATGAAATCATAAGTAAATATGACGGTTATATCGGTAACTGCAAGGGCAAAGGATTGGTAAAAGCGCTTGTCATAACAAAAAAAGACAGCCGGGAGATAGATCCTGACCTGGCCCATGACATTGTACGTATATCCATAGAAAAAGGGTTGTTGTTCTTTGCTCCGGTAGGTTCAGGATCAACTATAAAAGTGTGTCCTCCTCTTATCATTACAGAAGAAGCCTTGCTTGAAGGACTGGATGTTTTGGATGAGGCCATTGGTGTGGCAATTGGCTGAATTGGAAAGGGGATTTGATTGTTCAACAGGGTAAGAAACAGCAGCATGCTGTCAAAATTTGACTTTATTTTATTTATCCTTGTCGGAGCAATTACAACCCTGGGATTCATTGTTCTGCGAAGTGCTACAGCATCCATGAACACAGGAGCATCCATTCTAAAGACGCAGCTTGTCAGTATAATTCTAGGAGCTGTAATTTGCATATTTATTGCTTTGATTGACTACCAGTACTTCAAATACCTGGGTTATATATTTTACGGACTTAGCATTCTTCTCTTGATTTATGTACTGTTCTTCGGATATGGGAGGGATGTACCTGGATTGGGATCAAACAGCTGGATAAGCATTGGCGGATTTATGTTCCAACCGTCCGAACCGGCAAAAATTGCATATATGATGACAGTTCCTGCTTTGATGGTAAGGCTGAAGGAAGATTTCAATCTTAAAAACCTGGTTCTGTGTATTGTTGCCGCTGTGACCCCGATTGTATTGATTTTGCTTCAGTCAGACCTAGGCACAGGAACAGTTTTCATAGTCGGGTTGCTGGCTGTTGTTTTTGTTTATGGAATTAAATACAGGTATATTCTGATTGCAGGGGTTGTATCCATCGCAACGGCTGCACTTTCCTGGTTTTATCTTTTGAAACCTTATCAAATCAATAGAATAAAGGCACTCATCAATCCAATGCAGGACCTGGAGGGAATAGGATACCAAACTGATAAGGCCAGGATTGCCATCGGCAGCGGGAAATTCAGCGGCAGCGGGCTTTTTGAAGGCCTTCAAACTCAGCAGAACGGAGCTATACCAGTCAAGGAATCGGATTTCATTTTTTCTGTAATCGGTGAAGAGCTGGGTTTCCTGGGAGCAGTGGCAGTTATCTTGATAATGACCCTTATATTGATATGGTGTATAAGAATTGCAATGAGGACCGAAGATAAATATGGGTCTTATATGGTTATAGGTCTGACCTGCATGCTTGCATTTCACTTTATTGAAAATGTAGGGATGAACATAGGGTTGCTTCCTGTTACAGGAATACCGCTGCCATTTATAAGTGCCGGCGGAAGTGCAATGCTCATGTACTTTGCTGCAATCGGAATAATTATGTCTGTTTCTGCAAGAAGCCGGGCATCGTAACACTGGTTACATTTCATAGCAAACTTCAATAAAAACCATATATATTGTGTCAAGTTGAAAATTAACACCTAAATTTTGTTGCAACATATTTCCCCTTTGGTTATAATTGGCGGTGAAACATAAAAAATCTGCACGCAAGTGCTTGAACCAGATGGAGGCTTAAGGCATGGTGGAAAAAATCAATGAACTTCGCTCAAGGAAAAAGGAAATTGAACTTGGCGGAGGACAGAAAAAGATTGACAGCCAGCATTCAAAAGGGAAATTGACGGCCAGGGAGAGACTGGCATCCTTATTTGATGAAGGAACATTTGTAGAGCTTGATTCCTTTGTTGAAACAAGGTGTATAGATTTCGGAATGCAGGATAAGAAGATGCCCGGTGACGGAGTTGTAACCGGCTATGGTAGCATCGAAGGCAGACTGGTATTTGCTTCATCGCAGGATTTCACAGTAATAGGCGGTTCATTGGGTGAAATGCATGCAAAGAAAATTACCAAGATGATGGACAATGCCATGAAAATGGGAGCCCCGGTCATAAGTATCAATGATTCAGGCGGAGCAAGGATTCACGAAGGAATTGATGCATTGTCAGGTTTTGGCGATATTTTCTTCAAAAACACGATGGCTTCAGGGGTTATACCTCAGATTTCCGTAATAATGGGACCGTGTGCCGGCGGTGCAGTATATTCACCTGCGATAACAGACTTTATCCTGATGGTTGAAGAAACAAGCCAGTTGTTTATTACAGGACCATCGGTTATCAAAGCGGTAACGGGTGAAGATGTTTCCATGCAGGACCTTGGAGGAGCGAAGGTACATAGCTCAAAGAGTGGCAATGCACATTTTTCTTATAAAAATGAAGAGGCCTGTATAGCAGGACTTAAGAAACTGATCTCATTCCTTCCGGAAAATAATCTTACAGGAGCTCCCAGGACAGAATGCAATGACGATCCCGGAAGGCTTTCGGCCAGGATTTACGACATTATGCCTGAATCAGTCAATGCAGCATATGATGTCAAGGAAATAATAAATGAAGTCGTTGACAATGGTGAATTTCTGGAAGTTCATGCTGAATATGCAAAAAATATTGTGGTTGGATTTGCCAGATTCAATGGAAGGGGCGTAGGTATTGTCGCAAATAATCCTTCGCATCTTGCAGGATCACTTGATGTCAATTCTTCTGATAAAGGAGCCAGATTCGTAAGATTCTGTGATTCTTTCAATATTCCGATTGTTTCATTAACCGATGTTCCCGGATATTTCCCGGGAGTAGAGCAGGAATACAACGGGATCATCAGACATGGTGCAAAGCTTTTATATGCTTTTTCAGAAGCAACCGTTCCTAAGATAAATGTGATTACCAGAAAAGCCTATGGCGGAGCTTATATAGCAATGAACAGCAAACACCTTGGAGCTGACGTTGTTTATGCATGGCCTACCGCTGAAATAGCGGTCATGGGAGCAGAAGGCGCTGCCAATATTATATTCAGACAGGATATTGCAGACAGTGAAGATCCAATTTCCTTCAGAACGGAAAAGATAGAGGAATACAGAAATAAGTTTTCAAATCCTTATGTAGCTGCATCCAAAGGATATGTTGATGATGTAATAGACCCGGCTTCAACCCGTACTTACATTGTCAGTGCATTGGAAATGCTTCAGTCAAAGAGAGAAGACAGACCACGTAAAAAACATGGAAATATACCACTTTAATTCAGGAGGATTGAGAAATGAGTAAATATAAAGTAACAGTTAATGGTAAAGAATATGAAGTAGAAGTAGAACAGGTTGGCGGAGATCCCGTCGTAACCGCATCTGCTCCAAAAGCGGCAGCACCAGCAGCGCCGGTACAGAAATCCGCCCCTGTCGCACAGGGAACGGTCGGCAGCATGAAGATAAATGCTCCAATGCCGGGTACAATACTGGGTGTAAAGGTTTCCGTTGGCGACAAGGTTGAAAAAGGAGACACTCTCCTTATACTGGAAGCCATGAAAATGGAAAACGAAATTGCTGCTCCTGAAGCAGGAACTGTATCATCAATCAATGTTGAGGCCGGTGCCTCCGTTGAGTCCGGCCAGCTTCTTGCTTCATTGAGCTGACCAGGAGGAGAAAAATGGGAAAACAATTGAAAATAACAGACACAATTCTAAGGGATGCCCATCAGTCACTTATTGCAACCAGGATGACAACTGATGAAATGCTTCCCATAGTTGATAAACTTGATCAGGTAGGATACCACTCACTTGAAATGTGGGGGGGAGCAACCTTCGATTCCTGTCTCAGGTTTTTAAATGAGGATCCTTGGGATAGATTAAGAAAAATCAGGGCAAAGGCCAAGAATACAAAACTTCAGATGCTTTTAAGGGGACAGAATATACTTGGTTACAGGCACTATCCTGATGATGTTGTTGAGTATTTCGTTCAAAAATCAATATATAACGGAATTGATATACTTAGGATATTTGATGCATTGAATGATCCCAGAAACCTTGAAGTGGCCATGAAAGCTACAAAAAAAGAAGGTGGTCATGCACAGGGAACAATTTGTTACACGATAAGTCCTGTCCATGATACAAAACAATACCTGAAGGATGCCAGAGGACTTGTTGAAGCAGGTGCCGACTCGATATGTATCAAGGATATGGCCGGACTTCTTCTGCCTTATACTGCATATGACCTTGTCAAAGCGATAAAAGAAGAAGTGGACGTGCCGATTCAGCTTCATACACATGCAACAAGCGGAACTGCAATGATGGTATATCTTAAAGCAGTTGAAGCAGGTGTAGATGTAATAGATACAGCTATATCACCACTTTCCATGGGAACTGCTCAACCTGCTACCGAACCAATGATCATGGCATTGAAGGGTACTGAATATGATACCGGCCTTGATATAAACCTAGTCAATGAAATTGCTGACTATTTCAGGCCAATAAGAGAAAAATATATTGCCAATGGGCTTTATAATCCAAAGGTTATGGGAGTAAACATCAAGACTTTGCTTTATCAGGTCCCCGGCGGAATGCTTTCCAACCTCGTTAACCAGCTTAAACAAGCAGGTAAGGAAGATCAGTTCCAGGCTGTTTTGGAAGAAGTTCCCAAGGTGAGGGAAGACTTTGGATTCCCGCCTTTGGTAACTCCCACAAGCCAGATAGTCGGAACCCAGGCAGTAATGAATGTTATTGCCGGAGAAAGATACAAGATGGTTCCCAATGAGTCCAAGGACCTTGTAAGAGGTATGTACGGACGTACTCCGGTACCAATCAGCCAGGAAATCATAACAAAGATCCTGGGAGATGAAAAACCCATTACCTGCAGACCGGCAGATTTACTGGAACCCGGACTTGAAACATTCAGGAGTGAAATGAAGGAATATCTGGAACAGGAGGAAGATGTGCTGTCATATGCGGTTTTCCCAAAGGTTGCACTGGATTTCTTCGAACAAAGAAGAGCGGCAAAATATAAGATTGACAAAGATATGGTCAATATGGAAGAAGCCGTTCACCCAATATAAAACATAGTCTCCGGTTTTCCGGAGACTTTTTTCATTCTGCTCGGCAACTCTCATTAAATGTGAGTTGCTGATATATAATGACATCCATTCTGATTTTGTTATATAATAAATGTACTAATCTTACGGGGGGAAAGAATGCCTGCTAAATTTGATGTAAGAAAGAAAATGTTGAATTCAATGGAAACTCTCAGCAAGAGTAGAAAACGTATTGCTAAGTATATTCTTGATAATTTTGACTCTGCGCCATTCCTGACAGCTTCGAAGCTTGCTGATCTTGTAAATACAAGCGAATCAACTGTTGTGAGATTTGCTGTGGAACTTGGTTTTGACGGATATCCTGAATTTGCCAAGGCTATGCAGGAACAGGCATTATACAGCCTGACTTCTGCACAAAGACTTAAAATGGCCAATGATTCAATAGACAGGAGCGATGTCCTCAGGAGCGTTTTAAGGGCAGATATAAACAGAATCAAAGATACAATGGAAGATATTGACAGGGGAACTTTCAACGGAGTAATTGAAAAACTTTTAACTGCCCGAAAAATTTATATACTGGGCGTAAGGAGTTCCGCTGCGCTTGCAATGTATCTCGGATTTTATTTCAATCTTGTATTTGATAATATCAACCTGGTTCAGACCACCAGCGCAAGCGAGGTATTTGAACAGATTCTTGGAGTCGGTGAAGGTGATGTGATTATTGGAATAAGTTTTCCAAGATATTCAAAGAGAACTTCAAAGGCAATGGAATTTGCAGGTAAAAGAGGAGCTTATGTAGTTGCAATTTCTGACAGTGTGAACTCACCTGTGGCAAAATGGGCTGACAGTACACTGGTTGCCAGAAGTGATATGACTTCATTTGTAGATTCACTTACTGCACCACTTAGTGTAATCAATGCACTGATAGTTGGTGTGGGATTAAAGAAGGAAGACAAGGTTCTTGGAACTCTCAGGTCACTTGAAAAAATCTGGGATGAATATCAGGTCTATGAAAAAGAAGACCATATAGAATGAAAAGGTGAAATTTGCCGGATAATATAAATAAATATAATGTAATAATCGTTGGAGGGGGAGCTGCCGGAATGATGGCAGCTTCTGCTGCAGCATCAGAAGGGGCACATTGCCTGCTTTTGGAAGCAGGTCCACGCCTTGGAAGAAAAATATTAATCACAGGAAAGGGACGCTGTAATATAACAAATGATTGCACAGTGGAAGAAATCCTGGACAATGTCAGGAGAAATAGAAATTTCCTGTATTCTTCACTTTACACATTTACCAATGAAATGATAATCAGATATTTTGAAATGCTGGGAGTAAAGACAAAGGTTGAGCGGGGAGGCAGGGTTTTTCCGGTATCAGACAAAGCTTCGGATGTAGCGGATGCCCTCGAAAAAAATATAAAATCCCTGGGAGTAACAATTTACAGGAAAATTAAAATAACCGATGTCATTGTTGAGGGGGAAAAGGCCATAGGGGTTAAGGATAAAGAGGGAAGAATGTATCATGCTGAAAAAATTATCCTTGCCTGCGGTGGAGCATCTTATCCGGTCACAGGAAGTGATGGAAACGGATATGAGATTGCCGGAAGACAGGGCCATGAAATAATACCGCCCAAAGGTGTGCTGACCGGTTTGGATTCATCAGAAAACTGGTTGAAGGATGTAATGGGATTATCCTTGAAAAATGTTAATCTTTCCATTTATGACAGTGACAGTGAAATTTTCTCCATGCAGGGGGAAATGCTTTTTACACATTTCGGTATCTCAGGTCCAATTGTACTGACCGGAAGCTCAAGTTTGTTCGACAGCGATTTCAAGGATGTTCATGCAATTATTGATTTAAAACCGGCACTGGATGAAGAAAAACTGGATAAACGCCTTCTCAGGGATTTTGCTGAAAACTCCCGGAAGGATTTTGCAAATTCACTTAATGACCTTCTTCCTAAAAAACTTATACCTGTAATTGTGAGCCTTTCCGGAATTGAAGGAGACAAGAAGGTAAATCAGATATCTGCATCAGAAAGAAAAACCATAGTCGATTTGCTAAAGGGCTTAAAAATCAGAATAACCGGAGCAAGGCCGGTATCTGAAGCCATAGTGACTGCAGGAGGAATTTCCGTAAGGCAGATCAACCCTTCGACAATGGAGTCCAGGCTGATCAAAAACCTTTTCTTCTGTGGGGAAATGATTGATGTTGATGCAAATACTGGAGGATATAATCTTACTATAGCCTTTTCCACCGGTTATTTGGCAGGGAAAAGTGCAGCAGGAGAGGATTGATGTTATACATTTCTGATTTGGACGGTACTTTGCTTGACAACAAGGGATTTCTTTCGGATTTTACAACAAAAACAATCAGGCGATTCATAGACCGCGGAGGTAAATTTACAATTGCCAGTGCAAGGTCTATTTTTACAGCTGCTGATTTTATTACACAACTGGGCATAAGGATTCCGGTAATCCTGAGAAACGGAGCCTTTATCTACGAACCGGAAACAAAAAACATACTCGACAGCAAACTTATGAACAAAGCTGAGTTGACAGAGGTAATGTCTTTTTTATCCATGAAGGATGTCCATCCCATACTGCATCATATTGAGGATGGTGAGTTTAAAGTGGATTACACAGGTATCCATAATTATGGTGAGGAACATTATTTCGAAGGACGGAAAAAGGACGGGGATACAAGACTGCGTCTTATGAGTGATTATGACAAAGCTGTATGCAGCAAATGTATTTCAATATGCATAATTGATAAAAATGAAAAGCTGGAGCAGCTTCACAGGGAACTTGAGGAAGGTCCCGGCAAGGATTTCATCATTCACAGATACATTGACAATTACTCAAATCATACCTGGCTGGAGGTAAATCACAGACAGGCTGCCAAAGGGTTTGCTTCACTTGAATTACTGGGATATACAGGGGAAAATGAATACACAGCCTTTGGTGATAACATAAATGACATCGGAATGCTTGATACTGCAAGTGTGGCCTATATCCCGGAAAACTCTTATCTAGCTCTCAACGGGTTTCCTTACATTCATATATCTTCTAATAATGAAGATGGTGTTGCAAAGTTTCTTGACAATATTACAATCTGAAAAACCAGTTTAAAAGCTTGAAAGAAATTTTATAAAAGTATTGACACACTATATAAGGTAGTGTATTATGTTCACTATAGTACAACGCAAGGTAGTGAACAATAAATTATAACGGAGGTGCGATTGTGAATATACAATTCAAGAAAGGAGTTCTGGAGTTATGTGTCCTGTCACTGCTGTATCATGGTGAGATGTATGGATATGAGTTGACCAGTAAATTATCAGAAGCAGTATCGATATCCGATGGTACAATTTATCCATTACTGAGGCGAATGAAGACAGAAGGCTATGTATCAACATACCTGTCTGAATCAAATGAAGGACCGCCGAGAAAGTATTACAGACTTACAGAGACAGGGACAGTTTATAAGGATAAACTTATAACTGAGTGGATAGCTCTAAGCAAGGGAGTCAATAGGTTAATAGAAGGAGGAACTGATAATGAATAAAAAAGCTTTTCTTAATCAGTTGAAAATGGGATTAAAGGGGATTCCAAAGTCAGAGCTGGATGATATTCTCTATGATTATGAGGAACATATAGATTCAGCACTTGAAAGAGGAAAAAGTGAAGACGAGATTACGAAGGAACTTGGTTCGCCTAAAAGGATTGCCAAGCAGCACAGGGCGGAATTTTACTTCAATCAGGCAGATGAGAAGAAAACCACAGGAAGTGCATTCAAGGCAATAGTCGCAGGTATTGGCCTAAGCTTTTTCAATATAGTATTTGTCCTGCCTCTTATAATCTGCCTTTATGCAGGCCTGTTAAGTGTTTTTCTTAGTTTTATAGCAGTGGCAGCTTCGGGATTGGTTGTTATGGTCGCAGGAATAATTTTCCTGGGATTCCTACCGGCTCTCGCTGTAGTTTTTGTAGGTATCGGTGTAACCTGCCTTGGAATACTGCTTTCATTGGGAATGGCATGGTTGATTAAAATAGTAACACTTGGCATAGTCAGTTACGGTAAAGCAAATATTGGAATAGTAAGAAGATCGGAGGGAGTGAAATGAATAAAAAAGGAAACGGTCTTGTAACCGTAGTAATAATACTGGCAGTTGTTTGTATAGTTTTCCTTGCAGCCGGATTCTCGCTTCTGGCAGCATGGGGAGGAGCCAGATTCTGGGAGGAGATTCCGGACAGAATTAAAAATGTAGAGGATTTCTCAATAAACCAGACACAGGAGCATGAAATTGAGGGAATTGAAAGATTTGAATTTGTTTCAGTAAGTGCAGACATGGATATAGTTTTCACTGATACTGATAAAGTTTCAGTTTTGCTGAAAGGGACATACAGAAGTTCAAAAGGCACAGTAGAGCTTAAGAAAGAAGTTATAGGCAATACAGTCAGAATTTATGTTGATTATCCTAATTTCAGTGGAATATTCAACTGGAATGAAACTGATTTCATAATTACTATGCCCAGGGATATGGAATCCAGGGAAATCAAATTTACCACTGTTTCAGGTGATGTAGACATTCCTTCGGGATTTAAAGCTGGAAGGATATCAGTGAATTCTACATCAGGTGATATCAAGGCTGCAAATGTGACATGTGATAGATTCACCACAGGAAATGTCAGTGGTAATCTGGACCTTGCCGGAGTAATAAGGGAAGAAATAAGGGTTGACAATGTTTCGGGAGATACTGATATTGATATACAGAATGAATTGGACATTATATTTGTAAGCAGTGTTTCAGGTGATGTTGACTTGATAATTGACAGAAATATTGAATTCAAATTTGATTTTGATACAGTTTCGGGCAGTTTTGATTGTGACTTCCCGGTATATGAGAACGGTGGTAAAAACAACAGAAAAGGATATACTGATGAATCGGCTGACATGGACATAGAAATTAATACGGTGTCAGGTGACCTGAGAATAAGGGATTGAAATATTTCCTTCATATGAAAACGACGGCCTTGCCGTCGTTTTTTGGTTGTTTTCAAGAAAAATCGGGGAAGAATTCCTTATACAAGGTTTGAATGGCTTTTTCATGATATTCTTCATTCATCCCAAACATAATAGATACTTTGGAAGAACCCTGATTAATCATTCGAAGGGGAATATTTGCCCCGGCAAGGGCTTTGGCTGCTTTATATAGTGTTTCCGGATTCCCCAGACATTCTTCTCCAACAATCATAACCAGTGCCTGTCCATGAACAATGGTAATCTCATCAACATCAAGTTCCTGTTTTATTCTGTCAAATACACGCTCTTCTCTTTCCGGGGGAAGGTGATGTGTTCGTATTATAATGGATATATCGTCTATACCTGAAGGGGAGTGCTCATAAGGAATGCCTTCTTTTTCAAGAATCTGAAAAACTTTTCGACCAAAACCAATTTCACGGTTCATAAGATACCTTCTGATATATATGCTTGAAAAGCCTGTAGAACCGGCGATTCCGGTTACGGGATTCCTGTCCTTTGTTTGAATATCAGCATGGATTGTGGTACCGGGTGAATCCGGATTATTGGTGTTCTTGATGTTGACGGGAATATCACGGTAATAAACCGGAGTCAGGGCTTCCTCGTGAAAAACTGAAAAACCGGCATATGAGAGTTCCCTCATCTCTTTATAGGTAAGGTCTTTTATAGGAGCCGGATTTTCGACGAGATTCGGGTTAACTGCAAATATGGAATCAACATCAGTGAAATTTTCATAGATATCAGCTGAAACCGCAGCAGCCAGAATTGATCCACTGACATCTGAACCACCTCTTGGCAAGGTGACGATGTCGCCGTTCTTTGAATAACCAAAATATCCCGGGACTATTTTAATTACATCAGGGTCATATAGGTTTGAAAGATTTTCATATGATTCAGGAAGAACATGGGCATTGCCGTATTCCTCTGATAAAACAAGTCCGGCATCACCGGGATTGACATAAATGGCATTATGTCCCTGTGATTTCATATAATCTGCAATCAACTTTGCACAGTTATCTTCCCCGGATGCTTTCAGTGAATCCTTGAACTCTCCAGTATTTGAAGTGTCCATGAGACATCTTTCAGTTAAATCGCGTTCAATTATTTTTACAATTCCATCACCAAGGCCCAGCTCCCGGGCAATTGATGAGTACCGATCCATGACCATATCATAATCATATTGGGGATCGTATCCTGCAATATATGAGTCTGCAAGGGCAATCAAAAGGTCGGTGACCTTTATATCATTACGGTTTCTTTTACCCGGGGCAGAAACAACAACCAGCTTTCTGTCGGGGTCTGACAGAATAATATTACATACTTTCTTTATTTGGGTGGCATCAGCAAGGCTGCTGCCGCCGAATTTGGATACCTTAATCATTGACTGCCTTTCAAAATATATTATGAAACATATTATACTACATTAGGTTATTAGACAATAATTATGAGAAATTTATAGAGAATTTCTACTTCAGTGGTTAGAAATATTGTGAAATAATAAGATTTCTGTTAAATAAATGGTAAAACTGTGTTATATCGCAAGAAATATTGGAGGATAACTTGATTAAAGAAGTAGATTTCGATCAGCTAATAATATAACAGTATTTTATAATTTATTTTGCAATGATTGACTTTAAAAAACAAAGATACTATAATCATCTTGGGAAACTAAAGATAAAGTTCCATATATATATAGATAGGAACAAAGTTTTGCGGAATGTTAGTACAATAATTTGATGTATTAAGGGCAAACCCATTGAGAAGTGGGGACGCAAAGCTTGGAGTCCTGTAAAGGATAGTTCGGCTGCACAATTTTGGGGCAGTTTTTTTATTGTATAAGGCATTGTTTCAATCATTTCTAAAGATAAAACCATAAAGTTGTTAGTACAATTTAATAAAGGGTATTTTGTAATCAAGGGCAAACCCATTGAGAAGTGGGGACGCAAAGCTAGAAGTCCCAAGTGGATAGTTCGGTTGCTACTAGAGATATATATGTAGCAACCGTTTTATATATGTACAAAGGATGACAGCCAGGGCAAACCCTCCGTAAGGCGGGGACGCAAAGCCAGGAGTCCCAAGTCGGATCGTCCGGTTGCAGGGGTAAGGAATGTTAGAGAGATACAAATATTAGGAGGGTAAAAATTATGAAAAGGAAAAAAAGTTTGGCATTACTGATAACATTTATATTTATGTTAACAGTATTTATGCCAAGTACTGCAAGTGCTGTTACAAACTTCATACACGTATTTATTGATAATGACGATTTAGTAACAAGAGTATGGGTTGAGTACAATGGTACTTATGATGAAGCATTCATCAATGGTTCAAAATGGAAAGTAGATGACAATAAACTTTATGTTTCAAATGGTATAGGTTCTGTTAAGTTACAATATACTGACGGAACGATTATCATTGTTCCAAACAATGAACTTGAAATTGGAGTTGAAGGCGGGGGCAATAATGGCGGAGGAACTGTTTGGGTGCGTCTGGATGCACTTCTTGTTGCTGACCCATCTATTTCAATAACCAAAGTAGCTGATCCAACAACAGTTATGGCCGGTGATACTATTCAATATACATTGGAAGTAACAAATACAGGTGATACAAATCTAACAGGGGTTGTAGTTACAGATCCTTTGACGGGGTTGAATTATGGTCCTGTTAGCTTAAATTCCGGTGTATCGATTTTACTGCCAGTAGAATCATATAATACTGTTTATGATGATATTCCACAGGTAACGAACACAGCAACAGTCTCGGGTTGGTTTTTTACAACCGAGGTAACTGATACAGCAATGGCTGTTGTTATAGTAGAAGTTCCACCGGTTCCATCCATCAGCCTGACAAAAGTTGCGAATCCTGATTCAGGCTTTGATTTAGGTGAAGAAGTAACATATACATTTACTATTACAAATGATGGTGAAGTTCCGCTTACTGCAGTAGAGCTTGAGGATGATGACATAGATTTTACTAGTTTGATAGGAAGCCTTGCAGTTGGAGAATCAGTGCAGGTACAAGCTACTTATAACATAGTTGAAGCAGATATTCTTGAAGGAATGTTTGAAAACTCTGCAACAGTTACAGGTACCCCTGAAGAAGGCGAACCTGTTGCAGACACAGCAACTGAAACCGTATATACAGTTTCAGCGAATAATGCACTGTACTTGCAGAAAACATCTACTGCTCCGGGAACATTGAATCTGGGAGATGACTCTTTCTATTCATTCTATGTTGAAAACACCGGTAACGTAACATTGACCAATGTCCATGTTGAGGATATGATTCTCGGATTCTCTTCAGGAAATCTGGGAAGTCTTGCTCCGGGTGAATCAAAAACAGTAGTAGATCCACTTGCTGTTCATGAAATAAATGAAGATGATATGGTTCTGGGGTATTACTATAACGAAGCAGATGCTTATGGAACGTTCCAAAGCACAGATGATACCAGTGCAAATGATGATGAAACAGTAATGGTCAATCCCGTTGCACCTACTCTGGAACTGGAAAAACTAGTGGTTTCAGAAGGACCTTATAATTTAAGCGATGAAGTAGAGTATAGTTTCACTGTTACAAACAACGGATTGTTTGCAGTAACCGATATACAGGTAACTGACAGTGACCTCGACGGTGGTCCATTCATGACTGAGGTTCTTGATACTCTGGAACCCGGACAGTCCTATACATTCACAACTACAGGATTCCATAAAGTAAGCGAAGCCGATGTGCTTGCAGGTTACTATATGAACTATGCTGAAGCTGTGGGTTATTTCGGACAGGAAGAACTGACCGCGAATGATTCAGTTGAAATAATGATTGAAGAACCATCAACAGGTATCAGTATAACCAAGACTGCAGAAGTCTCAGGTGACGTAGGAGTTGGCGATGAAGTGTATTATACCTTTGAAGTCACCAACACCGGCGACATTGATATAGTGGATGTAATTGTCAGTGATGATGTTATTACAATCGTAGATTCATACAAAGATGTTCTTGCACCCGGAGAAACATGGACAATAACAGGGGAAGGACCATATACAACTACAGAAAGTGATGCAATAGAGGGAAGTCATAAAAATATAGCTTCTGTTACCGGGGATACATTCCTTGGACCTGTCAAGGACAGTGATTCAGAAACCATAAATATTGTGGCATCGCCGTCCATTCTTCTTGAGAAATCAGCTGATGTTTCGGAAGCTGCCATAGATGATACCATTACATACAGCTTCTATGTTGAAAATACAGGAGATGTTACACTGACTAATGTTTATGTCTATGACTCAACATTCGACCACACAACATCTACGGTTACACTTGCTCCGGGAGAATTTTATGAGTGGACTGATGAAGTAACTCATGATGTAACAGAAAGTGATGCCTGGAACATGAATGTCCAGAACTTTGCCACGGCATATGGAACACCTTCTACGGGTGGAGAAGTGTCTGACGACGATGATGTTTTAGTTGATATTGATTCACCGATGCCGGCAATTACACTGACTAAGACAGCTGATCCAGGATATGCTCCCATAGGAGGAGAAATAACTTTTACATTCACAGTAGCAAACACTGGGAACGTTACCTTATATGATGTGTTTGTAGAAGATGAGAAACTCGGATTTATCTCAACGGAATCAATTACATTGGATCCGGGTGAAGATTATGAATTAAATGAAACTGCCTCGTACACATTAATTGAAGAGGATGCATATAATGGCGGTTTCAGTAACATTGCATGGGCTTATGGTTATGCAGAAAATCAACAGGAAGTCAGCGATGATGATATGGAATTTGTCGAAACAGACGAACCGAATCCATCAATTCTTCTTACAAAGACAGCAGAACCTGATACCCTTGCACAGATAGGTGATGAAATAACTTATACATTTACAGTGCAAAATACAGGTAATGTCACATTATATAATGTTTATGTAGAAGATTCGGGTCTGGGGTTTGTATCCACAGATTCAATAACACTGGCACCTCAGGAAAGCATAACCCTGAGTGAAACGGCAATATATATAATACTTGAGGAAGATTCATTTGCAGGTGCTTACAGTAATACTGCAACTGCATATGGCTTTGAGATGGAATCCCGGGAACCGGTCACAGATGATGATACAATAAGAGTACCTGTAGCATCACCTGAACCGGGAATCTTGATTGACAAGGTTGCTTTGTTTGAAGGTGTTGCAGCTGTAGGACAGGAAATAACCTTTGAGTTCACAGTAACAAACACAGGTACAGTTACACTTTATAACGTATCAGTATCTGATACGGATCTTGGTTTTGAATCAACTCAGTTGATTACACTAGAACCCGGTGAATCAATTACCCTGGATGAAACTGCAACATATACAATTGTTGAAGCAGACTCTTTTGCAGGATCATATACCAATACTGCGGATGCATTTGGATGGCCCGCACAGTCAGAAGTACCTGTGACCGATTCTGATATTGAAGTAGTTGATGTTGTTGATGCTGTATGGGCTATAAATCTTGACAAGAGCGTTAACGATTCCTCTGTAATTTTAGGACAGAGTGTAACGTATACAATAACAGTAACCAATGTTGGTAATGTGACACTCTATTGGGGAGATATCAGTGACACGATGCTTGGAGTCAGCGAATACTTTGAAGAACTTGCTCCGGGTGAATCAATAATTATCAATGAAGGCTACACACCGGATTCAGGGGATATACCATCTGTAACAAATACAGCAGATGTTACTGCATACACTTACAGGGAAGATATGGTAAGTGATGAGGACAGTGTAACAGTAACGGTTACTAGACCGGTTATTCCTCCGGCTTACACTCCCGGTATTAGTGTTACTATAACTCCGGATGCCGATTTGGTTGAAGCTGGAACAGATGTTACATTCACAATGGTTGTTACAAACACCGGTAATACGGTATTGAATAATGTAGTGGTTACAAATACAGACCTGGAATTCGAAACTACTATACCGGTACTTTATGTAACCGGAAGTGAAACATTTACAGTGGTCCGTACCATGACAACTTCCGGAGATTTTACTTTCACAGTAGTTGCCCAGGGGACTTCTCCACAGATAGTGGCAGTCAGTGATACTGATGTAACTACCGTAGGGGTATTTGAAGAAGAAATCCCTGAAAATCCTCCGGAAGAACCAATTCCCGGAGATACTGTAGAGAATCCACAGACAGGTGCTTTACCTGCAGGTGCAATGACAGTATCAGGAATTATAACATTAGGAGCTGGAATCTTTGCACTCATCAAGAGAAAAAAAGAAGATGGTGAGGAAGAATAAGTTAGTCAATTTTAGATCCACGTAATCCGAGGGGAGCATCGTATTGATGCTCCTCTTTTATTAAATGGAAATCATGATGCAAAATCAATTGACAATTGTGTTATTGAAATATATACTTTGATAAATAATATAAAATGTTCCATATATATAGGGACTAAGTTTTGTGAATGTTAGTACAAAGAATTTAATGCATTTGAGGCAAACCCATTGAGAAGTGGGGACGCAAAGCTTGGAGTCCTGTAGAGGATAGTTCGGCTGCACAATTTTGGGGCAGTTTTTTTATTGTATATGGTATTATTTCCATCATTTCTAAAGATAAAGCCACAAAGTTGTTAAGACAATTTAATATAGGGTAATTTTAAGTCAAGGGCAAACCCATTGAGAAGTGGGGACGCAAAGCTAGAAGTCCCAAGTGGAT
>CAYYXJ010000023.1:0-23782 GCA_964475455.1 uncultured Clostridiaceae bacterium | reverse complement strand
ATGTATATGACACTTTCAGGAAACGTCGACAAGGTTTGTATGATTGAAGTCGGAGCAAATGAAGTACCTGATGATGTAGTATTTGAGGCAATTCAAAAGGGTCATGAAGAAATCAAGAATATGTGCAATTTTATCAATGAGATTGCAGCCGCCATCGGAAAACCCAAGTTTGAATATGAGTCAAGTGCAATTCCCGAGGATGTTCTCAGTGAAATAAAGGCATTTGCATATGATGAGTTAAAGACCGGTATGATGTCAGATGATAAAAGAATAAGAGAAGAAAATCTTGCAGTAACTACAGCAAAGATAAAAGCTGAATTCGGCGAAAAATACGCAGATTCACCCAACCTTATCGGTGATGTAATTTATAAGCTTGAAAAGAAGGCTGTCAGGGAACTAATACTTAAGGATCATAGAAGAGTTGATGGCAGGGGACTTACCGATATCAGAGAACTCTACAGCGAAGTTGGGGTACTGCCAAGGACACATGGTTCCGGATTATTCCAAAGGGGACAGACCCAGGTTCTTACAAATGTAACCCTCAGCTCAATCAGTGACAGTCAAAAAATTGATGGCCTGGATGATGCGGAAACAGAAAACAGATACATGCACCATTATAATTTCCCACCTTACAGTGTAGGTGATGCCAGATCTTCAAGAGGTCCCGGCAGAAGAGAAATCGGCCATGGTGAACTTGCTGAAAAAGCCCTTGAACCTGTAATTCCTTCAAAGGAAGATTTCCCATATGCCATCAGGGTGGTTTCAGATGTTCTTATGTCCAATGGTTCAACTTCACAAGGATCAATATGCGGAAGCACACTAGCCCTTATGGATGCAGGTGTTCCCATTAAGGCACCGGTTGCCGGTATTTCTGCGGGTCTTGTCACAGCAGATGATGACGAGAGTGATTATGTAATGATAATGGATATACAGGGAATCGAAGATTTCTTCGGAGACATGGATTTTAAAGTTGCAGGAACACACAAAGGAATTACTGCAATTCAGGTTGATATTAAACTCAATGGACTTTCAATGAAAGTTATCAAGGAAGCACTGGAACTTACAAGAAAAGGAAGAATCCAGATACTTGACGATGTAATGCTCAAGGCCATTGACAAACCACGTGCTGAACTTTCAGAATATGCACCGAAGATTATGATTGTCAAAATTGATGTTGATAAAATCAAGGATGTAATTGGTTCAGGCGGTAAGGTAATCAACAAGATAATCGATGAGACCGGTGTAAAAATCGACATAGAAGAAGATGGTACAGTTTATGTTGCTACCATTGACCTCGAAGCAGGTAAAAAAGCCATCAAGATCATTGAAGCTCTTACAACTGAAGTTTCACCGGGTATGGTATTTGAAAACTGTACGGTTGTCAGAATAATGAATTTCGGCGCCTTTGTTGAATATCTTCCCGGAAAAGATGGGCTTGTACACATTTCACAGCTTGAGCACTCCAGGGTAAATCAGGTTGAGGATGTTGTTAAGATTGGCGACAAGATGGATGTCAAGGTAATTGAAGTAGACAGACAGGGAAGAATCAATCTCTCGCGCAAAGCTCTGCTGAAGAAACCGGAAGGCAAAAGCGACCACGAATAAGCAAAATAATTCATCAGGGTCCGGCAAGTCCGGGCCCTGTTTGTCAGGAAATATATGATTAAAATTAAAGAATTCAACAACGGTACTATACTGGTATATGAGAAATTGCCGCATCTTCGTTCGGTTTGTCTTGGGGTTTGGCTAAAAGCCGGTTCCCGGTATGAAACAAAGGAAAACAACGGTATTTCACATTTTCTGGAGCATATGCTCTTCAAGGGAACCTCAAGGAGAACTGCACGTGACATCGCGGATGAGTTTGATGGAATCGGCGGTATATTGAATGGATTTACAGGCAAGGAAGCCACCTGCTATTATGGGAAAACCCTGGATAATCATTTTGAAAAGGCCATTGATATAATTGCTGATATGGTGCACAACTCACTTTTGGAACCTGAAATGGTTGAAAGGGAAAGAAAAGTAATTTTCGAGGAAATGGCAATGTATGCCGACAGTCCCGAAGATTATGTCCACGAAATGCTTGAAAAGGATATTTGGCCGGATAATCCCCTTGGGTATCCAATCATTGGAACCAAGGAATCTATGACAGGGGTTAGCAGGGACATGCTGAGCAAATACTCAAATACTCATTTGTCACCATGCAACACAGTAATCTCTGTTGCGGGTAGTTTTGATGAAAATGAAATGACCTCCATGGTAGAGAAGTATTTCGGCGACCGAAATAAAGGGGATGGTATAAAACAGGGCGGTTTTGAACAGCCCGTATTCAGTCCGGGGACCAGGATGTACCATAAAGACGTTGAACAGGCGTATATCTCCATAGGGTTTGACTCCATGGGTTATGAGGATTCCACAAGATATGCAATGATGGCAGCTGGTAATATACTGGGAGGCAGCATGAGTTCAAGGCTTTTCCAGACACTAAGAGAGGACAAAGGTCTGGTTTACACAATTGGTTCTGCCAACGAAACATTTGCAGATTCCGGTTTGTTCAACATATATGCAGGCACAGGGACGGCAGAAATGGACGAAGCAATTGAATGCATAAGGCTGGAAGTCAGTAAAATGGCGGAAAGCGGTGTAACCGTGGATGAGCTGGACAGAACTAAGGAGCAAATCAAGGGGAATCTTATAATGGGTATGGAGAATACCAATACCAGGATGTCATATATGGGTAAACACATGCTGCTAAGAGGTAAAATAGAAACTCAGGATGATATAGTAAATATAATAGATTCAATTACAAGGGAAAGCATTCAGGAAGTGACGGCATCAATTTTGAACTGGGATAAAGCCGCTGTTTCCATATTGCGTTCAGAATAGGAGAACATATGGATGGCAGGAAATATGATGATTCGTTTTATCTTAGAATAAACAGTGGGGAAGAAATAATAACAGCCATCAGGAATTTCTGTACAACCAATAAAATAAGTGCCGGTCTCATATCAGGACTTGGGTCTGTTTCAGAAGCTGAACTGGGATTGTTTGATGTTTTAGAAAAGAAATATATTAAGACGGAATTCAGTGGAATCCATGAAATTGCATCAATGAACGGCAATATTACCACAATGAATGGTGAAACTTACCTTCATGTTCATGCTGTGCTTTCAGACATTCAATGCAAAGCCTTCGGAGGACATTTTGCCAGGGGTATAGTCGCAGCCACATGCGAAATCATAATTAAGCCAATCAATGGAAATCCTGGCAGGAAATTCAATGATGCCGTCGGTCTGAATCTGCTTGATTTCAGCGATTGATATATTCGAGTATTGATTCAATTGTTTCCTCGGCAGCCATGGGGGTAACGCCATATCTTGACAGTTTTTCTGCCATTGCATAAGCCGGAGCGTACTCATGGAAGCAACCTGTTGCTTCATAAGTTTCAATTTGTCCATGTTCGTTCTTTTCAATCAGTATTCCATAACCGGGCGTCAGTTCGTTCAGTCTTCCGGAATCCTTCGTTATATAGTATTCAACCCTGAATGAATGACCTGAATCCGTTTGGAATTTTTTCTGTGAAACAAGTTCTCTTTTAAACATAAGATGCCTCTGTTTTATTGATGGCGGAAGAAACCGCAGTTAAATTTTATATATTACTGAAAAGAGATTGAATAAACTGAGAAATAAATTTATTTGGAAATTTTCAATCTGGTTTAAATTTTTAAAGGATAAAGGAGTTATACGGCGAAAATATAACTCAGGAATGACTGAATATGGCAAATTATTACCCTGATACAGTAATCGAAGAAATCATTGAAAAAAATGACATCGTAGATGTTGTATCTGACTATGTAAAAATAAATCGAAAAGGCAAGGACTATTTCGGACTTTGCCCGTTCCATAATGAAAAAACCCCTTCATTTTCGGTTGTTCCCTCAAAGCAGATTTATTATTGTTTTGGTTGTGGAAAAGGCGGTAATGTGCTTAATTTCATAAGCAGTGTAGAAAACATTGAATATATTGATGCAATAAAGATGATGGCCGACAGGGCTGCGATTATACTTCCTGAAAGCAGTGACAGCAAAGTAAGGGAGAACAGTGGATATATCAAAAAACTGGTTGAAATAAATACAGAGGCAGCCAGATTTTATCACGCACAATTGCTCGAAAATCCTGATGCCATGGCATATATGAGAAACAGGAAAATAAAAGATTCAGTAATAACCAAATTTGGCATCGGATATGCTCCGGACTCATGGGATTCAATCCTTAAGCATCTTAAATCCAAAGGTTATGTTGAAAAAGATATAATGAAAGCAGGGCTTCTAAAGAAAGGTAATACTTCCTACTACGACAGTTTCAGAAACCGTATTATGTTTCCGATTATTGATATGAGGAACAGGGTGATTGGTTTCGGAGGCAGGATTCTTTCCGGTGAAGGTGCAAAATATATTAATTCTCCGGAAACACCTGCATACAATAAAAGCAGCAGTCTTTATGGAATAAATATTGCCAAGAATTCAAAGGCGGAAAAAATAATTATTGTGGAAGGATATATGGATTGCATTGCCATCCATCAAGCCGGATTTTCAAATTGTGTGGCATCGCTGGGAACTGCGTTAACAAGAAAACAAGCATCCATGCTCAAAAAGCTGGTCCCTGAGATTATAATCGCCTATGATATGGACCAGGCAGGTAGAAATGCAACAATAAGGGGACTCGATTTAATTGCTTCAATAGGTTGCGATGTTAAGATCCTTGAAATGCCAGAAGGAAAGGATCCCGATGAGTTTATCAAGATAAACGGCAAGGAAGCCTTTGGAAAGCTGGTTGACAATTCTCTTCCGATTGTCGAGTACAAGGCAAAGCTTCTAAAGGCCAGATATAACATTAATGATGTGGATGGCAGGCGCAAATACCTAAATGGCGTTGCCAAGGCTATAAGCCAGGTCAACAATGCCATAGACAGGGAAGTGTATATAGATAGAATATCCAGGGTGCATAACATACCTGCTGATTCAATAAAAGATGAAGTGTCAAAGCATCTTGGTGAAAATGAGGCGGTAATAACAGACCGGAGCAGAAAGCTGGGGACATCCATACATATTGAAGCTGACAATGAAATAAAGAATTTTATGTCCATTGCAGCAATATTGTGTGCCAGGCCGGAGTTTCTTGATTTTGTTAAGGAGCAATTTGAACCTGGATTCATTGACAATGAAAAACTGTCTGAATTGTTTGATAGAATTGTAAGCAGGGTAGAATCCAAGGGCGTATCAGATGCCGCTGTCATCATGGCAGGTCTTGAGGAAGGCATCAGGGAAATATTTTCTTCTGAAGTCGCGTTGGCTGAAACCAGTGCGGATATGAGAAGGACCCTTGACGAAAAAATTGTGCAATATAAAAAAGCTGTTTTGAATAGAAGGATAATGGGGCTCACTGCCGAATTAGATAAGAGGAGCACTCTGGATGAGGCAAAAATCAATGAATTGCAGACAGAACTTACTAAAGTGTTTGAAGTTTTGAGAATATTAAAGAGAAAATAGGAGGTCGTACAGTTGAACGACAAAGAAATGAATATTGAAGAAGCAGAAACCGCAGTTGAAAGACCGGAAAGCTTTGAAAAAGCAGTTGAGTACCTTATAAAAAGAGGGAAAAGGGAAAATGTTCTGAAGTTCAAGGATGTAAATGATTACATCGAAAATCTTGAGCTGGATACCGATTTAATGGAAAAGCTGTACGAACGATTTGAGGAAGCCGGAATTGATGTCATAGAGGATGAAGAGGACATGACAGAAATTGAAGATGAGGTAAAAAAGTCCAGTATATCAATACCTGAAGGTATAAATATTGACGACCCTGTCAGGATGTATCTTAAGGAAATCGGGCGAGTGGAACTTTTATCTGCAGATGATGAAATACGACTTGCCATCGGTATGGAAAATGGTGATGAGGAATGTCGTCAGCAACTTGCCGAAGCTAATTTGAGGCTCGTTGTAAGTATTGCTAAAAGATATGTTGGCAGAGGCATGCAATTCCTTGATCTCATACAGGAAGGGAATCTAGGCCTTATAAAAGCTGTTGAAAAGTTTGATTATAAAAAGGGTTACAAGTTCAGTACTTACGCGACCTGGTGGATCAGACAGGCTATTACCAGGGCTATTGCAGACCAAGCCAGGACAATAAGGATACCTGTTCACATGGTTGAAACAATAAATAAGCTTACAAGGGTGTCCAGGCAGCTGGTTCAGGAATTGGGAAGAGATCCCCAACCTGAAGAAATCGCTGAAGAAATGAATATACCTGTAGAAAAGGTAAGGGAAATTCAAAAGATTTCGATGGAACCCGTATCACTTGAAACTCCGATTGGGGAAGAGGAAGACAGCCATCTGGGAGATTTCATTCCCGATGAAGATGCGTTGTCTCCTGCTGACGCTGCAGCTTTTACACTCTTGAAGGAACAACTGATGAGTGTTCTTGATACATTATCAATACGCGAAGAAAAGGTTTTAAAGCTCCGATTCGGACTTGAGGATGGAAAAGCCCGCACACTTGAGGAAGTGGGTAAAGAGTTCAATGTCACAAGAGAAAGAATCAGGCAGATAGAAGCAAAAGCATTGAGAAAACTTAGACACCCAAGCAGAAGTAAAAAGCTTAAAGATTATCTTGATTAAACATAAATAAATACTTGACCGAAATGGTATGCATAAGTATAATATATTTTGCGCCTGTAAAGGTGTGATGTTCCTCAATAGCTCAGCTGGTAGAGCATGCGGCTGTTAACCGCAGGGTCGTTGGTTCGAGTCCAACTTGGGGAGCCACAAGGGCCTTTAGCTCAGTTGGTTAGAGCAACCGGCTCATAACCGGTTGGTCCGGGGTTCAAGTCCCTGAAGGCCCACCAAAACACAAAAAGACCGCATCTGCGGTCTTTTTGTTGCATTTCGAGTAAACACCTCAAGGGTAAATACCTGAAAATCGAGTAAACACCTCAAGGGTATTTACCTGAAAATCGAGTAAATACCCTTGAGGTGTTTACTCGATTTTTAGATTTTGTTGCCTGGAAGGTTCATCGGGGATAGAATGTTATCATGGAAAAGATTGAAAAACTAATGTCACCAAGAATGAAAATGGTTGCAAACACTGTTAGATTATGCAATAAAGTTTTTGATACCGGCAGTGACCACGCTTTTATCCCGATATATCTGGTCCTCAAGAAAATTTGCAGGAGTGCTGTGGCTTCCGATGTCAAATTAGGACCAACAAAGGTGGCCGCCGGAAATATAAAGCGTTTTGAACTCAGTGATAGAATAAGTGTGGAAAAGGGTTATGGAATAGCGAATGCATCAGGTTTTGACTGCATAATAATTGCAGGCATGGGAGGGCAGCTGATATGCGATATCATAAGCAAAAATGTTGAAATAGCTAAGAAAACCAGCCAATTGATTCTACAGCCAATGAATGCACCTGAAAAACTAAGAAGATACCTTTGGGATAATGGTTATTCCATTGAAAGTGAGAATCTTTGCAGGGAAAAGAACAAAGTATATAATGTTATGTGTGTTCAATATTCAGGCATTAAGGAATCCTACGAGATATGGCAGTTGCATGCATCAAAAATATTGGTTGAAAACAGGCATCCTCTGTTATCATGCTACCTCAATCCAAAGCTCAGAAGACTTCATGACATGAAAAAAGGGATCAAAAACAATGACTTGGAATTGAATGAATTAATTACCAAACTGGAGGAAATAAAGGATGTTGATAACTGAATTACTAAAAGTACTTGATGGAATAGCTCCTTTTAATCTGCAGTTCACAGAAGGCCCCGGAGATAACTGCGGATTGATTATAGGACGGAAAAGTGCTGATGTGCGGAGAATAATGGTTAGTCTTGATCTTACGAGAAAAGCGATTGAAACAGCTAAGAATGAATACATTGACTTGATAATTACTCATCACCCGCCTATTTGGTCACCACTGCGAAGGATAAACAATGACATGTTCATTGATTTAATGGAAAGCGGCATAAGTGTGATTTCACTTCATACCAATTATGATTCAGCAAGGCTTAATGATTTGTTGGCGCAAAGACTTGGAATCATGAGGACTGAAGGAATTTTAAAATGCTTGACACATACAGGGACGGAAAGCTTTCTGGGTAGAATTGGAATCCTTAATGAATATATGACAGGAGAGGACATGATTCTCAGGGTGAAAGAGGAACTTGGGATTGAAGCAGTTAGAATCATTGGAACTGTCAAGGAACATATTGAAAGTGTAGCAGTTTGCCAGGGCAGTTCAGGAGGATATGAGAATGATATTATTGAACTTGATCCCGATGTATTTATAACCGGAGAAGTCAAATACAATGCTGCAGTTGATCTTTCAAATGCCGGATGCTTTGTCATAGAAGCAGGGCATTATGAAACTGAGAAGCTTTTTATAAACGACCTGGTAGAGGAACTTGGAGTAAGGACACCTGAACTTGAGCTAATGCCGTTTTATGACAGGGTAGTTGATATTATTTGATAATAGTAATAACAGGGTGTATAATTCCATTTGCAAATGAGCAGGCTGAGCAGCCGCGTACATAGGCCCAAAGGCCGTGTCCGAGGAAAGTCCGGGCTCCAAAGGGCGAGGGTGCCGGGTAGTTCCCGGTGAAGGCGACTTTAAGGAAAGTGCAACAGAAATAAACCGCCATGCATAGCATGGTAAGGGTGGAAAGGTGAGGTAAGAGCTCACCGACGGTAGGGTAACCTACGGTGCCATGTAAACCCCATCCGGAGCAACACTGTGATATGGAACATTGGGCGGCCCGTCCGTTCCATAGGGGTGGCTTGAGTCCTTCAGAAATGCTGGACCTAGATAGATGGCTGTTCAAGACAGAACCCGGCTTACAGGCCTACTCACTGCAATTATGAAGATACCGGCTCCAAAGGCCGGTTTTTTCTTGTCCCCAATATCATGAGTACAGCATCCGGGCACAACATCCCTGGGATAACGTGTCAAATCTGACACGTTATCCCAGGGATGTTGTGTCACAAAGGATATTATGGGAATAAAATACGACCTAAAAGGGAGCTGAATTCAAAATCAAAGGGTGGAGTATGAGGGAATAGGAATATCATTCGAATTATATATACAATTAAAAATGCAATTCCAATTGCTATATATGTTTTAGTGAAATGTTTCTCCTTATATCTGGATACAATTAATAGAACAGCAATGACCGGGACCAGAGGGAATAGGGGATGCATAAAGAAAGCATTTGCTATATCACCTTTGAACAGAGATATATAAGCGCGGGTCATACCGCAGGAAGGACAGGGAAGGCCTGTAACCCGTCTGAATATACAAAGGTCGACATTTGAAAGCAGCATAAAAGCCGCAACAACAAGTAATGCCATTAATAGAGGGATATAGTTTTTTACTTTCCGAATATCCATAGATCATTGAGCTGCTTTTGCATTATCATCAAAGAAAACGGAAACAAGAACAATCCTGCTAAAACAGCACATAGGAAAGAATAATCCCTGGGTTTCATCTTTGATTTTTTCTGAACATCCACAAGTATCTTCCCGTATTTGTACATCCAGAAAACAGAATAAATACCAAGAGTCAGAAATGAAATGACTCCTTCAAACACCGGTTTGATATTTTCGTCATTGGTTACCTGTTTTAATTCCCATGAAACAATATAAATCCAGTAAAAGTTGAAAAATCCCAATGATAAAATTGAAAAAAATAACATTAACGGCAGTGGTCTGTGTTCACCTTTATACATTTAGCGGCACCTCTTCTTTAATGAATATATATTAACAGAAATATGCTAAGGGATAAAGCAATGAACATTCTAAAAAAGAAGTGTTTTTTTTAATTTACTATTTAAAAAGCCTGTCAGGTTATGTACAATTCATATGTAGGGGGTATCACATGAGTAAAATAGCATTTATAGGAGCTGGAAGCTTTGGCTTCACAAGAAATTTGGTGAAAGATATTCTTTCATTCCCGGCATTCAGGGATGCAACAATTGCCCTGATGGACATAGATGATGAAAGGCTTGGTTATATTACAAAAGCTGTCAATAGAATTATTAAGGACGGCGGTTATACACAGGCAAAGGTAATATCCACTAAGGACAGGGCTGAAGCACTAAAAGGCGCAGATGGTGTTCTTTGCACAATTTTAGCTGGGAATGTGCATGTGTGGAGAAATGACATAGAAATCCCCAAGAAATATGGAGTGGATATAAATGTTGGAGATACAAGGGGACCTGCAGGAATATTCAGGTTTCTAAGAACTTATCCTGTAATGCTTGATATCGCTAGAGATATTGAGAAATACTGCCCCAAGGCAATATTTTTAAACTATACAAATCCCATGGCAATGCTTTGCAGGGCTGTACAGGGTAAAAGCAATGTGCAGATGAGCGGACTGTGCCATAGTGTACAGGGAACAGCAGAGATGATGGCAAAATGGATAGGTGCACCGAATGATGAAATAAGCTATGTTTGTGCAGGTATCAATCATCAGGCATTTTACCTGAAATATGAGTGGAATGGAGAAGATGCATATCCTCTAATCCGCAAAGCCATGGAAAACCCTGAGATAGCAAATGAGGAACAGGTGAGGAATGAGATGTTCAAACATCTTGACTATTATGTCACGGAATCAAGCGGACACAATTCCGAGTACAACGCCTGGTTCAGAAAAAAGCCGGAGCTTATTGAAAAGTATTGTAAAAATGGAACCGGTTGGAATCCCGGTGAATATGCCTACATAATGAACAGGTATCTTGAAAGGGAAGACAACTGGAAAAAGGATATTGAGGAATGGTTGGAAAAGGATGAGATTGATCTCGAACGAGGTCATGAATATGCAGCATATATATTTAACGCAGTTTTCGGTGACAATGAGATGTTCAAATTCAATGGTAATGTGCGCAACTTCGGGTTGATATCCAATTTACCAGATGGTTGTTGTGTTGAAGTTCCGGTTTTAGCATCCAAGGGTGGACTTGAACCAATAGCGGTAGGAGAATTACCCCCGCAACTTGCAATACTGAATAATATAAGCGCAAGATGTGAAGAACTTGCAGTTGAAGGTGCTTATGAGGGATGCAAGCGTAAAATCTTTCATGCAGTATTATTCGATCCGCTCACATCAGCCGTCCTGAGCATGGAAGAAACAAAAAGCATGGTTGATGAGATGTTCGAAGCAAATAAAGAATACCTGGAATATTTCAGTTAATTAACAACTTCAATCAAAAACAATTATGAAATCGAGTAAATACCTTTCGGGTGTTTACTCGATTTTCAGGTAATAACCTTTCGGGTATTTGCTCGATTTTCAGGTAATAACCTTTCGGGTATTTACTCGATTTTCAGGTAAATACCCGAGAGGTGTTTACTCGATTAAGAATTTTCTGCAAAAAAAAAGCCCTTCAGGGCTCTTTTTTATACTTTTAAAGTTTTATTCATGGATTTTTGTTCATATTCCTTTAAGTCTTTGTAGAAAGAGTCAAAGTCTTTAATCAATTCAAGGAAGTTTTTTACTATGTTGGCATCGAATTGATTGCCTGAGTTGTCAAGGAGCTGCTGTCTGGCGATATCAAGGCCTAGTTTTTGCCTGTATTGCCTGTCACTCATCATGGCGTCAAATGCATCAACAACAGAAATAATTCTGGTTTCCAAATTTATTTGATTTCCCTTAAGTCCTTCGGGATACCCAGATCCATCCAAATACTCATGGTGATATTTGACAATTGGAACTATTTCCTTGAACATGGAAAGAGCTGACAGAATATGGGCACCCTTAACAGTGTGCTGTTTGATTGTTTCATACTCAGGTACTGTTAGTTTTCCGCTTTTCGAAAGGATATCATCACTGGTACCTATCTTGCCAACATCGTGGAACAACCCACCAATTCTAAGAGTCTCAACTACTTTTTCATCAAGATTCATGTGCTGACCTAGTTTCATTGCGTAATATGAAACCCTGTCTGAGTGGCCACTTGTATAAATATCCTTGGCATCAACAACCAACCGTAGGGCTTCAATTGTATCCATATATCTGCCGCGAAGCATTTCATAGGTTCTGGACAATTCATCATTCTTTTCATTAACAAGTGAATGTAAAAAGGCATTATTTATTGATGAGGCGGCCTGAGAACAATATATCTTCAGAAGGTTGAGCCCTTCGTCAATTTCACCCTCTCCTGTTTCTACATATATTACTCCCATGGAATTATTATATTCATTTACAAGTGGAAAGATTATGCCGTCATCAATAATAACTTCCTCTTTGTTAACCCTAGCAGAACCAATCTTCTCTATCATTTCATGCCCTAGATAGTCAACAAATGAAGATACATCCTGATGATATTTCCCTAAACCCTTGAATATTGATTTATCTGAATTTTCTGTAAAGCCCGCATAATTATCAACAAGAATAAATGCATTTTCACTGTCAAGCAGTGGGAGAAGCTCACGAAGAATCTGCTCCATGATATCACCTATGGGTTGAAGTTGATAAATACTTGGAACAGCTTTTAGAATACTGTTAAGACCTTCGCTGAATTTTTTGATTGTTCTGACCTGAGATATGGATTTAATTCCGGACTCAACCAATAGAATAAACTGGTCAAACCTGTCACTCTTTTCGCAATAACCCTGTATTTCAAGTTTTTTAATTGTGTCAAGCGGGGGAGCAAGATCTTTGTGCCCGGTAAGCAACAGTATATATAGTTCGCTGTTAAACTTTCTGATTTCTTCCACAACCTGGTCACCATGGATTGGAGCCATAAGGAAATCCAGGACCATCAAGTCAAATTGCTCAGTCTTAACCCTCTCAATTGCATCCATGGGATTCGTTATACACGTTGTCTGGTAACCCTGCCTAAGTAAAACAGAAGACAAAGAATCGATGATGCCCTGGTCATCATCAACCAATATAATCTTGTAGTCTCTCTTTTCCGAATTATTCCTTTTGCTTCGCCTCATCAGGCACCTCCCTGTAAACCGGTATTTCTATATAGAATGTCGTTCCCTTATTTACCTCGGATTCAAAGTTTATGGTTCCGTCAAAATGCCCCCTAATAGTTGAATAAGCCATATACATCCCTAACCCTGTGCCATCCTTACCCTTGGTTGTTACCATTTCGCGGAAGAGTTTGTTTTTTATATTGTCCGGAATTCCAGAACCATTGTCTGAAATTATAAATTGCATTTTACCATATAAATGATTTATTTTAAATTCGATTTTACCTTTTTTACCACCATAGGATTGAATTGCGTTTGTAATAATATTATTAAAGACCTGAACCAATATACTAAGGTCACCTTTTAGTTCGGTATAAATTGAAGCGTTGTTTTCCTGAATCAATTCACAATGAAATTTCTTAAGTTCGAATTTCATGAGAATATTTATTCTACTCAAGAGTTCATAAAGGGTGAAAATGGTATTGTTGTCTTCGGACAACTGAACTGCCTGACCCTTTACTGCAGATATAGTTTCAGACATATACGAGCAGTACGGACCAATTTTGCGTGTCCATTCCATTATTTCACCAGCTATTTCATGATGGTCTTTCGGGGTAACTTCAGGGTCATCAATTGAATCACGGTATTCTTCCGCCAGAACTTCAAGTGTTTTGGATACACCTGATATGGTCATTATTGGTGTTTTTAGATTATGAGCAATACCACCAATAAGGTTACCGAGCGAGGCAAGTCGTTCTTTCTCCATAAGTATTTCCTGACTTCGTCGAATCTCTTCCATTTGTTTCTTTAGTTCAGTAATATCTTTGATTAAAATAATAGTGCCAAGGTATTTCCGGCTAGAAAAAATAGGTGTTATTTCTATATTGAAGTAATAAGTCTCATCGCCTTTTATTATTCTATCCTCGTATTTTTCGGTGGAATTGCTTTCAATTGCATTTGTATTAGCTTGCTTTAATAGATTATCATCAAACAAGGTATCGGTTCTATTCTTTAAGACTTCCAGAAGGCTGTAATTACGTTCAACATCGATTACATCCATGAAAATATCCTTGAAGGTTTTATTGAAATCAATTACCGTCCAATCACTGTCTATTATCAAATAACTGTCAGAAATAAGGTCATTGATTCTCTGGAGGGCGATTGGGGCTATGTTAAGGAATTTGAATTTGAATATTGCCAGGGCAAAGCAGATTATTGCGAAAGAAAAAGTTATTGGTGTAAAATAAACAGGTAAGCGGATAATACTAAAAGTTACAAGAATGTTTGTTAAAAAAGGTATTGCTATACCACTCATTATTAGTACAGATTGTTTGGAGAAAAAACCTGAGTTTTTAACAGAAAAATGAAGAAGAAATGATAAACCGGCAATTATGTATATGTAAGATATAATTGTATGAGGTAATAAATATGGGCCATACTTTGCGACATCATTGAATATTGAATACTCAATGAAAAACAAATTGTGTGTCTTGTTAGTTATAATTATGAGATAGTCTAATACCGGAAAGATTAATAATATCATATCTCTGATTGCAAAATTGAGTCTGGTCTTTACAAAAACCAGTCCGGTATAAAGTAGGCTTGCAGGCAGAAAGCAAAGCCCGAAATAGTATAAGTTTACAAAATCCATATTTGTATAACCGGTGCGTATTGTAGTATATACATCCAGGATATGACCAAGGCTCCAAATAAATACAAGTAGAATGTTCAAAGAAAAGATATAATGAAGTTGTTTTTTTCTCTTCATAAAAAGCATAAAAACAAGAAGTGAAAAAATCATAAGGGTAGAAATCAAAAGAAGGGCAAATGTTATATCGAATTTAAGCATTTATCACACTCCTTATTGCTTTTCCGAAGAGTTGCGGGCATTAAATACAGCATACTTCTGTTTAAATAAATCTATCCGGATTTCGGGGACAACGAAATCATCTACATGGAGAGCAGCTCCTCTGTAACCAATCTTGGTAAGTGTATTGTAATTTTTAACACTATCTATTAGGTTAATATCACCTATAGAAGGTTGTATTATGTTATCTGATGCAGTCAAAAGACTTGATAGAATACAGCCGGTAATTTGAGTTTTAGAAACAAAGTGGGTTTGATATCTTGAAACAAGAGATTCATCTATAGCAATCGGAAGATATATCTTGTTTTCTATGGTTCCGGGTACCTCTAAAACTCCTCCTTCCGTGGCCAGCAAATCACCAGAATTCATTATTCGGTCAATTGCGGCAGATGGTGTGAAACAATGTGGTCCAGAATCATCAATTATTAACGCACCTGGAAGTAAAGAATTGGTATCAAGGACATCAGGAGCATTTGTAGCACCTATAATAAGGGATGATTTATATACTTCATCAGGAAGTCTTGAACCATCTGAATACGAAAGCTTAACTTCTTTACAATAACCGAACTGATTCTGTATTTCATCCTTCAGGGCTTCCATTCTTTTCATATTCCCCGGAAGGTCACATAAAATGATGGAGGCAGGGTGGGGAAGTTTTGTCAAAACCAGCTTTAACACAGCAGAACCTATTGAGCCTACGCCAAGTATACAAATGTCCTCCCCGGCAAAGTTACGGTTGCTTTCTACAAGGAGTCTGACAAGGGAGAGTACAACTGAAGCAGCAGTGGTTGGATGTCCTGTTGTTACAGCTATATTCAAACCTGCTTTTTTAACAGCATTAGATATTTCGACACCTCTTTCAGTTGCAGATGGAATCAAACCTGTCAGTGATATCACCTTGGCACCGGAATTTTCAGCTATCTTTGCTGCTTCGACACAATATGCAATGGTCTTTTTTCGGTCATTATACAAATCTCTCATTCCCATGGGAATTGCAATTATACCAATATTACCCATATCCAGGGTCATATGCTTATACATAAGAGGTTTTTCCATTGCAATTTCATGCCAAAGGGGATTGTTGTCGGGAATATAGGTAATAGAGGCACTGTCAAGTTGACCAAGTTTCCCTGCCTGTATCTGATGCTGGATGCTTTGATCCAATAAACCCAAATCGGATTTATAAAAAGATGGTTTTACAATTCGGAATCGTTTATTTGTAACATGCTTTTTCAGTTCACTGATGACGGGATATTTGTATACATCAGCAATTTTTATATCATACCCCTTTTTATATAATGCAGAGACTAAATCTATAACCCCGAGGGAATCTCCACCAAGTTCAAAGAAATGATCATTTAGACCAATATCTGCATATTTAAGAATTGAGGCATAAGTATCGCACAATATTGTGTCCAATTTGTCAATTGGTGCTTCATAATTTCTTCTTGCAGTAGAATTGAATATTGGTTCAGGCAATTTGGTTCGAGCAACCTTGCCACTGACAGTCAGAGGAAGTGATTTCATTTTTATAAAATATGAAGGTATCATATAAACGGGTAGCTTTTCTGAAAGTTTTTCGCGTATGTCCTTTGTGTCAATTTCATTGTCAGCAACATAATATGCGCAAATTATTGGCTTACCTAAATCGTCTTCCCAAACAGAAACAACAGCTTCCCGTATTTCATTGTATTTTAAAATATGGCTTTCGATTTCTCCAAATTCTATTCTAAGACCATTGATTTTTCTCTGATTGTCATTCCTTCCGATATATTCAATATCTCCTTGACTATACCAACTTGCAAGGTCGCCTGTACAATACATTTTATTGCCCGGCTCAAAGGGACAATCTACCAGCTTTTCATTGGTGAGCTCCTTATTATTAATATAACCTTTCATAACCCCATTACCACTTATGCAAAGTTCACCAATTGTTCCTATTGGCATGGGATTCATGTATTTGTCTACAATATATATTCTGGTATTAGGTAATGGCTTCCCTATGTTTATTACATCTGTATCTGTGAGTTCCTTGAAGGTTGCAAATACAGTGGTTTCCGTCGGTCCATAACCATTAAATATTCTAGCTTTTGTAATGCTTTTAAGTTTACTTAGTAGAGTATTCTTAAAGACTTCTCCTCCCAGTATTATTTCCTGCAGATCCTCAAAACCAGCATAATGATTAACGTGATTAAGTATATAATTCATCCTTGTTGGAGTTGTTTGCATAATATCAACTTTATATCTAAGCATTAGTTCATGAAGCATCTGAGGGATTTTCTGTTCGTTTTCATTGGTCATAATTAACCGAAGGCCTTGTGTTAGCGGAAGTATCGCTTCAGAAACAAAAAAGTCAAATGATTCCGTTGCTATCGATATGGCAGTTTTAGAAGGATCAAGGTCAATCAAACATTTCATAGCGGGCACAAAATTCATAAGATTGCCTTTAGTGAGTTCAACACCTTTAGGTGTTCCGGTAGAACCTGAAGTATATATAATCAGTGCAGGGTCGTCGGGGTTGCATTCACCCACGGGATTGGCTGAAGGTGCTTCTGATTTCAGTGCACTTTCTATGTCTATTACATGCCCATAATAATCCAGAGGCCTGAACAGACCTTTTTCTGTGATTATTGCTTTTGCCCTACTGTTTTCAAGCATAAATTTTACCCGTTCAGTAGGGAAATTCCTATCAATAGGCATATAGGCGGCTCCGGATTTCAAAATTCCGAATATGGCAGTGAGAATAGAGAATGACCTTGGAAGCATAAAACCAACAATATCTCCTGAGCCAATGCCTTTCTGTATCAAGGTATAAGCTACATGGTTAGCTCGTTCATTTAGTTCTTGATAACTTAACTCAGTATCTTCAAATATCACGGCTGTTTTTTCGGGCATTTCCATGGCCTTTAACTCAAACAATTTATGAATGGGTTGTTTATCATTGAAGTTTTTTTCAGTCATGTTAAAGTTAAATTTGATTTTTTCCTTTTCTGTTTCAGATATCATTTCAATAAAGGGAATCTGCCGCTGCGGATTGTCAATAAAATGCCATAGAAGTCTTGTTACATGGTCATGAAGGTATTCAATTTCCTTCTTGTAAAACAATTCAGTTAAATAATCGTAGTTTATGATTATTTCACCGTCATCTTCGCGATCATTAATATGTATATAAAGTGTTTCATTTTGCGTGGTGTTCTGGTGCCATCGTCCTTCCTGAAAATGATCACTTTCAGTTTTTATAAACTTAGCATTTTGATATGAGATAACAATATCGTAAAGTTTTTCCAATCCGGGGTGTTTTTCGCGAAGTTTTTTCAAGAGCATCATATAGGGATATTTCTGATGCCTTAACAGTGTCATCCATTCCTGATTTATACCTTCAGTGAATTGTGTATAATTTTTGCTGTCATCAACGTCAACAATCAGTGGAACAGTACTAACATACATTCCCATAGTGTTTTTTTCCCGGGTATTCCTACGATTTAAAACAGGTGTGCCAAAGACAATTTTGTTAATTCCTTTGGTCCTGTTGATATAAACAGCCATCGCACCCATATACAGACTGAAAATTGAAGTTTTGTGTTTTTCACAATGAGGGCGTATTTTAGTGCAAAGTTTTTCGGGAAGTTTGAATGTCAGTCTGTTGGAGTCGAGGGATGTTGAAAGCTGCTTTCTGCTTTTAAGGGCTGTAAGCTCAGGTATAGTGCTGAATTTATCAAGCCAATATTCTTCATCCTTCTTAAACCTTGGTGACTTAAAGTATTCATGCTCACTGTCCAGATATTCTAGATATGAAGGTTTTTTGTCATGAGATAAAGTTTCTCCGTTAAGAATTTTAAAATAATTCGATATCAGTTCGTTTCCGAGATTAACCAGCGTCCATGCATCCGAGATTATATGATGCAATTTAGCATAAAAGCCGGCCATGTTGTCACTTATTTTAATAATGGCAAAATAATATAAGGGTTCATTCAGATTGTATATGGGCTTCTCATTCATTTTAGAATCCCATTTATACAATTCAGTTATATCTTTTCCTGAAAAATCTAAATAGTCAAATTCAGTATATACAAAATCAGATATATATTGATGGGCTTCCCCATCAATTTCTGTCAACATAAGCCGGAGAGTTTCATTTGTCTCAATGGCATGATTCAATGATTTGTTAGCAGAAGATAAATCGAGTTTTGCTTCAAACTTTAGAGTGGCAGAAATATTCGCCATCCCAGTTGATGGATACATTTTTTCAAGATACCAGATTCCCATTTGGGGATATGACAGTGGATAAAGACCTTTTTTAATAACCACTTTGGTTAACTCCTCTTAAGTGTATTTAAAAATCATCATTAGTAAATATTTCCAAACTAATTATACCACTCCCAAAAATGATTTCAAGCATTTGAAAGGCTATGAAATAAGGTTAATTAAGAGGAGTATACATATTAATGCATTTCTGTCATAAAACCCCAGTATTTTTTAGGCATGAAGCTCATTTGAAGCTTTAAATTCCTCCTTTCTTTGATTGCAATACTCTTGGTATATGAAGTCCAAAGTTCCTCATAATCCTGATCGATATCCTGAAAAGATGGTAGATTATTCGGAACCGACCTGCCGATAATACAGTTTTTACCGTTGTAAACAGCATAAACTCCCCTTACGGTATCATGAATAATCCACCTGTAGGAGTTCATCCTATCTGCAAAATGCTTTGCAACCAAAGGAGTTGTGTTGCAGGTAGGCTGGTATGGAGCATACAGTAAATTTTCTCCAACCCTTTTAAATCGTATGAAACCCAGCATCTTGTGGCTTTCGCGGGCTGCAGTTTTTTCTGCATTCAAAACCGGCAGAACCCTGGCGTCTGCATGCATATACTGTGTTTGAAAACCTTTCTTCAGTGCAACTTTGAAAAACTCAAAGATTTGATTCGATATCCCGGGAAGTTCGCCAAGATAAGCCCTGTACATTGTCATCAGGTTCTCTATTCCGCACTTGCCGGCAATGTAGTTCTCCATTCTTGAAAAAATCTCCAGGTCAGTTTCAACATAAACAGGTATGTCGCCGAGAGCCATTTGATAAAAATCACCGGTAACAACCCTGCCCTCAGATTTTTCTTTATAAGCAAAGTAAATTGCATTGAGAAGACCTTCGAAACTTGAATCGTAAATATATGTAATCATACAGCACCCTCCTTAAGAAACAATGCGGGGGATTCAGTATGGAAAAAAGAAAGCTGGTTATCAACAACATCCGAAGACTTGAGTAAACCATGATAAATGGAGGTCTCGTTAAATTTAATCAAAGGATCATATTTCCCAAGACAGGTTACGAAATACCGGGCTCTTTTAATTACCACTCCGAGCTTTTTCAGGTCCTCCATGACCAACTTACTGTAATTTCTGGCCTGTACAATCCTTTTAGCGGAAGTCTGCCCGATCCCGGGTACCCGAAGAAGCTCGTAATATGACGCTCTGTTGATTTCCACCGGGAAGTTATCCAGATGAAGCAACGCCCACTGACATTTCGGATCAATGTACCTGCTGAAATTGGGATTTCTTTCATTGAGGATTTCCGATGCCTTGAATTTATAGAATCTCAGCAAAAAATCTGCCTGATAAAGCCGGTGTTCGCGCAACATGGGTGGGGCTGAATCTACAGCAGGTAACAAGGGATGAGAGTTTATCGGTATATAGGCACTGAAATAAACCCTTTTGAGTTTATACTTGTCATACATTGCCTCGGTCAGGTTAACAATCTTCATATCCGTATCACCGGAAGCCCCTACAATCATCTGTGTGGACTGACCTCCGGGTACAAATTTAGGTGTACTTCGGATGTATCTGGCATTGCCTTCGCGTTCAACAATTTTATCCCGGATCAGTTTCATCGGTGCAACCAAATCCTGTTTGGTTTTGTCGGGTGCAAGCAGTTTGAGGCTGTCTTCGCTTGGCAGTTCAATGTTTACGCTCATCCTGTCTACAATTTTCCCAAGCCGCTCAAGTAATTCGCGGGAGGTTCCGGGTATTGCCTTTACATGGATGTAGCCGTTGAACCCATATTGTTCACGCAACAGTAAGACGGTCCGGTATATCAATTCAGAAGTATAATCAGGACTTTTGATCACTCCGGAGGACAGAAAAAGCCCCTCAATGTAATTCCGGAGGTAAAAGTTATATGTAAGCTCGCATAATTCCTCCGGCAGGAAAGTAGCCCGGGGAATGTCATTGCTTTTTCTGTTCTGGCAGTAAGCACAGTCATATTTGCAATGATTGGTATACAGTACCTTGAGCAGGGATATGCACCTCCCGTCAGAAGTGAAGCTGTGGCAGATTCCACCGGCGACGCTGTTTCCGAGTTTACCTACCTTGCCTGCCCTGTCGACACCACTGGATGCACATGACACATCGTACTTTGCAGCATCCGCTAAAATGTTGAGTTTCTGCATGATATCCATGAATATATTTTAACAGCAGAACCTAAAAAAAGCAAACAAATGTTCGTTTTTGTGTTTAATTTTTTGACAATACATTGACAGCCAGTTCAACCAGCTTTTCCTGACCGGCAACGAAGAATTGGACCTTTGCGCGGCCTTTGCGATGGTTTACAGACTTTATCATACCCTCAAAAGCCTTCAGGGGACCGGCTTTAACGAATATCAGGTCACCTTCCATTATAATATCAGAAGACCCGATAACTCCGTCATCTCCCAGATTCATAAGATGAAGGATAGGTTCAATTTCTGATTGTGAAATCTCTACCGGCCGATACTCTTCCTTCAATATGAAATATATATCCAATACTTCCTTGAATCTATAATATATTTCATCAGTAACATACCCATTGACAAGGATATAACCAGGAAAAAGAGGGCGGATGGCACGGTACCACTTGCCTTTTTTACGTTCTTTTAACAGCTTTCGGGGTACATAAAAATCAAGTTCATCGTTGAACTTTTTCATTAAATCCCTTCGGATTCTTTCTTCGCTGCCGCTTTTGACAAAAAGGGCATACCAGGGTTTTTCAAGATGCTTGTTTTCGTTCATTTCCATATTATAAGCATTTTATCATAATTGGTACATAACAATCACGTTGATGCATGAAAATATCAAATGTGAGATCATTAATACCACAAATTAGTACCATAAACAGCACACTAATTATGTCACAATATTTATAGAAAGGAATCATTAATGCATTCATATTCATAAAGAGGAATATTATAAATATTCTAGAAAACATGTAATACGGGTATAATCAAATGGAATAAAAATTTTAATTTGTTGAAAATTGATATGTGTGTGCACTGTGCACACCGAAAACAGAGATAATATTGTTATATTTAAAGTATAAATCGATAAATTCGATATATAGAGATAATTAGATGGAGATGTATATGTTCAACAAGATAACCAGGGAATTCTATGATGAAATAATCAGATGCAGAGATTTAGAGCAATATATAAAAAACAACGAAAATAAATTTATAACTATTACTTTGCCGGAATATCTGGAATTATTATTGTCAAGCAAGAATTATACAAAAAAGGAACTGGTAAAATCTGCCGGGATAGAAAAGAGCTATCTTTATCAAATTTTCAATGGAAGAAGAAAACCGAGCAGGGATAAGCTTCTTAAGATTTCACTGGCCCTCAGGCTATCACTTGAGGAAGCACAGAGAACCCTTATAGTCGCTGAAAAATCAATCCTTTATCCTGCTAGAAAAAGGGATGCAGCAATCATGTGCTGCATCAACAACAATAAGACACTTCACCAAACTCAAATACTCTTATACGATATGGGATTTGATATCATGGAATAAAATCTTTTTTAACCTAAGGCACCAAAAAAAACCAAAACACCCCTGGGATTATTTAGGCCTAAATAATCCCAGGGGTGTTTTGGGGGTTTTAAACTGAAACATAAATTTACCTTTTAATTTATGTTTCAGTTTATTTTAATTTGTGTTGTGCTTCATTAGAATTTTAATATGGGTAGCAAAAGATATTTAATTGAAGATGGCACATACCACGTATATACCAGGGGGAATGACAGGATGACCCTCTTCCATGACAATTTTGATAGGGTAGTATTCCTTAGAAAGCTCAAATCTCTTCAAAATGAATATAAGTTTCGATTACTTGCATACAGTCTTATGAGCAATCATATTCATATGATTTTTATGGATAATGGAATAACTCTCCCAATTGTTATGAATTGTCTGCTGGATTATTATGCAAAGTATTATAATGCAAAATACAATCACAGAGGGCATGTTTTTGAGGGGCCATATAAAAGTAAAATCATAATTGGTTTGATGTATTTATTTACACTATATAGATACATACTAAGAAATCCTGTGTCAGCAAAGCTTATAAAGGATATTTTCGATTTTTACTGGACTTCCTCGAAGCCAGAATATGACACGTTTGAGCTCGTTGATTTTGACTATATTTATGAGTCGTACAAAGAATTTTCTGAAGAACCGATTGAAGATTTTTTAAGGAATTGTAAAGATGATGATAAGATATGTGAACTTGAAATATTCAGGATTACCGATATGGAAGCAAAAGAAATGTTCAAAGAAATGCTTCTTTGTATAAGAAAAGATGATGTACAATTTGATGAGTTGGAAATTGAAACAAGAGATAAATTAATCCAAAAGGCAAATCATATAGGTTTGAGCATTAGGCAACTCAGCCTTATAACTGGAATAACATCAAGCAGACTTCAAACAATATGTTCAAAAAGTACTTATAAGTATCTTTAATATGGTTCCTAGAATCCTAAAACATCCCTGGGATTATTTAGGCCGTGGGATGTTTAAGGCCTAAATAATCCCAGGGATGTTTTGGATGTTTTAGGGGCTGGAGTATTTTGGGATTTGAATTTACTAATCAATGTAAATATTATTTATTTTGCTAAGATTTATAGTACA
>CAYYXJ010000022.1:9570-24175 GCA_964475455.1 uncultured Clostridiaceae bacterium | reverse complement strand
GAATTAATGCCATATATTGAGGCAGCGGGGAATTTTGGAGTTAAAATATTAAGAACGTTTGTAGGAGGTTCATGTTTTGACAACCGGGATGAAATCAATGAAAGAGTCAAAACTGCCAAATCAAATTTAGAGAAACCATTGAAGGAGGCTGAAACCGCCGGAGTTATTTTAGCCATTGAAAATCATGGAGACATATATATCGAAGATTTGGTTTCCATAATGGAAATTGATTCTGATAATCTAGGGCTATGTTTTGACAGTGGTAATTTTGCTTTTACAGGAGAAGATCCACTGAAAGCTGTTGAAATATTAAAATCTAAAATTGTATGCACGCATCTCAAGGATGTTTGCAATGCAAATAAATATCCCGATGCGACGCCATTTGAAACAGTGAATGAACCTGTTCATTTCTGTGAATTGGGAAAAGGGTATTTTCAAATCAAAAAAATCATGGGTAATCTTAAGGAAGAAGGCATGAGAAAATTTACTGTGGAAATATGTACCCCTGTAATAAACAATATGTCTGAAAAAGAACAATTGCTGGCAGAAGAGACAGCGGTAAAGAACAGTATTGAATATTTAAAAAGCATTTGGTAAAAAAGTGCGGAGCCCCCGATTGGAGGAGGCTCCGCCAAGATAGAGAAAGAGGATATTGCTTATTGATAGCATGAATAATTCGAGAGAATTATGCTATTGGAAAAATTATATCATTGAATTGTGATATGTTCAATAAATATCAGAGAGTAACTTAAATGTTTTTCTTTACGATGCAGATTGTATTATATATAATAGTCACACTAGCTCTAAGGAAACAATATGTATACTTTTGAAGACTCAAAAAAATTTCTATATTCTGATACTCAGGTTCCGGATATTTTTATAAGCGAATACCTTCCTGAGATGACCGGGCTTCAGGTAAAGATTTATCTGTACTGCCTTTTTCTGTCAAAAAACAAGAAAAAAATAAATGAGATGCTCTTTGCCAAGACCTTCGGACTTAGTGAAGAAGAGGTTCTTGCGGTATTTGATGAATTCGTAAAGCGGGGGTTGTTTGCAAGGAAAAACAAAACATATGTGCTGACGGATTTAAAGGATACTGAAATCAATAAACTATATAAACCGAGGACTGCTGCATCTGAAAATGAACTGGTCAAAAAAAGCGGTATTCTTTCAACTATAAATAAAAGTTTTTTCCAGGGAATCATGCCTATATCCTGGTATACAAACATTGAGATGTGGTTCAATCTGTATAAATTTGAAGATGACGTCATGTATGCCCTTTTCAATTATTGCAGCGAGAGAGGTCTGTTGAAATACTCATATATAAATGCAGTTGCAAAAAACTGGGCTGAAGCTGGTATAAAGAATAGTTTTGACCTTGATGAATATTTTATCAGATATAAAAAAACAAAGGAAATATCATCAGTAATAGCAAGAAAGCTCAAAAGAAAAGCACCTTTTACAGAATATGAGGAAAGCTATATTAAGATATGGGTTCAGGATTATAAGTATGGTATTGATATCATTGAACTTGCACTTAAGAATGCAGTGAAGATTTCAAATCCTAATCTGCAGTATTTTCATAAGATACTGACTGACTGGAATAAAAAAGGACTTAGAAACAAAGCTCAGATTGAAGAGGAAGCTAAAAATTATAAAAATTCAAAACCCGGTGTTGTCATAGATGATTCCATGCTGAAACGCAGGATAAAAGAGCATTATGGCAATATAAAGGAAAAAAATAAATCAATTATGAAAAACAGGGAACTGCAGGTTTTTGACAAAGCTCCTGAAATAAGAAAATTGCAGTCAGATATATCTAATCTCAGCATAGATTCGCTATCTATGAGAAAAGAAGAGCGGGAAGCGGTTTTTTCTAAAATTGATGAGATGAAAAATCTTGTTTCAGAAACATTGGTAAGGCATGGTTTTCCAACTGATTATCTGGAGCCCGTATATGACTGCGGGAAATGTTCGGATACCGGAGTTCTTCCGGATGGAAGCAGTTGTTCATGCCGCAGAGAGCTTATCGAAAAAATAAAAGGCACTTGATTACAGTTCAATGATATTAACATCTTTAAAGTCACCGGCTATTCTGAGTTCACTTTCCTTACAAGTAAACACAATTATCTGGTGGGATGCGGATAATTCATGCAGCAGGTTAAAAACAGCACTGATTCTATCTTCATCATAATATGCAAAAGCTTCATCGATGAGAATTGGAAGGGACTCGTGTTCAGACATTGCATCAGCTGCTGCAAGTCTCAGGGACAGGTACATCTGGTCTATGGTTCCGTCACTGAAATTCCATATGGTTCTTGCACTGTCATCAAATTCCGTATTCATGGTTTTGCCCAAACCGGCCAGTAGAAGTGAGTGTCTTCCCTTTGTAATCCTGGATATCAGTTCACCCATTTTTTCATTGATTACAGGAAAAATATTTCCACGCAGGCTTTCTGATGCAGATTTTATCAACTTATCGGTAAGGTCAAGGGCCTTTTTTTCTTCATTTATTGTTTCAAGGAATTCGTTGGCTGACATTAATCTTTCTTCAATTTCTGCCAATTCATTTTCATCATGTGAATATTCTTCAAGAAGTCGGCTGATACCGGCCAGCTCTTCACGATTCCGTGACAGTGAAACCTTGAGATCTGAAGAAGAAAACATGTTATTGGAGGATTTTGCGGAACCTGTCTTTTCCAACCGCATTGTTAATCCACTTAACTCATTATCCAAATCAGAAAGTGATTTGAAATTACCAAGTATTTCTACTGCCAGGGCTTTTTGGCCATTTCTTCTTGATTCCTTGTTATTGATTAGACTTGTAAGTGAAATCTTCTCCTTTATTTCCTTATAAATAGAATTCAGTTTGATTTCAGCATCCTGGAAATCGGAGGCTTTAGTATAACCGGAACGGACAATAAATTCATTTATACCAGCCAAATCCTGACTGCATTCATCTTCCAGTTTTATATAATTCAGCAATTGCTCAATTGTGAGCTGTGGTTTTTTTATTATCAAAATAACCAGTAAAGAAACCAACAAAGCCGTTATTATAAATAGCAGGGGATTTATAACAATTGCCAATGGAACTGAAATAAGTATAATTATTGCCAGCATGATTTTTACTATATTTTTAGTGGAATTATTTCTTTTAAGTTTTACCAGTTCCCGTTCGTGATTACCTTCAGGTATTCTTTTTTGTTTTTCTGATGAGGAAGCTGTTTTTTGCAAATTGAGTAATACTTCCTGCTCATCAGCATCGGATGTATTCAAGGATGACTGCTTGTTTTTAGCTTCATATATTTCTTTATCTAAAATGCTGATTTCACTGACCAATGACAAATATCTTCTTTTGGTATTTTCAAGTTCCTTTATTTTTTCGTAGAGTCTTTCGGCCTGTTCCATTGATTCGGCTTTTATGATATCCGATTCAAGACGCTCTATCTCCTCTTCCAGAAAAGCTTTTCTTTCCATATTGGATGACATTTCAATATTCTTTTGCTTAGCTGAAGAAAACTCAGCTTCAACTGTTTTAACTTCCCGGAGAGCTTTGTTATATGGTTTGTCCTGAGTCCGGTTATTACCCAGATTTCTTTGAGCCTTGGATATGGCTGCAATGGCAACGGAGGCTGATTCATCTTCCCGGCCTGTATTCATCAGATTCACAATTTTTTCAAACAGATGATTCCTGTCTGTCTGTGCAACGGCGGTATTTCCCTGTCCTATGAAAACGGAATTCTCAAAACACTCTCTGTCAATACCCAACAGGTTTTCACCAACTTTAAGACCTGTCCTTGAAAGATAATCAAAGGTGCTGCTTATATTTGATAGATTTTCGTCAAATACCTGGGTTTCGTTGGAATCAAAATCCTTTTCAATCCGAAGCTTATGTCCATCGTCTTTTATTACTTCCAAAACTCCCCCGTAATTCCCTGAATCCCATGGCTTATATTTGGTTTTTTCCGGAGGTCTTCCTTCGCCGTCAGTGCGCTGGTTAACAAATCCATAAAGGGATGCTTTTATAAAATTCTGAAGGGTGGATTTTCCTGTTTCATTTTTACCATATACAAAATTCATTCCGTTTGTGAATAAAATTTCCTTGTCAATAAATTTACCAAATCCATTGATTTTGATTTTCTTAATACTAAATGTTCAATACCTCCTTCCTCTTCAATGTTACCCTTTTCTATTGCTTCCAATCCGTAATAAAGTGATTTCATCAGTGTTTCCCTGTCTTCATCATCCGCAAGTTCAATTCTTTTTATAACTGTTCTTGCAAATTCTCCCTTGAGTCCCTTTAAAAGCGATAATTCCTCAACAGGTATCTTTACAGTTGATTCATCCCTGACCTTTGAAAACAATGTGTATTCCTGAAGTGCATTTGAAATGAATTTGGTATCCGGTGAATACTCAATTGTCTTTGAACCAACAAGTAAAACCTTGTATAAGACATCTTCCTTTTTCATGTCCTTGCGCAGGGTTTCAATAATTGCAGTATCGCTTTCCATACCGGTAATATCCAATTCTAACGTTATGTACTCTATTGTTGAATTTTCAACAAAGCTTACATTCAAATCATTTTCCTTTGAAATCAGACCCTTGAAATATCCATGTTTGCCCGGCTCATCAAAACCAAGTGGATCCAGGCTTCCGGGATTATAAATAATATCTTTGTATATGCGTTTTTTATGGTTGTGACCGGCAGCAATATAATCAAAACCCATTGAACCTGCAATTTCTGAGGAAATTGAATTATAATCCCGCCGACCTATCTGAAGGTCAATATCACCATGAAAAACCAGAATATTATAAATACCGGTATTGGGTCTCAATGAATCAAGACCACTTTCGAAACTTTGACCTGCTTCCCACCCTAGACCATGGACATTGGTACTTATATCTTCAAAAAGAATACTCTTTTGTTCTTTTCCAATGAAAAATACGTTCCGGTTCCATGAATAATTACGATAATATGAATTAGCTGCCTCAGGGTCATGGTTGCCTGTTATCAACAACACCCTTGTGTCCGGAATTGTTCCGAACAGAACATTTAGATTCGAGATTGTACTTACCCGGACATAGTCATTTTCAAAAAGATCCCCGGCAATTATCAAGAAATCAGGTTTTTCTTTTCTAACAGCAGTAATCATCCTTGTGAAAGATTCCATCAGACCCCTTCTTCTCATACCTGAAAGACCGGGTTTGTCGGCCAGTGAGGTAAAGGGACTGTCTAAATGAACATCTGCGCAATGGAAAAAAGTTAAATCTTTCATCTAATCCTCCCTGAAGGTCAATACAGCAAAAGCAACTGCATAATCATGGCTGTGGGAAAGGCTGATTTCAATGCCTTTTCCAAGTTTTTCATTGAAGGTTTCAAGTGCTTTTCCATGTAATATTACAAGCGGTTTGCCAAGGGAGTCATTTGAAATCTCTATATCCAATAATTCGGCATTTTCTCCTATTCCCGTTCCGAGTGCCTTCGATACAGCCTCCTTGGCCGCAAATCTTGCTGCCAGACTCTGGAAGCGACCGGCTTTTCTTGAAAGGCAGTACTCCTGCTCGGCAACAGTAAATACCCTATTGGCAAATGAGGCGTTGTTTTGGACGGATTTTTTTATTCTGCTGACTTCTATGATATCTGTACCACATGAAATATTCAATTTGTTCCTCCAATTGTCTTTGTTATATAAGTTTCATAGCCTTCAGACAGCTTTTCAAAAGCTTTTAAAGCAGTTTTATTTGACTCATAAATACCATAAACGGCAGAGCCGCTCCCTGTCATGGAGCATATAAGCGGATTTGTTTTAAGTATATCATGCTTTGTTTTTTCAATAATGGGTTTTATGGGAAATATTAAACCTTCGAAGGTGTTTCCAACCAACCCTTGCAATGATTTTAGGTTTTCAAAATTCAGTCTTTCCACAATTGAGTTAATATCCGGGTGAAACGGAGATTCACATGTGGCAAACATGGAATAAGCCTGTCGGGTAGATACATTTTCTCCCGGCATTACAATTACTATATCAACACCTGAAAATCCACACAAATTTTCCATTATTTCACCTCGGCCCTTAGCCCGGACAGTTCCTCCTTCGATGAGAAAGGGAACATCAGAACCTATTTCTGATGCTAATTTTACAAGTTGTTCGGTCCCATAATTGGTACAGAATAAATTATTCATAGCTCTGAGTACGGCTGCAGCATCACTGCTGCCCCCTCCAAGTCCGGCCTCAGAGGGAATATTCTTTTGAATTTCAATTTTCACACCACAATTACCTGAATCCAGACCTGCTTTTTTCAAAAACAATTCTGCGGCTTTATAGGCTGTGTTCCTGTTATCCATGGGAATTGCAGGACTGTCACAGATGATATTGATACCTTCTTTGATTTTTTGTAATTTGATAACATCATGAAGTTCAATTGTCTGCATTATAGTATCAATGTTGTGATACCCGTCATCCCTCGGGCCAACTATATTCAATCCGATATTAATTTTGGCATAAGCTTTTTCAATAATCATACAATCCCCGATTTATCACTATTATATATTGATGCAGATGTTAATAAAAGTAAAGCTATTGTGACTGCGGGTTCAATGAATATGGTTTTGAGAATGTTTACTGTTATGGATATTTGAACAATTATCAAGATTTTCCAACTCCATTGTTACATCCTGTATTCCCATGCCTGCAAGGGTTTCCTTGATGGCTCTTTTAAGTTCAACGGTTTCATTCAGGTCGGGGTTGGACTTTGTACACATATGGAAAGTCATTATATTGTTCTCTCCATCCAGGGTCCACAGTTTTGTGCCATGAAGTTCCATAACTTCCGGATGCTTTTCAAGAATTGTTTTTTCAATTTGATTTATGTCATATCCTTCCGGCACAGCCTGGAGGAATATCTTTATGATCTGCAGAAAATTTCTAAATATATTACTAAGAACAAAGGCAGTAATAAGCAAGGAAAGAATAGGGTCCAGTATAGGTAAATCTGCAAAAAGAAGAACGATGCTGACAATAAGTACTGCGACCCATCCCAGAACATCTTCAAGCAGATGAAGGGAAACCACTTTTTCTGAAATCTTTGAACCATGCTTCAGTCTGAGTACTGCAGCACCATTTATAACTATCCCAAGTATGGCAAGAAGAACCATACCTCCGGCTTCAATGGGTTCAGGATCAATGATACGCGGAACTGCTCGAAGAATAATAAGAACAGAACCGACCGTCAGAATAATTGAGTTCATCAAGGCACCGATGAGTGAAAGTCTTTTATATCCATAGGTATATGTGGAATTCCCTGAACGCAAAGATTTTTTTTCAAGGAACCATGATAAACCAAGGGTAAAACTGTCGCCCAGGTCATGAATTGCATCAGAAAGAATTGCAACACTGTTGGTAAGCAGACCGCCTATAATTTCAATGATTACAAAAACTGCATTAAGTGCAAAGGCGAAACCTATATTTTTTTGGCTGTCATGACTGTGTCCATGATGGTCGTGCATTGCTTTGTCCCTTTCTTTTTAATATTTACCCCGATGTGGTAATAAGGACACAAACCAATTGCCTGAATATGATATTATTTATGAGGGGGAGGTGTGTTATGAAGATAGGGATATTGGGAACCGGCAAATTTTCCCAGAACTTCATTCCATTGTTTAAACTTCATCCCTTGGTGGAAGATGTTGTTTTGTGTGATTTAGATGAGTCTAAACTGTCTGAAAACATGGAAAAACACGGGATAAGCAAAGGAGTGGAATCCTTTGACAAACTTCTGGAAACAAATGTGGATTCAATTGCAATATTCACCCAAAACTGGTTGCATGGTCCACAGGCTGAAAAAGCATTGCTTGCAGGAAAGAATGTGTATTCATCTGTCCCTGCGGGAATGACATTTGATGAAGTGGAAAGACTTGTTGCAGCGGTAAAAAAGACAAAAAACACATATATGATAGGCGAAACCAGCTACTATTACCCTGAAGTTATATATTGCAGGAAACAATTTGAAAAAGGTAAATTCGGCAGAATTGTTTATGGTGAGGCAGAATATTACCATGATATGGATCATGGTCTTTATGAAGTGAAAAAATGGCGTGGTGGAAAAGATTGGAAGAAAATTGCGGGGAATCCCCCCATGTACTATCCAACCCATTCAACCAGCTGCATATTGTCAGTAACAGGATCGCACATGACTCATGTATCATGCCAGGGCTTTGTTGACAACCACGATGACGGACTGTTTAAAAAAGGTGTAAACAAATGGGACAATGAATTCAGCAATGAATCCGCACTTTTTAAAATGTCCGATGGCAGTATCTCGAGAATAAATGAATTCAGGAGAATCGGTCATCCGGGAACAGTCAGAATGTCTCTTTTTGGAACAGAGGCAAGTTTTGAACACAACAAACATGGGGCCGTATGGGTGAACAAGGAAGGGGGGAATCATACTTTTGTAGATGACATGATTGAATGTGCACCAAACCCATTGAAAGAAGAGATGGAAGAAAACAAAGACCTTATGCTGAAGGTTACTTCAGAGGATGGTACACATCTTGGTGTTGCAAAAATACATGATGTGGGTAAATTGCCTCTGTCATATCAGGGCGAAAGAAATGGGCACAGTGGTTCTCATCATTTTTTAATCCACGATTTCATAACCTGTGTTGAAAATGGATATATGCCTGCAAATAATATCTGGCAGGCTGCACGCTATATGATACCGGGTCTTATTGCCCATGACTCTGCTGTCAAAGGCGGAGTCCTGTTGGATGTTCCTGATTTTGGACCGGCACCCGTAGAAGCATTCAGGTTATAAACATAAGATTATCCAATTAATTTTTTCTTACAAAATAAAGACAACCGACTTGATAAGGCGGCTGTCTTTACACAAATTCATATGTTTTGACTCTTATTTATATACTACAAAAAGAGTTCCGATTACTGGTAATGGTTTCTCTTCCATATTGATTGCATTTAATATGCCAATAACGAAGAGGACAGCAACTGCAATCCATATAACCCAGCTGAGTATTCCTCCAAGGATTGGGATTAACCCTAGAATCAAGGAAGCAATCCAAGCTACAATGTAGAATATGGTGAAGATAATCCCCTGATTGATGTGATATTTTACAAACGGATCATTCTTGGCATCTGTCAGCATTGGAACAAGCCAAAGAATCCCTAAATAGCACAAAACCGCCATAATCTTGTTATTATTTGTGTCTGCCATAAAAAACTCCTTTCAGAAATTGATATTACTATTATACCATTGTAATTTGTTTTGAAATAGTTTTTTTATGAAAACATACTTATTTGGCATCGATGGTTATCAAAGGGACATACATTTCAGCTGCGGTAAGACCGGCATGATGTGAAAGAAACCTTATATTTACTTTTTGGTCTGGTATCCTGTATCTCAATAGGGCTTGACCTTTGGCAGCAGCTATAAAATCGCCTATGAAATCAAGTGTTTTCATATGAGGATTACCATTGCCGAACAGTTGCGTTTCAAAAACTTCCTTTCGTGAAAATAAAATGAAGTCATTACCTAAAATCCTATTGAAAGCTTCCTTGAATTTTTCTTCTGTTCCGGGTTTTACAAAAATTGAAACAGCCCTGGATTCAATGGACGGTGGAATGAGAAGACATTCTGCCAATTCAGGTATTTCCTCCAGGAAGATATCCTTGTTTACATCTATATGCCCGTGGTCCGCTGATATTATAACCAAAGTGTCTTTTAGATTATTGCATAGTTTTTCAGTTCTTCGGTTAATTTTTTTCAAGGTTCTTCTGACCTTGTGTGAACGGCAACCGGCCTTATGTGATATGTGATCCGGTTCATTATGATAGGCCAGGATAAATTTAGGTTCCGGTGAATCACATAAGGTGCGGATGATCTTGTGCATCTCTGAAAGGTTTTCATATCCAATTACAGTTTCAGGTTCCGAGGGGTGGTCTATTCCCCGGTGGGTTACCGAATATGTTTTAACACCTGCAGCAGAAGATTCTATTTTTGAATAAATTGATTCATAGGGCATCATGGTTGCGGCGACATTATTATATCCTGAAGGCTCCCCGGTCCTTGCTTCCCTGTCTGTAAATACATCAATCTGTCTTTGGTATTCCTTGAAATACAACGACCAACCCAACCAACCGTGTTCAACAGGGGTTTTACCAGTGAAATATGAAGTTAAACCAGCAACTGTAGTTGACGGAAAAACCGTTGTTATTTTAGATGTTGTGTTTTTTGTCAAAAATGAAGTTTCCGGTAGATTATCAAAGAGCATATCCATTCCCATACCATCATAGATCATCAAAAGAACATTCTTGTAATCGCCTGAGAGTGATTTATCCAAATCATACAATGTTTTATGCGTTGGTGAAACTCCGTAATGCTTCAGTAAGGATGAGGGAATTCCTGTAATGCAATTGTCATAGTCGGGATATGTCGTTTGAGTATTCATAAAATACCACCGTAAATTTATATAACCAGTTTATCACAATAATGATAACCTCTTTATATAATAAGGTATAATAGAACCATAAAGATCGGAGGTTTGGCATGACAGGAAAAGAGTTGTTCGCAGTTATGGCAAATGGAGAAATTCCGGGGGAGATCCCATTTATACCAACTATTTTCGAACACAGCGCAAAGGTAATAGGAAAAACTCCTTCTGAAATTGCACAGGATGAGGATTTAATTGTAGAGAGTCAACTGGCATGTTACGAGATATACAGACACGATCTGATATCAATCGGTGTTGATATATATAATCTGGAATATGAAGCTCTGGGAGCAAAGGTGTTTTTCCCTGACAATGAAGAACTTCCATCCATATCTGAAACGATGGTTACATCTCCTGATGACATAGATAAGCTGAAGGTGCCGGACCCTGAAAAGGACGGCAGAATGCCTATGTTTTTAAATGCAGTGCAAAGGGTTCATGAAAAAGTAGGTCATGAAGTCATTGTAAATGGTACCGTTGTAGGACCGTTTACCCTGGCTGCAATAATGAGGGGTTTTGAAAACTTTGTTATGGATATGGTCATGGAACCGGAATTTGCTTTTAAGTTAATGGAATTTGCAAATAAGGTCAGTCTTGCCTTTGCGGAAAGTTTCATCAAACGCGGAGTAGGGCTTTCAATAAATGAATCGTGGATTGCACCTCCTTTGCTGTCTCCGGCTTTTTATGCAGAAAATGTTGTTGGTTATGAAAAACAGCTTATACATGCAATAAAAAAACTCGGGCAGAAAAATGTTGCATTGATAAGCGGAGGCAATACAACAGATATAGTGGATGACATGATAACCACAGGAACATCTTTGTTATTGGCAGACAGTGAATGCGACCGGAAGTATTACAAAAAGGTGTGTTCTGAAAATAATATTCTTATGCGTGCCAGTATAGCATCAAAAATTGTTGAAGACGGTAACGAAGCTACAATGAGGCGGGCGGCGGAAGAGGTTATCAAGGATTGTCGTGATTATTCCGGATTTATATTCGGATGCGGAATTGTCAGTTATGACACATTACCTGAAAATGTAGTAAAATTAAAGAATATTGTAAGGGGATACTAGAACTACCATTTATATAAGGGGGCAACATTGAATCCCGGGGAGTAGTTTTATGAGTATATTCAATTTTAAAAGTCTGTTAACAAAGCTTTTGCTGCTGGTTTTTGCTCTCGTTATAGTTTTCACTTCAAGCTGCAAAGTGCAAAATGAGATTTATGATTCTGAAAAACCTTCGGAATCACCTGTTCAGTCTTCATCTCAGTTGATTGATGATATGACTGAAAAACCTGATGAATCCAGCTTGCCTTCGGAATCACCGTCGGCAGAAACATCCCAGCCGATATCTGATGAACCTGAAGTTTCATCAGCTCCGGGGGTTTCAACGGAACCTGTTTCTACGGAACCGTCTGTTTCATCTGTACCGACGGATACAAGCGAAGATGAAGAAAAAGACACATTATTTTACTCTCAGAACCTTTTTCCTGTAAGAGCCGGTTTTAATCTGGTTGAAAGGAATTCCATACAGTTTGAACCTTCTCAAACGGCATATTTGTTTGAGTTTTCAAATCCAATAGAGCTATATTCCTCAACAGGTCCGGGAAAGCCGTCATCTTTGCCGGGATCAATGCAAATGAACATACCGTCAATCACTATACCGGGTGCCATATTCACAAATGATAAACCGGTTTATACAAATGGGTTTCGAAATTCATTTGTCTGTAAGGGGGAAGACGAAGTACTCTGGTTCGCATGGAAATCAGCCAACAGCAATGTTGCATCGGTTGTCTGGCAGATTGCAAACAGACCGTTCATCAGTGATAGTGACAACTACGAAAACCCACCGGGATTGCTGAAATCCGGAACCCTGGGCAGTGGTGAAAAAGAATTCAGCATTGATTTTTCAAAATTGGGAAACTACAGTCCGGGATATACTTTTACCATGCCCGGTTTCTCAATTACCAATCCCTTTTTGCCGACAATTACCAGTATCGTGGATGAAGAAAGAGTTAACCCTGAGCAAAAGATCTATTACATAAGAGCATTTGCCAAAGACTCTACCGGAAAAATAATAGGTGAGCCGGGCAAAGGTCTGGAAATACTTTATGGGGATAGAATAAATTACATTCCTGAATCTTTTCAAAATCTTGTAATTCCCTTCGAACTTCTTTTTGGAGCACACAATGGTCCGGGAGGACCGCAGAACGAATTTTACAATATGTTTCTGGATACATATAAAAGAACATACGAGCCAGGAACTTCCGGACTGCTCTACTTCAGGCCGGAAGGGATGCCGGCTGATACTGACACCATACTTATACAAGTTTGCACATCAATGCCTACATATCAAAAGGGAAACTGGAGAGATCCGGCAGGATTAGTATATGAAGTGATGGTAAAGAAAGGTGAACCTGATTTTGACAATTTAGTTGATGAGGACCATGGACTTGCAATTGATGTTAATGCCTTCGCAAAGAATCCTCCTGCCAATTATTATGTTCGTGCGGTTGCTTTGTCCGATGGACCAGTTGCAGGAACAGTGAAAGATACATACTCAAAAACTGTGACGCTCAACTATGGACCATTGGATTCCCAGTTTGAATATATTGCTCCGCCTGAGATTATTTATCTTGATGCCGGATTACCGGATTTGAAGCTTTTGGAATATCATCACCATTGGGATGCTGACCCGGAATGGATGTATTACTTTGAAGTAGTACGCCAGCCTAAATATTCCGAATATTATGCATTGATGCCTTCAATGTTTGTGAATAACCCCAATGGGCTTGTACCCGGAATGACTCCGGGGACGGTTCTGTACACCAAACCGAAACCTGAAGATGATGACGGATGGTGGGATACAGTCAAGAATGCTATTTCAGATGTCTTTGGTTCAATAAAGAACTTCGTAGCCAGTGTAACCAATTGGGTAAGCAGCGCATATGCGGATTTAAAATCGGGTATGATTGAGTTTGTCGCAGAAAACATGCCACTGGTACCGGATGAGTTCAGGGATGATTTAAAGAGAGAACTTGAAAAAATGGTTGATGCAGGTTTGGCATCAATGGGAATACCTCCCGAACTTCCGAATTTTGACCAGCTTACCAGTATGGGAGCGGACTATCTTGCTGCTACTGCTTTACAGCAGGCTGGGATACCTGCAGATGAGTGGACAAAGGATATGGTAAAGGATTTGGGACAGGGAATAGCGGATAGTGCCGCATCTGCAGCAACATCGGGAAATTCCCCCAATCCATTCAACTGGAATTTTGTCAGACAATATCCGGGCAAAATGTATCAGCCGGCATATATTATGATTGAACTGACCAACAATACCAACAAGGTTTCGCCGGGAGGAACATTAAGCGGAAAAGTGTTTGCAAATATTTCAAATTCAGAGCTGTCTGACCCAAATAAAATGACTCTTTCTTCAGCCTTCGGCGGAACTTTGTACTTTGAATTATACAGACCGGTACACGGATTGGAGATACCTGAACTTCAACCGGGACAGTCCATGAAAATTCCAATATTCCTCGAAAAGTATACTGGTATGGCTTATTCCTTCAGTCCCCATGTCGTTACAGAAGTTGAATTTGGAAGATTATATAATCAAATTGGTGAATATACTTTTTCATTCTCCATAAAATATAATCTGCCTCCTGTTGATGATTATGCAAAGGATCTCGGCCTTGAACCAAAAGACAGATATCATGTTTATGAATATAAGGAATCAAGCAATGGTTTTGGATTTACAAGGGTTCCATGGGAAGACATAAATTAAATTACATATGTTAAAGAAAACAATAAAAGAGGGATTGTCTTTTGGGACAATCCCTTATGGCGCGCCCAACAAAAAGACTTTTAAAATCAGCAAACAAGAAAAGTCTCCGGCATACTGAGAGCATAAACGTGGTTTGGCAGTAACATAACGACTATGTAAAAGATTTGTTACGAGAAAGCGATTAAAGATGCTCTGTATGCACACAAATCTTCCGGGTTCAAATCCTCTTTAAATCAAAAAGGATTGTCTCAAAAGACAATCCCTTATGGCGCGCCCAACAAAAAGACTTTTAAAATCAGCAAACAAGAA
>CAYYXJ010000022.1:0-9470 GCA_964475455.1 uncultured Clostridiaceae bacterium | reverse complement strand
GACAATCCCTTATGGCGCGCCCAACAAAAAGACTTTTAAAATCAGCAAACAAGAAAAGTCTCCGGCATACTGAGAGCATAAACGTGGTTTGGCAGTAACATAACGACTATGTAAAAGATATGTTACGAGAAAACGATTAAAGATGCTCTGTATGCACACAAATCTCCCGGGTTCAAATCCTTTGTAAATCAAAAAGGATTGTCCCAAAAGACAATCCCTTATGGCGCGCCCAACAGGATTTGAACCCGAAACCTTTCGGTCCGTAGCCGAACGCTCTATCCAATTGAGCTATGGGCGCAAGCATTACATATAATAATATATGAATGAACAAATTGCAATAAGAGTGATTATAGGTTGTGTTGTGGTAAATCATGTATAATATTCAAGCGGGAACAAAAGCAGCAACTTACCCGTCAAAGGAATGAAGGTGATTATGTCAGACAAGACATATACAATGAAAGCTTACAAGTATGACGGCAGAATTCATTACGAACAGGAGCTGGATTTTGTAAGTCGTGAAAATGAAGTTCTGACACTGGCCGGGAAAAAGGGGAGACAGTTGAAGCACCATACCAGAAATGCTATCTTTTCTTTTGATAAAAACACACTTGAGTATTTCTTTACTGACAGATGGTATACAGCCGCACTGGTATTTGACGAAGAAGGAAGAGTAGTTCAAGTTTATTGCAATATTTCAAAACCGGCTGAAATAGATGATAACATCGTTAGCTTTGTTGACCTGGATGTAGATGTAATTGTCAAAGATGGAAAAATTGAAGTTATTGACATTGATGAATTTGAGGAACACAAAGTATTATATGGATATGGAGAAGTTATAGAAAAAAAGGTTTTTGAAACCGTTGAATTGGTAAAAAATAACATTTTAAAGAAAAGGTTTCCATTTAACAGAGATATTTTAGCAAAGGGTTAACCTTTTGTTTACAAACAAAAGTTGAGAGTATATAATTTATACAATCGAGAGATTTTATTCTAGGAGGAGAATTATGTTTAGGAAAAAAACAGCTGTTTTATTTGCACTTATGATTGCAGTAGCGATGATATTTTCTGCATGCAGCCAGTCAGCTATGTTTGAGGAAGAAGCGGCAAATGCGACCACTGACAGACAGAATGCAATTGAAACCAGTTATGTAATTGAAGAAATTACAGAAACTTATGCCGATGTTGTTTATATTATCCCAAGAGTTGAAAACATGACTAACATGTCAAAGCAGGCAGATCTTAACGGATTTATGAAAAGGGCAGCATTAAAAGCAACTACAGACAACAATGGTGTCAGAGGTGTTGTATCAGATACTTATGAAGTTCTGATAATGAATGACTATTTATTCAGTGTAAGATTCGTAACAACCCTGGATGTAGATATCCCCAACAGAGGAATTTCATTTCTTGTAAGGGATTATAAATTCATGTTTACACTTGAGAATCTCTTCGGAAGAGCAGAATCAAATCCTGCATTCGGAGATATGAGGGCAATTATTGAAGATTATGGCGTAGCTTCTTCATTTACCGATGATGAGTTAAGACAACAGACAATATACTTTGAAGGCGATGACATGACAGATCTAACTCTTCATGTAACATTTTTCACAGATGCCAACTATGATGTAGAAATACCTTTCCCGGAAGTTATTGATTACCTCACTGATGAGATGAGTGAATATTTTGAATTTGCAAGATAAAACAAAGAATAGTAAAACCCCGCTGAATAAGCGGGGTTTTTTTTAGATTATTTTTATGTATCTGTTTCCATTACCTATGGAAAAACCACTTTCGAAAAAACCACATTCATGCAGAAAACTTGAATATTTATTCCATTCGGGTCTGACATCAGTGTACCAAACACGAGCTTCGGGGAATCTCTTTATAACATATTGTATTGATTTTTTCCCAATACCAAGATTCTGATATTCGGGTAAGATAAAAATTCTTTCCAACTGAAAGTTAAATCTTCCGGTTCTAAAAGCAGTAAACCCTCCAACCAAGGTATCATTGAATAAAATCTTAAACAGATATCCTGTATTGCTGGTTCTTAAATACCATTCATAGCTGTCATAACCTTCCGGTGCTGTAAGGGGATCCATCGAAAAAATGCTTTCAGATACATCGGTGATATACGCGACATCTTCCGGAAAAGCTCTAACAATATCAAACATTCAAATAACCCCCATTAAGTACTGAAAGTACCTGATATTAATATAGCACAGCCACTCCATAAGGCTCAAGCCTTAGAGCATTTCTGACTTGATTTTCACCAAGTAATTCCATATATTCCCTGTCCAGTGGAACAAATACCGTTTCATCTGTATGGTTCATTACAAAAATATAAGTTCCTGCTTCAGACTTCCTTGTTACTGTTTCTACACCTTTTACCGGTGTGATTGGGCATTTTTCAATGCCTGCAAGGGTGGTAATATAATCAAAAATGCCATTGTATCCATCTATATCAAAGTGTGCACCGATATAGTAAACTGAGCCGCTTTCTGATGAGTTTCTTGTTATACATGGAGTCCCTTTATAAAAACCATCTGTATATTCAGCAAGAACAACAGAATCTTTTGGGTCTATCAAATCACACCATGTATCTGCACTGAGATATCCGGTTATGCCTGTAACGCCTCTTTTGCTTTCACCTGAAGCATCATAGTTAATAACATCAATCCCTGATAATTCCCTGAAGTAACCGGGAATTGTAATGCCATTTATTTTATTGAACTCATCGCGATTGCCGGAGCGGAATGTCAGAACGACGGTTCCACCATTCTTAATAAATGAATTCAATTTGGATGCTGTTTCTGCAGAGCTGATATTGTAAGCAGGCAAGACTGCAATCTTATAACCGGATAGATTGACATTTATATCAACAACATCACAGTTTATGCCCAACCCTGTAATTGCGTTATGTATTGTATATAGTATTTGGTTGTAATTGAAGTTCTCCGAATGCTTTTGGTAAGTATGGCTCCATTCATTGTCAAATGAATTAACAATACATATTTCTGAATATATATCGCTTTCTGATATTATCTTATCAATTTTCTTTAGCTCGGAACCTGTTTTTTTAATCTCGTCGTATCTTTGGCGTGGAACACCGTCATGGTCCAGTATGCCATGCCAGTACTGTTCAGTCCCGAAAAGACATGGTCTCCATCTGAAATAAATTATTCCGTCAGCGCCATGGGAAACAGACTGGTAGGTCCAAAGCCTCAATTCACCTGGGTTGGGTGTGGGATGCATATAATTCCATCCATTTTGGCCGCTGCAATGTTCCATGACCCAATATTTCTTGTTTTTATATCCTCTCATTTTGTCATGGTTATATGAAACCTCTGACAAAGAAGTGAAAGGCCCGTGGGCAATGTTCGGATAGCAGTCCCAGGAAATGAATTCAAATTGATCCTGCAGCTTATAATAGTCTAAATCAAAGAATGAACCCATAAAATTGTGTGTTATAGGAATTTTAATTCCAAATGAACGAAGTATGTCAATCTGCATTGATGAATAATCATACACAGAATCAGAAGCGAATCGGCAGTAATCAAGAAAAAGTCCCGGGTTGTGTGCGTTCATTCCAAAAGCCTTATTGTCACATGTTGTATGTGCCGGAAGAATTACACTTTCAAACGAAGGGTAATGCTGTCCCCAGAAAGCCATTCCCAGCTTATCATTCAATCTGTCGACAGTCTTGTACTTCTTTTCAAGCCAGATGGAAAAAGCTTCTGAACAATCTTCACAATAGCAACGGACAGTATTATGACAACCAAATTCATTGTCAAGCTGCCATGCTATTATGTTTTTATTGTCTGCAAATCTTTCAGCCATTTTACTGATGATTTTTTTGGAATAGTCTTTGAATATCTGTGAATTGAAACAATAATGCCGGCGGCTTCCAAAACCTCTTACATTTCCGAATTCGTCTTTTTGATAAATTTCGGGATGTTTATCCATCAGCCATTTTGGTGGAGCTGCTGTCGGAGTACAGAGAATTATCTTAATGGATTCAGCAGCAGCCATTGATATGATTCTATCGAGCCACGAGAAATCATAAACTCCTTCTTTGGGTTCCATGAGTGACCAGGCGAACTCAGCAATCCTTATAGTGTCAATTCCTGCCTGTTGCATTAGATTAAGATCTTCGGGCCATCTTTCTTCAGGCCAGTGTTCAGGATAATAGTCTGTTCCAAATACCATGTTATTCCTCCCAAAATATGATGTATTTCAAAGTGTTTTAAATACCATTTGATTATAGCATAGTTGATTTTAAGAAAATAAGTGCAACAATATTATGAAAAACTCAAATAAACTAAGTTAATTTATTAACAATTGAAATTCAATTGATAATTGAATAATCTTGACTTATAATACACCTATGAAACAGAAAAACCGAATAAAGGGTGGTGTAAAAACACCACATTACAAGAACACAGCCAAGGCTGAGACAAAAGTCATGCCCGTCCCGGATAAAGTAGAGATAACAATGCTGCACCATATTGGTGCTCCTTGTTTGCCCACAGTAGGGAAAGGTGACCAGGTCTTTGTCGGAACCAAGATAGGTGACAGTGAAAAATTTGTCAGCGCTCCCATCCATTCCAGTGTTTCAGGTACAGTAACGGAAATTAAGAAAAGACTTATGTCAAATGGAGCATATGTAGATTCCGTGGTTATTAAAAGTGACGGGCTTCAAACCATTGACCCTGCCATTGAACCGCCTGTTGTCAACACAAAGGAAGATTTTATAAGAGCAATGCGCGAATCCGGTTTGGTAGGTTTGGGAGGAGCAGGATTTCCGGCTCATGTTAAACTTAATCCACCTAAGGACAAAAAAATCGACTATCTTCTTATCAATGCAGCAGAATGCGAACCATATATAACATCTGATTACAGGGAGTCCATTGAGAATTCCTGGAATGTAATCAGCGGTATAAATATTGTTATGGATTTTCTTGGCATTGAAAATGTTTTGATAGGGGTAGAGGACAATAAACCTGCAACAGTCAAGGTTCTAAATGATATAGCTGATACTGATAAAAAAATCAAAGCTGTTTCGCTTAAATCCAAGTATCCTCAGGGTGCTGAAAAGATGCTCATATATGCTCTTACCGGACGAAAAGTACCTGCAGGCGGACTTCCCATGGATGTTGGCGTAATAGTTATGAATGTCGCAAGTATTTCTTTTGTTGCAAAGTATATCAAAACAGGTATGCCATTGGTTAGAAAAAGACTCACAGTCGACGGAGCTGTTATCAAGGAACCGTCCAATGTTGATGCTTGTGTGGGAACATATATAAAGGATCTTGTAGATTTCTGTGGAGGATTTACCGAAGAGCCTTTTAAAATCCTCATGGGTGGTCCAATGATGGGGGTAGCCCAGTATACCGTTGACACGCCGATTCTTAAGCAAAATAATGCAATACTGGCATTCAATGAAAAGCAGAGCATTTTACCTGAACAGACAGCTTGTATAAGATGCGGGAACTGTGTAAGGGCGTGCCCAATGAGCCTTATGCCGCAGCAGCTGGATTTGCTTTCAAATTCAGGTAATGCAGAGGGCTTGGTTAAATATAATGTAATGAGCTGCATAGAATGCGGTTCCTGTTCATATGTCTGTCCTGCCAAGCGACATCTGGTCCAGGCAATAAGGAAGGGCAAGACGATCGTGAAAACGAAAGGCAGTAAATAATGAAATCTAAAAAAAATAAAAAATGGGGGGAATATAATGACTGAAAATAGATTGATAGTAAATTCATCCCCTCATCTAAAATCCATGAGAACAACCAGGGGCATAATGTTCGATGTAATAATTGCACTTATTCCTGCTGTTATCTTCAGTATTTATTTCTTTTCATATATGGCGGCTTTGATTGTAGCGGTTTCTACCGCAACAGCTGTTTTATTTGAAGTCCTTTATAATATGATTTCAAAAAAGAAACAAACGGTAGGTAACTTAAGTGCGGTTGTAACAGGTATACTCCTTGCTCTAAATCTTCCGCCGGTAAAGTCTTCAATATGGATAGCGGCAATCGGCACATTTGTTGCCATAGTAATAGTTAAGATGCTGTTTGGTGGTATAGGAAAAAATATATTTAATCCTGCTATAGCGGCCAGGGTATTTCTTACCGTATCATTTGCAGGTCAGATGACGGATTGGGTTGCTCCCGGAGCTGACAGTATTTCAACTGCAACACCGCTTGCCCTGATGCAAAATGGAACATCAATTGGTTACATTGACATTTTCCTTGGTAACATAGGAGGAAGTCTTGGAGAAACAAGTGCACTGGCATTATTGATAGGCCTTATATGGCTGTTGGCAAGAAAAGTAATAACATGGCACATACCTGTTTCATTCATAGGAACTGTGGCACTATTTTCGTTTGTATTCGGACAGGACCCATTGTTCCATGTTCTGGCAGGAGGTCTTCTCCTCGGAGCTATTTTTATGGCTACAGATTATGTAACTTCTCCGACAACCTGGATCGGAAAACTGATTTTTGGTTTCGGATGCGGATTGATAACAATAGCCATAAGATTGTTTGGTAATCTCCCTGAAGGCGTTTCATTTTCAATACTATTCATGAATGCTTTGGTTCCGTTGATTGACAGGTATACTGTACCGAAGAGTTTCGGGGAGGTGAAGGCTAATGCGTGAAATAGCTAAACCGGCATTAAGTCTGGTAATCATATGCGTTGTAGTAACTTTCTTCGTGGGGCTTACATATAACGTTACCAAAAGCACAATCAGGGAAATAGAATTAAAAGCGCTGAACGAGGCTATGGCTGAAGTGCTTCCTGATGGCAGTGATTTTACTAATATAACAGAAGAAATCAACGAAGTTGCATTGATGGAAGATTCTGATCTAAAGGTTGACGGTGTATATAAATCAGATGCAGGGTTTGTGTTCAATGTAAGGGTTTCGGGATATGGCGGTGACGTCTCAGTAATTATTGGTATAAGCAGTGATAACATCATCACAGGAGTAAAACTTGGTTCAAACAAGGAAACACCATCCCTTGGAAAACGTGCAGAAGAGCCTTTCTTTACATCAAGATTTGACGGCTTGAACTCCAAGTTGGAAATTGAAACAAGTGTTGATTCCATTAGCGGAGTTACAATTACATCAACTGCAGTTAAACGCGCAGTACAGGGTGCCTGTGATTTATATAATGGATATGGAAAGGGGGACAACCAGTGAAAAATTTATTTAAAGAATTCACAAAAGGACTGTTGAAGGAAAACCCTATATTTGTTTTGGTCCTTGGAATGTGTCCGACCCTTGCGGTGACCACATCAGCTGAAAATGGGATTGGAATGGGAGTTGCCGCAACTGCGGTTCTTATAGGTTCCAACATTGTTATTTCAATGTTGAGAAAGCTGATTCCTGATAAAGTCAGGATTCCGGCATACATTACAGTCATAGCAGGCTTTGTTACAGTGGTGGAATTACTTCTTAAGGCATATCTCCCGAGTCTCAATGAGCAACTGGGAATTTTTATTCCACTTATAGTTGTAAACTGCATAATACTCGCCAGAGCTGAAATGTTTGCAAGTAAAAACGGTATAGTAAGTTCAATTGCAGATGCGTTGGGAATGGGCCTTGGTTTTACACTGGCACTTTTTGTAATCGGTTCAGTAAGAGAAATCCTTGGAGCTGGTTCAATATTTGGATTAGATATAACCGGAGGGGCCATTCAACCTGCAACTGCCTTTGTACTTCCGGCAGGTGGATTTTTAGTGCTTGGTATATTGATGGCTCTATTCAACAAACTGAGTAAAAGGAAATCACCGGCTGTAACTGATTGTGCATCATGCCCGCTGCAATGCGGAGTAGTTAAGGAGGTTTCCGAATGAGACAGATTATATTTGTAATTATGGGAACCATATTGGTTGAAAATTTTGTTCTTCAAAAATTTCTGGGTGTCTGTCCGTTTCTGGGTGTTTCTAAAAAAATGGACTCAGCTGTCGGCATGAGCGGAGCGGTTGTTTTCGTTATGACACTGGCATCAGCTGTAACCTGGGCAGTAAATGAGTATCTTCTTTTACCCAATGAGCTTGAATTTTTAAGAACAATAGCATTTATATTGGTTGTTGCTGCCTTGGTGCAGTTTGTTGAAATAATATTGAAGAAATTCATAAAACCTTTGTATAAATCACTGGGTATTTACCTCCCGCTGATAACAACCAACTGTGCAGTACTTGGTGTCGCACTTTTGAATATTCAAAGGTCATATGGATTTGGAATGTCAGTACTCTATGGATTTGCTGCAGGGCTTAGTTTTACAGTAGCCTTAATATTATTCTCAGGAATAAGGGAAAGACTTGAAACGGCAGATGTACCTGAAGCATTCAAGGGATTACCAATTGCGCTGATATCAGCAGCTTTTCTCTCGCTGGCCTTCATGGGCTTTCAGGGATTATTTGCTTTTTGATATAAGGAAAGAGAAAAGATATGGATTTAAGTTTATTAATAGCGGTTTTAGTGGTTGGATTGCTCGGGCTTGTATTCGGGCTGATACTTGCGATTGCATCAAAGCTTTTTGCAGTTAAAAAGGATCCAACTGTGGAACTAGTAATCAATGCACTCCCCGGAGCCAACTGCGGAGCCTGTGGATATTCCGGTTGTGAAGCATATGCAGAAGCAGTTGCAGCAGGTGAATGTGATATAAATCTATGCACCGTTGGAGGAGAGGCCTGCAGCAAGGAGCTGGAAATTATAACCGGCAGAACCGCAGGCGAAGGAAAAAGAATGGTGGCCAGGGTACTTTGCGGAGGAACTCTGAACAACCGGACAAAGAGCTATGATTATTCAGGGCTTGAAACATGTATTGATGCAAATCTTTTATATGGTGGCGACAATGCCTGCAGTTATGGGTGCCTTGGTATGGGAGACTGCCAGAAGGCATGTCCATTTGATGCCATTGCCATGATTGAAGGAGTTGCCTACATCATGGAGGACAAATGTAAAAGCTGTGAGATATGCGTTGGTGTCTGTCCTAAGAATATAATCGAAATGGTACCTGAGGACGCTGCTGTTACTATAACCTGCTCTAACAAGGACAAGGGCGGTGTAGCTATGAAAGCCTGTAAGGTGGCATGTATCGGATGCGGGAAATGTGTAAAAGAGTGCCCGGTTGACGCAATAACCGTTGACAGCTTCCTTGCAAAAATTGATTACGATAAATGTATAAACTGTGGCAAATGCATCAAAGTCTGCCCCACAAATGCAATACTGCGATACAATAAAAAGAAAAAGAAAATCGTCAAAAAACCAGTTGAAGAGGCTTAAAAGCCTCTTTCTTTTTATACTGCTCACAAAAAATCGAGTAAACACCTCTGGGGTATTTGCTCGATTTTCAGGTAAATACCCCAGAGGTGTTTGCTCGATTTTCAGGTAAATACCCTAGAGGTGTTTGCTCGATTTTCAGGTAAATACCCCAGAGGTGTTTGCTCGATTTTC
>CAYYXJ010000021.1:23972-24318 GCA_964475455.1 uncultured Clostridiaceae bacterium | reverse complement strand
AGAGAAATTTCTGCTGACAATTCATCAGTTATGGGGTATCTTCTTGAAAAAAACTATGGTCAGCAAAGCGCAATTCTTTGCGGGCTTTCAAAGGTTCATGGAGATTATGCTGTTATTATGGATGATGATCTTGAAAATCCACCTGAGGCAATACCGAAGATGTATGAAGAAATAGTCAGGGGATTTGATGTTGTTTATGCACTTGACAAAAAACCTTTGAACAGAGGGTGTTTTAGAATATTGGGGTCATATTTAACCCGGCGAGGCGGGGATTGGTCTCTACCAGAGCATCCGGACCAGTGACCGCCTGTGCCATATTCCGGTGGCTATGCTCCCCACGCTGGAC
>CAYYXJ010000021.1:15270-23962 GCA_964475455.1 uncultured Clostridiaceae bacterium | reverse complement strand
GTGTTTTAGAATATTGGGGTCATATTTAAGGGATGCTACATTCAGACTTCTTACCAAATTGCCCAAAGGGAAAAAAGTTTGTAGTTACAGGATGATGTCATCTGAAATATATAAAAAAGTTGCAGCTGCAGACAAAGGTTTTGTTTATATTTCCATGGAAATGCTTCAACATACAAATAATATCTCGAACATTACTGTTGAATATGGAAAAAGGAAGGAAAGCAACCATTCATTTAAAAAACTTGTTGGTTTGATAATAAATATTTATGTTTACTACTCAAAATTTGAGTTGTTGAAGAGATTTCAAAAATCCGGACCACCCTATGTTATAAAGCAGTCTACCAAAGGAGTTTCAAAATGAAAATTGTAGTTCTAGGTGGAGGTCATTGCCAGCTTAATATGATTAAGAGATTGAAGGAAGATGGACATTATGTAATTCTGGTGGATTATCTGGAACAGTGCCCGGGTCTGGTGTATTCAGATGAACACTTCATGGTCAGCACTTTTGATCATGATAAAGTAAGGACCATTGTCCGGGAAACAAGTGCCGAAGCAATAATTACAATGGGCACCGATCAACCGGTTCTTACGGCTTCAATAGCTGCTCAAAATAATGGTATTCCTTTCTATATTAGTCCTGAAACTGCCATTAAAGTAACCAATAAAAAGGTTATGAAAAGTTTGTTCAAAAAGAATGATATTCCTACTCAGCCATTTGTTTTTATCGGAGCCAACTTTGCTGACATGGAAGTAGAAGGAATAAGTTTTCCAGCGGTATTAAAACCGGTAGACAGTCAGGGGCAAAGAGGGATATTCAAAGTTGATTCGCTTGATGAAATTAGAAAGAATATTAAGGAAACATTGAACTAGTCCAGAGAGTCAGGTGCTGTGCTGGAAGAATATTACCCAAATGATGAAATAACCGTAAACGGGTGGGTTCATGATGGAAAAGCACATATCATTTCCGTTGTAGACCGGGTAACAATGGATAATGGAAATAGAATCGGAATATGCATAGCCCACAATCATCCAACCATCCATTTAAATAGATATGTTAAAGAAGTAAAAACCATTACACAGCAGATTGTAGAAGCTTTTGAAATCATGGAGGGACCACTGTATTTTCAATACCTAATAGGAGCAAAAGGAATCCGTGTAAATGAAATAGCCATGAGAATTGGCGGGGCATATGAAGATGTAACAATCCCCATAATCAGTGGAATCGATATTCTTGGTATGGTTAAGGACTCTGTCATGGGTTTGGAACTAGATTATAAGGGACTTGAGAATTATGATTTTACCAAGGATGGTAAATTTATCTCCACACAAATGTTCTTTGTCGAGAAAGGCCGGGTTGCTTCATACACTCCAATTAAAGAATTTTTAAACCTTCCATACATTGAAGGAGCTTATTATAATTTCTGCATAGGCACTGAATTCGAAGGAATCGAAAATGCAACAGCCCGTGCAGGTTATTTCATAGTAACCGGAACCACCTTTGAAGATATGATGCTCAATGTTGACAAAGCATACGAATACCTTGAAATCATTAACACCAATGGATCTAACATCCTGAAAAAATACAAAGACTACACAAATAAATACATCCTTTAAAACGAACATCCCTGGGATAACGTGTCAAATCTGACACGCTATCCCAGGGATGTTCGTTCAAATCTGACACGTTATCCCAGGGATGTTGTGCACAATGCTAATAATGCAGGCGGATTTGAGCGCCTTTTTCTGCTTCTGTGATAGAGATGGAAACAATACCATCAGTATAATCATAATTGATTGAAGAAAGACCGTCGGTTACAGAATCGGGCTTTGGTGCATGCACCTTGAGTATTATTGAGAGATGCTCGGGCATGCCTTCAAAGATTCCTGCTCTTTCAGATATCGTAATAAGGATGGATTTTTCATTTTCCGAACAAGTTACAGGGATTTCGCTTCGCAAGCCATCTTTGTAGCCAAGGGATATTCCATCATCGTCATATATAGTGAAATATGAATCCCCCTTAGGATATATTTCTAGTATTAGCTCGTCAATTGGTCTCTCATCTACATAATCAAGTACAACCTGCATTGGTATGATGGCACCGGCCTTAACAAACAGACCACCTCCCTTTCCCGCCGGAACTTCATATGTGCCTGAGAAGGGCCCATGGTATTTCTGCTCGGTAAAATAGTCAATCCATTCTCCTTCGGGCAGGTATAGGGAATCGTTAAAGCATGATACAAGGAAGTTTTCTCCGAACATATACTCGTTTACCACATTTCCTGCGGCAGCATCATCAGGATATACAAAAGGTAAAGGCCGCATTATAGGTGTTGCATACAAATGGGCTTCATATGCAGTAGAGTAAATGTATGGAATCAACGCATAACGAAGACGTGCATAATCTTTGAAAACACCTTCCAGCTCCTTTCCAAGTAACCAAGGATGTCTCCAATATGCCCAGCTGCAAACTTGTGACCAACTTTGAAGAAAACCAAAATGTATGCCTTCTTTTGTAAATACAAGCATATCGCAACTGGTATTTACATGTCCGGACATAGCGTGATTCAACATTGAAGCAAGAGGCTTTGGTCCTCCACCGGTATCACCGGCCCATGTAGCAGCATATTGCTGTATGCCCGCAAAACCTCCTGAAGAATATATCATTGACCGTCTGCCCGTATGCTCAGTAAATCCTGTGCTCATTTGCTTTGATAGGAGGAGGGGATAGAGGTTGTGCATTTCTGTGTCATCCATTCCATTGCCCCATTTTCTGTCGGGATGTTCATTTACCTGCCACGCACCATCTAACTTGAAAGCCTGGGCACCAAGATCGACGAACTTCTTTAAATGTTCAAAAAAGCCCTCATCCCTAACTGTATACTCATCCATTGAAAGTGGCTCGTGACCTATGTTCATATCCTGCTCAAAATCATCCTTTGATGGAAGGTAATCCATTTCCTCAACGGGTAAAGCAGAACTTTTTGTAATAACTGCCCTTCTCTCTTCTTCAAAACTAAGATCATAATCACAGCACATCCATAGGCTTAACTTGAAACCAAGTCGCTTTAGAGCCCCGAAGAAAAGATTTTCAATTCCATCAGCTGTATTACTGCACCATTGCGGAATATAGAAACGATCTTCATCGAATTTCTTGTTAACCGACTTGTCATAATAAGTCTCCATCCAACCAGGTTCGAGACCGATGACATCACATGGGATACCTCTGTTTCTGAAATTCATAGCATCATCAATCATCTCCCGCGCATTTGCCTGCTGGTTGCAAACAAAAGTAAGACCATAGCCGAATTTAGGCAAAAGGCAGGGTTTGCCTGTAACGGATGTATATTGATCAAGCAATGAAGAGTATGAATCACCTGTAAAGAAGATTACATCCATTTCTCCATAGTAACCCCAGATTTTTAAAATGTCGGGTTCTGATGAACAGATGTCAAAAATGTGTCTGCTGGTTGTATTGGAAAAAATCGCCCAACCCCTGCTGCTCATTAAAAAGGGCACCGGCACATAGCTTTTTACATTTTTAACCCATATTTGTGCGATTGTCCCTCGTTTTTCAAGGGTTTCGCGGTTTACATCACCCAGGCCATAAAATTTTTCATCAGAGGCTGCCTTTATTGATAAGGAAAACCCGTCGGTTTTACCTATCCAAAGTGGCGCTGCAGTTTCAATTTGAGCACCGCTTTGCTTTGCATTGACTGTCATTTGGGAGGCGAGAGAGTCAAACTCAATGTTTATTTTTTCGGAATCAAAAGAAAGGATGCCGTTTCGGTCAGAAACCAAGGGGTTGGTTCCATCACTGCTGAAATCAAATATGCCATAACGAGCATATGGATTGCATTCTGTAACCGGTTGCCGTTTGGACATCCTCAACCTAAAACATGATGAAGAGATCATGTCAATTTTTAAATAACTGCCATTTGATAATTTGAACATACTCACATTAAATACCCCCTAGTAAAAACATATGTAAATTATACATTAATTGACCGGGATTGAATTGAAATATTGTATACTTGTGGTATTAAATCAATTGGGAGAGTGAAATGTCTGAAATCATAAAATGGAATACCATTAAATTGAAAGTAAAAGATGATGAATGGGCCGGTGAAGTGTTCTATAAAACAATGGAAGAACTTGATTCATTCATTGAAAAATATCATGATGAAGCCGCAAGGGTTACCGGGTGGTTCCATCACTATAACTGCGAAAAGTGCCAGGGAAGGCTGACCTTCAATATAGATGACTCACAGAAACATGAATGCTCAGTGTGTCACCACATTAACTCAAGTGACACCCTTACCAGGGTCTGGAACAACATGTACCGTGGAAAAGCAAACCAAAGCATATATAATTCTGCCGTTGCTTATAGAGTCAGCGAAGATGACAAATACCTAAAACATATTGAGAGAATACTGGATTTCTATGCAGCTAATTATGATGATTTCATATGCGACCCGATTGCCAAGAGGTTTGAAGGCAAGCTGATGAACCAGCATCTTGATGATGCATCTTCCATGATGAATATAATGCTCGGGTTATCCATGGTAAGGAACAGCTTCAGTGAAGAAAAATATAAATACTGGTATGAAAATCTGTTTAAAAGGGAAGCAGAGCTCTTCGATTTCTTTGCCAACAGAATATATAACATACCGGTTTGGGTTAAGTGTGCCCAGGCAATGACCGGTGTATTCTTCAATGAACCTGAGCACATTCAAAAAGGTTTTTACAGCATGTATGGAATTCTTGACCAGTTGAAGAGGGGAGTAACAGAAGATGGCATGTGGTATGAAGGTTCCATGCATTATCATTTCTATACAATCCAACCTATAGCTTATCTGATGTTTATTTGCAGGACCATGGATTTTGATATTCCTGAAATGCCATATATATATGATAAAGTGGAAAAAATGTTTGAGTACCCACTCAAGATGATGTTTAAAAACATGAGACTGCCGAATCCGAACGATGCCCACCCGTATCTGGATATATCCATGTACAGAACCCATTATGAATATGCAGCGGTAATATATGATAATCTCATGTTCAGAAAATTATGCTCAATGTTCAATCAAGACAGTAAAAAACCCGGTTCTTTTACAAGTCTTCTTTTGAACACATGGCATGAAAAAGATACCAGTATTGAAAATGGTACAGTCATAAATCCTGACGCCTGCACAGCAATGCTAAGGAAGGATGGCACTGAAGTTTTCTTTAAATTTGGTATTCTGACAGGCCTACACATGCATCCTGATGTCATGAACTTTGAAATGGCATTTGATGGTGATGTGGTGTCATATGATATCGGAAACGGCGGTTATGCATCATCCTTGTTCGTAGAATGGCAAAGAAAGACACTTTGCCACAATACTGTAGTAATAGATCAGACTGATCAACACAGGAGAAATCTCCCAAGGGGAAGTGTAGAAGAATCGGACCGGCAAAATGCATATATCAAAGCCAAGACAAAGGCTGTTAAGGAAGCTACGGTAGAGGATGAATTTGAAGTCCATAACTGGGATACCCATGAAATCGACTGGTTCTTCTATTGTGAAGGAGAACAAAAATGCAGCTTTTCTACAGAAAAGGTTGAGAGCCTTGCAGAGGATTTCCTGAAGAATGGTATAGACAAGGATCAGATAATGATGCCACCAAGACAAGCAGGGTACCAACATCTCCTTGATGTTGAGAAGTTCACCACAGATGATTCCTGGCACATCGATTTTGAACTGCCTGACAAAACAATAAGGGTAACCATGGAAGGTGAAACCGGAACTTCTGTGTACTTATTTGATAGTTATACTGCCAATAAAGAGAAGAAAAGACGCGGCATAATGGTTAGAAGAACTGCAGATAAAACTACATTTAAAACAACTTATGAGTGTATAAGGAAATAGTTATGAAGTACATGGATTGCACAATTATAACCGGTAATGACATTATCGAAGTCTACAACAGCAGGATATACAGAAGGTGGGAATTGCGAAATGGTTTATGTCATGCAGCATCTTTAAAAGACCTTGTCAGTGGGACGGAATATATTTTAGAAACCGGTGCAAATGCAGCGCCTTCACCCGAATTTGAAGTACAGGATAAATGTATCGGAGTTTTATACAACAAGTATGTAGCTGCAGATAGCGTTGTAGAAGAAAAGTCCCTTAGACTTGATATCTTTTCTGAGTTCGAAGGTTATACTTTAATAACTCATTTCAAAATTTATCCAAACGCTCCTGCAATATCTCAATGGATGTCTGCAACAGGGGATGTTCCCCAAAAAGAAATCCATTTTAAAGCTGAGGAGTCAGTTGATAATATTGAAAACCTCAGAGCTCTTGCTAACAATTCCATGAATATACGCGGCTTGGGAGACATGTTGGTTCTAGACAATATTCACAAAAAACTGGGTATTGTGGATTTTATAGCCCATACCGATAGAAAGGATAATCTGTGTTCATGGAAAGAAGATATCCTGACAATTCACTCAACAAATGCATATTCATCAAATTTATTCTATTATCACGACCAGATAAACAACGATGGTCTTTTGTTTTTAAAGGAAGCGCCACTGCCCCAAGCCAGACCCGTAAAGGCAGATTATGACCTTATGGTGGATGGAGGCAATTTATATTTTGCAGGTCATGGGACTGATGACATGACTGAATATCCCGGCTATCCTTTCACGGTTATACTATACAACGGTAGTTCCTATGGAAGAATGAAAGCTCTTCATGATTACCAACGGAATTTCAGGATATACAATGAAAAAAGGGATGATGTTATCTGGCATTCGACCTGGGGAGACAGAAATGCGGATAAAATAGTTAGTTCTGAGTTTATGTTTAAAGAATTAGAAGACATGAAAGAAGCCGGCGGTGATTTTTTGTACTTCAGCGATGGGTGGCAAAAAGGTGCCGCTATGACTCCGCTGACAATGGAAAGGTACATGAATCAGTGGAACAAACCAGGGTATTGGGATGTAGATAAAGATAAATTTCCCAATGATCTTACAGAGGTAACTCAAAAAGCTGATGATTACGGAATGATGAAGGGACTGTGGTTTTGCCCTGACCAGACCAATGATTATGAAAACTATAAAAGAGATATCGAAGTATTGCTGAACTTATATAAAAACTATGGGGTTGGGAAGGTGAAATTTGATGCAATTACCATCCGCTCCAAACTGGGTGAAAAAAGAATAAAGGAAATCATGGCAGCATTTGTAGACGGTTCAAATGGTGATGCCTTTGTAGAAATAGATATAACGGCAGGAATCAGAACTGACTATTTTGATGCAATGCAGTATGGTTTTTTGTTCCTTGAAAACAGATACACTGATTTTAGAAGATATTATCCGCACCTTACATTGCGGAATCTATGGTTATTGTCTCACTATGTTGATCCACGAAGGCTTAGGATTGAATTCCTCAACAATGAACGAAACAAACATAAGTATATCAATGATCCATTGGCTCCTTATTTATATTCACCGTCATATCTATATGCCACAACTATATTTGCCAACCCATTGATGTGGTTTGAAATAAGTAATCTTTCAGACGAATACAAGAAGCAGATGAAATACATGATCAATCTCTGTAGACCTATTAGAAAAAAGATAGCCCAATCCAATGTTTACCCGGTTGGGGAAGAACCGGATGGGTTTTCTCTGTCAGGTTTCATATCGGTTGACAGGGATAAAAACGGTTATGCCGGAATATTCAGGGCTGCAGGAAGCGAAGATTCAATTGAAATGTGCGTTCCCCTGGATGATGGTGTTTATGATTTTAAACTTCTGGCAGGCAGCGGATTAACCGATGGCATAATAAGAAACAGCAAATGTGTTTTCTCAATACCGGAAAAATACCAGTTTTCACTTTTTAGTTTTACAAAAATATAGAGATTATTTTCCACTAATCTTTTTGCGTTTTCTTCTACCGAGAAGCATGGATAGAAGTGAAACCACGACAATGGCTGCAATTATTCCAAATACTGCAAGGATAGTGAATCTTACCTCTTTACCCAGGTAATTTTTATGATATTCAAGACCTCTTTCAAGGGTGCCATCAGATACTAATTCGCTTATCCTGTACTCGTGTGCTCCTATTGTTAACTCTTCTGTCAGATTGAAGGGAACAGCCTCGTCAAACTGTGAAGCAAAATATATATAGGCAACTTTTTTTACAGGGTCAAAGATATTCGAGTATGGAGTATAGGCTTCATGGCCCTTCTGGCTTACTATATCCAGGACCTTTTCAAATTTGAAGACAGTCACATTGTCCGTTGCCACCAATTCAGCCAGATAGTTATATGAGTCATTGTATTTAGGGTCGGGATATGTCCCGAAATGGCTTATTGGGTTGGAGCGGTTGAAATTGGTCTGAACAATCAAACTAACAGCAGGATCCATGTAATCAAATACCAGTTCCCCGTCTTTGCCGGGACTGACAACAACAGTTTTACCTGTCGCATCGGTTATCATGAACTGGAACCACATGACTCCAAAGTTGTAGTTCCCTATAAATTCAACAGCTTCATCAACATCCATGCATTTACCGAGGATGTCCTGCCAGATATAACTGACCCGCCGCCGGTGATGTTGCCCGGCAGCACCTGCACGCCCGGCGCCCGGGCGGCCAGCAGGTCGCCCATGTTGGATACCGGCGCGGTCCTGGCCAG
>CAYYXJ010000021.1:13029-15260 GCA_964475455.1 uncultured Clostridiaceae bacterium | reverse complement strand
AGATATAACTGTTGTCAGGATTATATGGAAGGCCAGGTTTGTCATTGAGAAAAGTGTCAGGTATGGCAGTTGCATCATAACAAAGTCCAAATTCATTCATACCACCCTGAAAAGTCTTGATATCATCCTTGTAATACCAGCCAAGCAGCATCATTCCGTATGAATCCCCGGTAGCAGGAAGAAACCAGACCATTGATGCAGTCGGATCATCCTTGAGCGGATGGTCACCGGAAGCATCTTCACTGTTGCCAAAAAGCACAGTATCACCTGATACCGCTGCGAAGTTTGTACAAGACTTTATTTTATATTCAGAATATGATGCTGTTGTCAGTATAAAAACAGAAATTAAAACCAAGATCAAAAGTATTTTCTTATTCATAATTACCACCTGTCAGTTAATGATAGAACCAATACCCACAAAGGTCAAGAAAAGGTAAATTCGCGTTGTAAGGTAAGGCTGCCTAAGATATAATCTATATAATCTAATTTGGGAGTTTTTATGAAACACGAACTGGTTCTGGTACTTGATTTCGGTGGACAATACAATCAGCTTATAGCAAGACGCGTCAGGGATGCAGGGGTTTACTGTGAAATGGTGCCTTATACAACATCCATGGACCGTATCAGGGAATTGAATCCTATAGGTATAATCTTCACGGGAGGACCAGCGACGGTCACCCAGGACAACGCTCCGTTTTGTAGCAAAGAAGTATTTGATTTCGGGGTTCCGATCCTTGGTATTTGTTAAGGGCTGATATTGATTTCAGCCATGAAAGGTGGAACGGTAAAGAAAGCTGACCAAAGGGAGTATGGCAGAATCGGTATCAACCTTAACGAAAGCATTCTTTTCAGTGACTGTGTGAAAGACACAACCTGCTGGATGAGCCATACATATCATGTTAACAAAATTCCTGAAGGATTTGAAATAACTGCAATAAGTGGAAACTGCCCGGTGGGTGCATTTGAAAATAAAAATGACAGGGTATATGGTGTTCAGTTCCATCCCGAAGTAAACCATACACCTGAAGGAAGCAAAATGCTTCATAATTTCCTTTATAAAATCTGTAAGGCCTCCGGTGACTGGAAGATGTCCACTTATGTGGAAGACACAATAAAGAAAATCAGGGAAAAGGTGGGGGACAAAAAAGTACTCTGTGCCATGTCAGGAGGAGTCGATTCTTCTGTTGCGGCTGTAATGATACACAAAGCTGTGGGAAAACAGCTTACAAATATATTTGTGGACCATGGCCTTCTGAGGAAAAATGAAGGCGACCAGGTTGAAGAAGTCTTCAACAAGCAGTTTGACATGAAACTCATAAGGGTCAATGCACAAAAACAATTTTTGGATAGATTGAAGGGCGTATCTGACCCGGAAACAAAACGCATGATCATCGGAGAGGAATTCATTCGGGTTTTCGAGGCGGAAGCTAAAAAACTGGGCAAGGTTGATTTCCTTGTACAGGGAACTATATATCCTGATGTGATTGAAAGCGGAGCGGGTGATGCTGCTGTCATCAAGAGTCATCATAACGTAGGAGGACTGCCGGATATAGTTGATTTTGAAGAAATCATTGAACCACTTCGCGACCTGTTCAAAGATGAAGTCAGAAAAGCCGGTCTTGAACTTGGAATGCCTGACCATATTGTATGGAGACAGCCTTTCCCCGGACCCGGTCTGGCCATAAGGATAATAGGTGACATAACAGAGGAAAAGCTTGAGATACTGAAGGACGCTGACTGGATATTCCGTGAGGAGATAAAGGCAGCAGGATTGGGAAGGGAAATCAACCAGTATTTTGCCGTGCTTACCGGAATGAGAAGTGTAGGCGTGATGGGTGACGAACGTACATATGACTATACCCTTGCCCTTCGTGGTGTTACAACCACTGACTTCATGACTGCAGACTGGGCCAGGATACCTTATGATGTACTTGAGAGAATATCGAACAGAATCATCAATGAGGTCAGATCAATAAACAGGATAGTCTATGACATAACCAGCAAACCTCCGGCAACCATTGAGTGGGAGTAGTAACCAAGGTTTACAGATCAAAATATAATGACGAAGACTTAAGCCAGTGGAAATAATTAACTGGCTCATTTGTATTAGACTAATGATTTATGGCAATTTGCACAGCTCCTGAACATATATGATATTATAGTGTTATTGAAAATCTGTTATTCAGCAAGGTTGTGATTAAAACTGCACTAACTAAAATATAACAGCGTAT
>CAYYXJ010000021.1:3278-13019 GCA_964475455.1 uncultured Clostridiaceae bacterium | reverse complement strand
AAGTAATGATAATAAACTTTGATTAATTTTACTAATTAACTTAATAAAAATATTATTGGGTTGAAGAAAAAGAGCTAATATGCCAACGGTAATAAAAAGCCAAATAATTGAAAAACTAAAAAAATATCCGGTATTAGCCGGACCAGCAAAAAAGGAAGCACTTGAAGAAATGCTGCTTCAACCCGGTGCTGATATTAGGATATATAAAGAAATTTTTGGTGAAAATCAGCGTGCAAGCTTACGTTTTTTAGTAGATGCATGTAAAAAGAAAAAGCACAGAGAAGAAATTACTCCTCTGGTAATCAATGATGTGGATAAGTTACTTGCTATAGAAGACAGAAAAGCACGAAAAGTCGCTTTTATGCTTATTGGTATTTGTGCACCAAATGAATGTGCAGAAAAACTCTTAACTGCTTTAGAAAAAGAAAAAACACGCTTTGTAAAACCATCTATCATTCTTGCGATTGGAAATTCAGACAACCCTGAACAATACCTTAAAGATTATGTTGTAGAACCCGGAGAGTTAAAACACGTAGAAGAAGAAAAGGCCGCATTAAAAAAGGCATTGGCAAAATCCTTGCCAAAACCAATAGATGTTAAATTCACCTTGCCGGAAAATGTGACTATTACATCTCTTAAGCTAAGTGCTTTGATAGCAGAATTGAGTGAAAAGAAAGTTGATTATAAAAGAGTCGGTTATGACGGACTGATTGTTAAAACTGCAAACTTAGAAAAACTAAGATGCTATGACGAAGCATTGTACTATATAGGTATGACACAGGATTTAAAGGCAGTCGCAAAAGTTCTTGATTCTTTTGGTTGTTCTGGCCTTAGTTATAGAATAGAAACCGGTAAACTACCCATTGCTAAACGAATTGATACTATAAAAAAAATCTCCCAGGGCTTATTCTCTTTCGGCTATATTGATAATCCATCCTCATATACTTTTGCAATCCGACCAATGCCCGATCAAAAATTGTTTGCTATATTCAAAGAAAGTTCACGATTTACTTACCGTGTTGCATCGATTCCCGCTAGCATCAATCCTGTAATAGCTGCCTGTATAATGCAAATTTGTAAACCGTATATGAAACAAAATGCAGACGTACTGGATCCTTTTTGCGGTAGTGGAACAATGCTTATTGAACGAGGGATAATAAAACCGGTAAAAAGCTTGACCGGAGTTGATATTTCAACTGATGCTATCAGTGCTGCATACTTAAACCAAAAAGAAAGCAATCAGCAAATAACCTTCGTTAAAAGCAATATCATGACGTACAAAGCACCAAAGTTTGATGAGGTTATTTCCAATATGCCATTTAAAAGCAGAGCGACAGAACACGAGACGGAGTTCCATGTTAAATTATACGACTATTTTGTAAGACGCCTTGGATTGTTGTTAAAACCCGACGGCATTGCATTCCTATATACACATGAGAAGAAGCTATTAAAAGATGAAATTGAAAAAAATAATAACTTTAGAATTCTTAAAGAAGAGATGTTTGATTCCGGAGGGATTTATCCGACACTATTTATATTAGAAAAAAGTGTTTAAACTGCTTTCAGTGTATTAAATTTGATTTTTACTCTTTCTAAAAGAAAAATTGCTTAATGATGCATTTCCTTTATTACTCATAAAATATTATGTATAATTGGCTGTGTATTTTGGAATATTGGATATATACACATTGGAGTATCTATGGATGAATCAATAAGACTCAACAAAGCAATAGCACAGACAGGTTTTTGCTCACGGCGTGAAGCAGATAAATTCATTGAAAAAGGTGAAGTCCTGGTCAATGGGCAAAAAGCAGTCATGGGGCAGCAGGTTTCACCAAATGACAGTATCAGTGTAAAGGGAAAACAACTTGGATCAAAAAAGCCTCCGGTGTATATTGCTTTCAACAAGCCTGTCGGGGTTACATGCACAACTGATTCAAGGATCAAAAACAATATAATCGATTATATCGACTTCAGTGAGCCCATTTTCAATGTTGGCAGGCTGGACAAAGACTCAGAGGGGCTGATCCTGCTGACAAATGACGGTGATATTGTTAATAAAATGCTTCGTGCTGAGAATGGCCACGACAAGGAATATATTGTTACTGTAGACAAAAAGATAAATGATGATTTTATTTATAAAATGGGAAAGGGTGTTCCTATTCTTGGCGTAATGACCATGCCTTGTAAGGTCAGGAAAATCAATGATAAAACATTCAATATAATATTGAAACAGGGGTTGAACAGACAAATCAGACGTATGTGCAGTTATTTGGGATATGAAGTGGTTGCTTTGAAGCGTGTACGAATAATGAACATTTCACTCGGGAATCTTCCGTATGGGAAATGGAGATATATCACCTCAAAGGAACTCAAGGATATAGAAAAGCTTCTTGACAGATAATCATGAGGGTTGGATATACTTTAAGTTAAATTGTCGGCGTTGTCGGTGCATGTGCAAATTGAACAAAGTTATATAAAATCTTTGAAGACTTAAACCAAAGTGCCTGTTTTGAATTGACAAAAGCAATCAAAAAGGGTATCTTAAAGTCAAATAAATCTGTATTACAACGGCGTAATGTTAACAAGGTTTTTACGTCGTTATGTCTAAAGAAGAGTGACGTAAAACCGTTAAATGACAGTGCAATTGGGGGATACATTTTTTAAAAGGATAAATTTGATTAATAAGCATATACACTTTATATGCCATATTATATATTAAATTTTGTGGAGGGTGAGAAATGAAAAAATTAATCACATTGTTGCTCGTATTGTCTCTAGTACTTACGTTGGCAGCCTGTGGCACGGGGGAAAAAGAGGAAGTGAATTCTGATATCAAAATTGGTGTAATTCTGGTACATGATGAAAACACCGGTTATGACTATGCTCATATACAGGGCATCAAAGCAGCAACAGCAGCTGTAGGTTTTTCAGATGACCAGATTATTTGGAAATACAATATTTCCGAGGATGAAAATTGCTACGATACAGCAACTGACCTTGTTGACCAGGGCTGTTCATACATAATCTCTGACAGTTATGGACATCAGAGCTATATGCAGCAGGCTGCAAGCGAAAATCCAGACACAACTTTCATTTCAATGACAGGTGACATGGCAGCTCTTTCAGGACTGACAAATTTCAAAAATGCATTCAATTTTACATTTGAATCCCGTTATGTATCCGGTGTTGTTGCAGGAATGAAACTCGCTGAACTCATTGATGATGGCGTAGTTGCTGCTAAAAATATGGATGAAAATGGAAACATAAAGATGGGTTACGTCGGTGCTTTCCCGTATGCTGAAGTTGTTTCAGGTTATACCGGATTTTATCTTGGAGTTAAATCAGTAGTTGAAAACGTAGTTATGGATGTAACTTATACAAACTCATGGTATGATCCCACAGCAGAAGCTGAAGCAGCAAATTCACTTGTTTCTTCAGGTTGTATCATAATCAGCCAGCATGCAGACTCAACAGGTGCTCCTTCAGCATGTGAAGCTCTTTTGGTAGGCGGAACTCCTGTTTACTGTGTTGGATATAATGTAGATATGCTTTCAGTAGCTCCAACAGCAGCACTTACCAGTGCACAGAATGACTGGGGAGTATATTATACATATGCATTCAACCATATGAAAAATGGTACCGAAATTGCAACAGACTGGGCCAGCGGCTATACAGATGGTGCTGTAATGATATCTGCACTTGGCGACAGCTGTGCTGATGGAACTGCAGCAAAAGTTGAAGAAGTTGTAGCAGCATTGAAAGATGGCAGCCTCAACGTATTTGATACATCAACATTCACTGTTGGTGGAGAAACAGTAACTTCTTATATGGCAATTGATACTGACGGAGACTGGGTCGGCGATACAGGCGAAGCCATTTCCAACGGAATATTCAATGAGTCAACACTGCGAAGCGCACCATACTTTGGTCTTCGTATAGATGGAATTACAGAACTAAACGCAGGTTAAACGACCTGTTTCAAATAGAAAGAGCCACTTGAAAAAAGTGGCCCTTTCTATTGTTTTTAAAGGAGAGTTGTGCGATGCAAAGCAATACTGCTACAGTGTGTATGCGTGATATTACCAAGACATTCGGCTCGGTTGTAGCAAATGACGGCATTTGTCTTGATATCTGCAAAGGTGAAATTCTTGCTTTGCTGGGAGAAAATGGAAGTGGTAAGACAACCCCGATGAACATACTTTCTGGGATTTATTATCCCGATGCCGGTAGTGTCTTAGTTAATGGGCAGGAAGTTTCAATAAGAAGCCCAAAGGATGCTTTTGACCTTGGCATAGGTATGATCCATCAGCATTTTAAATTAGTGGATGTACTTACTGTTGCTGAGAATATAATACTAGGAATGCCCGGCTCCGGAAAACTTGATCTGAAGGTTGTAGGTAAAAAGATACGGGGAATTTGCCAAACATACGGATTTGATTTGAATCCTGAACAAAAAATCTATGATATGTCAGTTTCCCAAAAACAAACAGCAGAAATAGTAAAGGTCCTTTACCGTGGTGCAGAAATATTAATATTGGATGAGCCAACTGCAGTTCTTACACCACAGGAAACAGAAAAACTCTTCAACATCCTACGTAATATGCGTGGTGCCGGAAAAACAATCGTCATCATTACACATAAGCTGTATGAGGTTGAAGAAATATCAGACCGAGTTGTTGTACTGCATCGAGGTAAGTTCGCAGGAGCTATGCAAACAAAGGATACAAATGCTTCTGAAATGACAAATATGATGGTAGGGCGTTCGGTTTCTTTGAATATTGACAGACCGGATCCGGTGGAACCAAAACCGAGAATTATTGTGAAAAATCTTACTGTTAAAGACAAGGATGGGATAACTAAACTTTCTGATGTTTCCTTTACTGCAAATTCCGGAGAAGTACTGGGAATAGCAGGTATATCCGGTTGCGGACAAAAGGAGCTGCTTGAAGCCATTGCAGGTCTTCAGCCCTTTGAAACAGGAAGTATTATATATATTGACCCTAAAACTGGTGAAGAAGTTCAGTTTGCAGGGAAGGATCCTCGTGAGATTCTTGCACTGGGTGTAATGCTGTCGTTTGTGCCTGAAGATAGACTGGGCATGGGGCTGGTAGGAAACATGGATTTAACCAACAATATGATGCTTCGCTCATTCCGAAAGGGAAAATCAGTTTTTACTGACAGAAAGACACCTCAGAACTTGGCGCAAAGAGTCGTAGATAGGCTGGAGGTAACAACTCCTAATCTCACTATTCCGGTACGCAGACTTTCAGGTGGTAATGTTCAAAAGGTATTGGTTGGGCGTGAGATTTCATCTGCTCCAACTGTTTTGATGACGGCATATGCTGTCAGGGGATTAGACATTAATTCTTCTTATACAATATATAATCTGGTAAACCAGCAAAAACAAAAAGGTGTTGCCGTAATTTTTGTCGGAGAGGATCTGGATGTTTTATTGGAGCTGTGTGACCGGATTCTTGTGCTTTGCGGAGGAAAGGTCAGTGGAGTTGTTCCGGGCAGGGGTGCAGACAAAAATGAGGTTGGTATGATGATGACAAAACTTAGAGAGGACAAAGTGAATGAATAAATCTCATAAGACACCTTTTTTAAGAATAGCTAAACGGGATTCAATTGACTGGTGGCATGGGTGGTTGATAAGGCTGGCTGGGTTGATTCTTGCTTTGGTTGTAAGTGCAATAGTCATTTATAGTATTGTGAAGCTGAATCCCATAAAAGTTTATGCTGCTATGTTTGAAGGAAATTTTGGAACGACCAGGCGCTTATGGGTCAGTTTACGTGACTTGGTTATGTTGCTGTGCATAGGAATCGGACTGGCTCCTGCTTTCAAAATGCGATTTTGGAACATTGGAGCAGAGGGACAGATACTGGTTGGTGGAATAGCAACTGCTGCCGTTATGATTTATTTTGGAAGTTCAATGCCAACATGGCTACTTTTAATAGTATGCTTTGTTGTTAGTTGTGTTGCCGGAGCAATATGGGGTTTTATCCCTGCAATATTCAAGGCCAGATATGGAACGAATGAAACTCTCTTTACTTTGATGATGAACTATGTAGCTATCCAACTGACATCATATTTTGTTGCCATATGGGAGAATCCATTTGGTTCAAATACTGTTGGAATAATCAATCAGCAGACTCAGGCCGGGTGGTTTCCAACTTTGTTAGGGCAGAAATATTTACTGAATATAATTATCGTACTTGCGTTGACAATTGGTATGTATGTTTATCTTAAATATTCGAAGCAAGGTTATGAAATATCTGTAGTTGGTGAATCAAACAGAACTGCACGATATATCGGTGTTAATGTCAAAAAAGTTATTGTTCGCACAATGATGATTTCAGGTGCTATATGCGGAATGGCAGGATATATAGCAGTAGCGGGTGCTTCCCATACTATTTCGACCAGTACTGCAGGTGGAAGTGGATTTACAGCAATAATTGTTGCATGGCTTGCTAAATTTAATACATTTATGATGATACTAGTGGCGGCTTTACTTGTTTTCCTTGAAAAAGGGGCAATACAGATAGCCTCACAGTATAATCTAAATGATTTTGCATCCAAGATGATAGTAGGGATAATACTATTTTTTATTCTTGGCAGTGAGTTCTTTACTCAATATAGATTGATTTTCAGGCATACCAAGGAGGTGAAATAATATGACACAAATACTCTCCTTATTACAGGCTGCTTTGGTTTTTGGTACTGTCATACTCTTTGGTGCAATGGGTGAAATACTTACTGAAAAATCAGGTAATCTTAACCTTGGGGTACCGGGAATAATGTATCTTGGTGGTATTGCCGGACTTGCCGGTGCTTTTTGGTATGAAGGTGCTGTCGCCGATCCAATTCCATTTCTTGGGCTTCTGATAGCTTTGGTTTGCTCATTGGCAGCTTCGATTGCGGCTGGCCTTATATACAGCTTCTTAACAATTTCACTGCGCGCAAACCAAAATGTCACAGGGCTGACACTTACTATTTTTGGTGGTGGTGTTGCAAATTTCTTTGGTGGAGCAATGAATAAAATGGCTGGCGGAGTCGGTCAGATATCTGTCTCGGCAACCAGCGGTGCTTATCGTTCTACACTGCCGTTTCTTTCTGATGTAGGAGTGCTTTCAGCACTGGGGTTCATGGTATATCTGGCAATAGCAATTGCTTTTATTATGGGCTGGTATCTTGCTAAAACACGAAAGGGTCTGAATCTCAGGGCGGTGGGTGAAAACCCTGCTACGGCAGATGCTGCAGGTATCAGCGTAATTAGGTATAAATATTTGGCAACTTGTATAGGTGCAGCGATAACCGGTTTAGGTGGTTTGTACTATGTCATGGATTATATTAAGGGTACATGGGCCAATGACGGAGGTATCGAAAAACTTGGATGGCTTGCGGTTGCTCTTGTAATATTTGCCCGATGGAAACCCAGGCATGCAATCTGGGGATCATATCTATTTGGTGTATTATTCTGGCTGTATTTCTATATGGGAGGTCTTACGCGCTCTTCTCAGGAAATATTTAAAATGCTTCCATATCTTGTTACGATTTTGGTTTTGATAGTGGTTTCGATGCGCCGAAGGCGTGAAAATCAACCGCCGACAAGCCTTGGGTTACCATATTTCAGAGAAGACAGATAAAAGGATTTTAAATATACAAAAAGCCCGAACAATTTACTAATGGTAAAGTGTTCGGGCTTTATTATGGGGGAAATTATAAGATCAGAAAGAATTTTTCTGTATACTGTCAACGAATTGGCGAGCGCTCCTACCGTTATAACCACCATTAAAAAATGCAAATTTAAGTGCTGCTTTTTCAACCTCGTCGGAATATTCTATATCTGATGCCCGGGCAAGAAAAGTTACCATTTCAAGAAATTCAGATTTACTTGGTTTGTCAAAATATATTTTCATCCCAAATCTGTCAGTAAGAGAAACTGTTTCATTTAGGAAGTCATTGACATTTACTTCATTTTCTCTAGCCTGCATGTTCTGCTTAACAATATTTCTTCGATTGGAAGTTACATAAAAGCGAATGTTTCCTGTGCCTTCATATAAACCTCCCTGAATTACTGTTTTCAGGAACTTGAATTCTTCGTCATCATGCTCAAATGATAGATCATCAATGAAAATGATGAAGAAAAGCCCACGTTTGGACAGTTCTGTCAGGAGACCTGGAAGAACATGAAGCTTGTCCTTATCAACTTCTATTAGTCGGAGTTTCTGCTCTTGAAAAAGTGGCAACATAGCTTTAACGGTAGTTGATTTACCTGTCCCACTATCGCCAAAGAGCAGAATATTGTGTGCAGGAAGCCTGTTGACAAGACGTGCTGTATTCTTAATTATGTCGTTCTTTTGATCTTCATAACCGTAAAGATCGGTCAGATTCAAAGGTTTAAATGGAAGCACGGGAGTTATCTTCAGGTTCTCATTAATAGTAAATGCTTTATATTGACGGAAGAGGCCGCAGCCACTTTTGTTATAATACTCATACAATAATTTGAATATATTTGATGGTGACTCATCCCTTACAATGCTTGAAACATCATTTATAGTCTCACTAACCAGCATATTATGACTATCTCCGGCATTTTTTGAGAGTGTCAAAAAATCCAATGAGATAATTTCCTTGATGATATTTATGTCATTCATGACTGCACTTCTTAGAATAGGAGTGATATTCTCTCCTCTTTCAGCAGCTAAAGAAAAAGCATTTTCATCTGAAAGAATGATGTCAATAATCTGTGATTTTAAGTCAATTCCTTGATTATTGATTGTGATGGAGCAGAGTTCATAGTAAATTTCTTCAGACTGTTTAAAACTGTCAGGATCAAGAAGTTTAATTAAAAGTTTGATTCGGGGATCACTTAGTATATTTCTGTATATTACAAGACGCTTCATAAAGGGCTCCTTTGTAAAATTATAACATGACAATAGAATAAATTGTTCTGCTTAATACTGTGGGTAGAAAAGGGACTTGCTCAAAAAAATTTTGGGTATATAATCAAAAGATATATGAAACGTGGAAAAAGAAAAATTCATACAAAGACCAAAGTTTTTTTAGCAATTATATTGAGTTGTTTGGTACTGCTCGGATATAGTTTCATTGAGCCATATTGGCTCAGAGTTACTGATTATGAGATTTACAGTGAGAATCTTCCTGCGGAATTTGATGGATATGAAATTCTGTTTGTGTCTGATATACATCATGGTCCGTATTTTTCATATGAGCGTGTTGAAAAGCTGCGTGACAGAATGAATTCCTTAGGTGCAGACCTGATTCTTATGGGAGGAGACTATGTTCACAGAGGTCCGTTATATGTTCCTGAAGTATTTAATGCACTAAATGGACTGACGGCTTTGGATGGGGTAATGGGTGTTCTTGGCAACCATGATCAATGGGATGGGGAGCAGGCCACAAGGGATGGATTTGAATTGGCAGGGTTCGTTGATATTGAAAACACTAATATAACTATTGAGAGAGATGGCAGTTTAATTGAACTAGCTGGAGTCGGTGATTTTGACATGGGAGTACAGGAATTGAATTTGGATTCGGATATATTTTCAATACTGGTCTCACACAATCCTGATTATATTGCAGAGATTGATGGAGTGAAACCTGATTTGATGCTTTCCGGACATACTCATGGTGGACAGGTTACATTCTTTGGTTTGTGGGCGCCACTTATACCTTCGAAGTATTGGAACAAGTTCAGATATGGTGAAATAGAA
>CAYYXJ010000021.1:790-3191 GCA_964475455.1 uncultured Clostridiaceae bacterium | reverse complement strand
TTATTGTCACCAGTGGGGTAGGAACAATTACACCTCCTATGAGGTTCTTTGCAAGGCCTGAGATAGTCAGAATAACACTGAGAAGCGCAGTTGGCCAATAAAAATATTTCTTTATTAAATTGGAAACATATAGCATATAATGATTTTATAAAAACTGGTTGCAAGAAAAGTTATGGATAAAGATTTACTTGCAATAGGAAGGGATTTTATGAAAAAACTTTTTTGTGTTCTAATTGTAGTTATTTTGTTGGTTTCTGTAACCGGTTGTGCGGGTAGTGATGACATACAAACTCCCGGAACATTAATTCGCAAAGAGATCCTTGATTCCAATCAATATTATTTCTATGTTGAGTATGAGATTGAAGGCCAGGATGGAATTTATGAGGCTACTATTAAGGTTAGAAATGCCAGGGAATACAATGATTACGAAATCGGTGATATATATATGTTCGGCAGACCTGCAAACTAAAGAGGAACAGGGTAATGGTTATAAAAAGAATAAAGAAATTAATATATTATTTTGATATATTCATCTAACTGACTATCTTAATTAAGAAGGATGGGTTTTATATTGGGAACGGTAGATAATTTGAAAATAGAATATTTATTTCACAGCGGTGTATCTGTTGAAGTGAAAAAAGAACTATTCATATTTGACTATTATAAAAAAGGTTTTGATTCAAGTATGCTGAAGGAGTTTGAAAAGGTCTATGTCTTTGTAAGCCACAATCATGGTGATCATTTTGACAGACACATATTTGACTGGCAGTTACTCAACTCAAGTATAAAGTATATCCTTTCCTCAGATATAGGAATTAGTGCCAATAATAATATTTTCAAGATGGCTACGGATGAAGAATTAGCGATTGGAAACATTACTGTTCAAACACTGGATTCAACCGATGAAGGTGTTGCATATGTAGTTAAAACTCAAAGTGGAACTATTTTTCATGCAGGAGACTTGAACTGGTGGCATTGGGACGGAGAACCTGATGAATATAACAAAGGGATGGCGGATAAATTTAAGGGTGAGATTAATAAAATAAAAGAACAGAGTATTGACGTTGCTTTTATCCCTGTTGATAAAAGACTTGGAGAATCAATGTATTATTCCATTGACTATCTGATGGAAAATGTTGATGTAAGGAAAGTATATCCGATTCACTTTTGGGATGATTGGGAATATATAAAACAGGTAAAAAAAGATCTTGCCGAGAGACCCTATTACGATAGAATATGTTTTTACGGGAGGTAGAAATGAAATTTAGATATGTTCACAACAATATTAATGTGCTTGATCTTGATAAGAGCATTGCATTTTATCAAGAGAACCTGGGTCTCTTGGAAGAAAAAAGAAAAGTCAGGGAAACTGGAAGGTTTACCCTTGTATTCCTGGGTGACAGTCAGTCCGGACATCAGGTTGAACTTACCTGGTTGTGGGATCGGAAGGAACCGTACAATCTCGGCGACAATGAAATCCACATGGCTTTTAGAGTTGATGATTTTGACAAAGCTTATGAACTGCATAAACAAAACGGAGTCATATGTTATGAAAACAAAGATATGGGCCTGTATTTCATATCCGACCCCGATGGTTACTGGATAGAAATCCTTCCCGAAAAATAGCGCGTGTACAATCATCCCTGGGATAACGTGTCAAATCTGACACGTTATCCCAGGGATGATCGTTCAAATCTGACACGCTATCCCAGGGATGTTCGTTTCAAGCATTGATTTAATGGTTGAAAATGGATAAAATGTACATGAGGATGAAACATGAACAAATTTGAAAGTAAATACTCATATATCTATCCCAACCCGGTTCCGTCAATGGAAACCGGGATATTTGTATATTTGTTTTAAATTTTACCGGACAGTCTAATCAAGAATGTTGATGAGCTCGATGGGAGCTCTTTTTTATGGAATAGGAGAAAAAAAGATGATTATTGTATTAAAACCACACGCACCTGAAGAAAAATTGCAGGAACTGATAAGAGAAATAGAGAGTATTGGCCTTAAGGTGGATTTGTCACGAGGGGCGGAGCAGACCATCTTGGGACTTATCGGAGATACATACAGCGTAAATGAAGTTCGATTTGAGAAGAATGATATTGTTGCAAAGGTAATGAGGGTACAGGAACCATATAAAAAGGCCAACAGGCTTTTCAAACCGGATGGTACTATTGTTAATGTGGCAGGTCACGACATCGGTGGGAAAAAACTTGCAATTATAGCCGGCCCGTGTTCTGTTGAGAGCGAGGAACAAATAATATCTGTTGCTAAGGATGTTCAAAAAGCCGGAGCTGGGTTTTTATGAGGTGGAGCATTTAAACCCAGAACATCACCCTATGCCTTTCAGGGGCACGGTGTAAAAGGTCTTAAATGGCTTAAGGCTGCCGGT
>CAYYXJ010000021.1:0-780 GCA_964475455.1 uncultured Clostridiaceae bacterium | reverse complement strand
TCACCATATAGTTTTCAGGGATTGGGGGAAGAAGGTCTTGACATGCTTATTACAGCAAAGAAGGAGACCGGTATGCCTATAGTATCTGAAATAATGGATGCAAATGTACTTGGGAAATTCGTTGAAAATGTTGATATTATTCAAGTAGGGGCTAGAAATATGCAGAACTACAGTCTTCTGAAGGAACTCGGAAAGCTGAAGAAACCAATATTGCTGAAAAAGGGATTTGCTTCAACAATAGAAGAGTGGCTGATGGCCGCTGAATACGTTATGAGTGGGGGGAACGAAAATATTATTCTCTGTGAAAGAGGAATGAGAACATTTGAGACCTTTACAAGAAATACAATGGATATATGTGCAGTTCCTGTAGTTTGAGTCACCTGCCCGTAATCTCTGATCCCAGCCATGGGACGGGAATTTCATGGCTGGTAGAACCTGCTGCCAAGGCATCTGTTTCATTAGGTGCTGATGGATTGATGATAGAAGTACATAATTGCCCTGATGAAGCACTGTGTGATGGTAATCAGGCACTTACTCCGGAACAATTCGAAACATTAATGAAGAAACTTGGCCCACTTGCAGAGCTTGAAGGCAGGGAAATATAGTCAGCTTTTTTTATTAATCCAGACAGCAATTATACTACGTGTTGTTTTTTCAATATACTCAGCTGCATTTTTGATTGAGTTCTCAAGGGAACCGGGACCGGGACTGATGGAAAATGCAGCGGTTATTCCGATATTGAAAATTGCTTCGTAACCTTTACCGAGTGCCCCTGATATA
>CAYYXJ010000020.1:0-24674 GCA_964475455.1 uncultured Clostridiaceae bacterium | reverse complement strand
CATTTCTCCAAGACCTTTATATCTTTGAATATTACACTTCTTTTTGTCCCATCCGCTTTTTTCCAGGCCGATTTCAAGTTCCTTATCGTTATATGCATAAAATTCTTCTTTTCCAAATTCAACTTTAAAAAGAGGTGGTTGTGCTATATATATATTTCCATTTTCTAGCAATGGTCTCATATATCTGTATAGGAATGTAAGAAGTAACATTCTTATATGGGAACCATCAACATCCGCATCAGCCATCAATATTACTTTATGGTATCTAAGCTTTTCTATATCAAACTCTTCTCCAATTCCCGTGCCAAGAGCTGTTATAAATGGATGAAGTTTTTCGTTTCCATATACTTTATCAATCCTTGCTTTTTCAACATTAAGCATTTTTCCCCATAATGGTAAAATAGCCTGGTACTTTCTTTCTCTTCCCTGTTTTGCACTTCCACCCGCTGAATCACCCTCAACAATGAATATTTCACACAGTGCCGGGTCTTTTTCTGAACAATCTGCTAATTTTCCTGGCAGTGCATTGCTTTCAAGTACATTTTTTCTTCTGGTTAATTCTCTGGCTTTTCTTGCCGCATCCCTTGCCCTGGCAGCACCGAGACATTTGTCAATTACAATTTTTGCTTCCTTTGGATGCTCCTCAAAATATGCAGCAAGTTTATCATTTACTGTTTGTTCCACCATTGTTCTAATATAACTGTTCCCAAGTTTAGACTTTGTTTGTCCTTCAAACTGAGGTTCCGGTAATTTAACACTTAATACAGTAGTTAACCCCTCTCTTGTATCATCTCCTTGAAGATTCTTATCATTGTCCTTTATAATGCCCATTTTTCTTGCATAATCATTAACAACCTTTGTTAAAGCTGCTTTAAAACCGGTAACATGCATTCCACCTTCAATTGTTGCAATATTGTTTGCATAACTGAACATTGTATGAGCATAACTATTATTGTATTGCATTGCTATTTCAACGACAGATCCATCTTTTTCTGCAAATATATATATGGGTTGTTCTGTCAGTGATTCCTTAGTTCTATCAAGATATTGTACAAAAGAATTAATACCACCTTCATAGATAAGATCATTCTCTGTTATTTCATCCTCTCTTCTGTCTACCAATTTAATAAACACACCCTTATTCAAGAATGCCATTTCCCTGTATCTTGAAAGCATGGTCTCATAGTCAAACTCAATTGACTCAAATATCTGTGAATCCGGTTTAAATCTTGTTGTTGTTCCGGTTTCAGTAGTTTCACCTATTATTTCCAGTTTAGATGCCGTTATTCCTCTTTCATAGCGTTGTTTATATATTTTTCCATTTCGTTTTACTTCAACTTCCATATATTCTGAAAGAGCATTAACAACTGAAGCACCTACGCCATGAAGTCCACCGGAAATACTATATGCTTTACCGCCGAATTTACCCCCTGCATGAAGAACAGTATGAACAACTTCAACAGTTGGTATTCCCTTATCCGGATGTATACCTACAGGTATTCCGCTTCCATTGTCTGTTACAGATACAATATTGTCTTTATCAATGTATATTTCAATTTTGTCACATCTGCCGGCGAGGGCTTCGTCTACACTATTTGCTACAATTTCATACACCAAATGATGCAATCCTCTGAGTGAAGTTGATCCAATGTACATTCCCGGTCTTTTTCTTACAGCTTCAAGTCCTTCAAGCACTTTGATATCTGACTCATTATAGTTAGAATTATTATTGTTATTTATCATTTTTCCTCCGCTACTGTATAACTGTCTTCTCCACCTTCATATCTCTTTTTCAAAGTTACGGGTGATATTGAAGACAAATAAACATATGTGTTGTTGTCATTTGCAACAACAATAAAAGACTTGGGCATATCACTTACAATAGTAACAACCCTGCCATTTTTTTCTTGTTTTCTCAAGTAGTCTCTGGTTATATTTGATACCGTAGATTTCTCTATATCAAAAACACCAATTATATCTCTTCGGTCAATCACATGATTACCGCCTATATGCAGGTACATTTCAGTCTCCTCAATACTTATATTCTATCTTAAACATCCCTTAAAGGCAATATTCTGAAAGACGTTCCCTGAAGTATATATAGTCTTCAAAGGATACTTCAATCGGTACACCATGGTCACAAGTTGGAATATAACCCCCTCTTTTTTTCATTGCCGGCATAATACTCTCCAAATGTTTGTCTATATGAGGTTTTCCCTGTGCAATAATTCTTTTATCAATTCCGCCTTCCAGCATGAGCCATGGATATCTTTTTCCTATTTCAACTACATCACAACCGGCAGCAACTTCAAACGGAGAACATATATCAAGTCCAATTTCCCTGTATAAATCAATTACCGCAGGTGAATACCCATCAGTATCCAATTGAAAATACAAGTGTTTTGTTTTATCAATCTGCCTTTTTTTAATATTCTCAATCAATTGGCTGTAATATGGAAAGAGAAATTCTTTTATCATTTCAGGTGAAATCAATGAATCTTTATTGTAGCATATGTCTTCCAATAGCATGAATTCATCTATATTGAAGTATTTTTGTTTGTATTCCATTGTAGCGTCAGCGACTTCATACCAGGATTTCATACAATCATGTATAAGTTCAGGATTATCATAAAACATATAAAGTAATTCAAGGGGTCCTATCAGACTTCTTAAATACATATATCCCCCTACAGCAATCTGGGCAATTACAATCCCCTGCTTCTGCAGTTTAATGATTTTATCCTTTTCTTTTTCAATTCTTTTAAATCTATTTTCATCCCTTGGATTTAACCGCCATTTACAAAGAGATTCCCATGTTTTAAAATCTTTTACCGGATGATCCCTGTATTCAGGCATGAAACCATCACGACGGCCTTTAAAATACAATACTTTTCTACCTGCATTATCCTGAACACGCTCATGCTCCCCCAAGTCTTCAAGAACTTTAACTTCAAACCAAGGTATAAACGGGGATTCAATACCTCCCAGGTCAGTTATTCTATGCCTTGCTTCTTCATCAAAAAGGTCCTTTTGTCTAAAAATGTCCTTTATGGAAGCATCCGTAGTTCCCTCAGGTAAATATCCTTCACCAATCCATCTTTCCAGTGAATAAAAACCCCACTCTTTCCGGTATATTCTGGAACCAGGCACTCTATTGTAATTATTTTTTAGGATTTCAACTGCCTTCATTATCATTTTCTTTCAACTGTACCATCCACAACATACAGATAAGTTGTTTTATCTTCAAATGCCGAATAGGTTCTTTTTTCTGTTCCGGTTATAAGGGTCTGTCTGGTATTTATATTATCCAAAAGATATCTTTTCCTTGAAATATCAAGTTCACTCATAACATCATCCAAAAGTAAAACAGGAGAATGCCCGGTTTTTTCCTTTATAAGTTGAATCTCTGTTAATTTTAGAGATAAAACCGCCGTTCTTTGCTGCCCCTGGGAGCCAAAGGCCCTTAAATCACTATTATTTACATATATTTCCATATCATCTCTATGAGGACCATATAAACAGGCCTGATTTCTTATTTCATTCTTTGTATTATTATCTATAAACTTAAACAAACCATCTTCTTCATGAGACTCTTTTCCGGAAGAAGAAAGGTACTTAATTTCAATCTTTTCTTTGTTTTTTGTCAATTTTGAATGATTTTCCTGTATTTTTTCCCGAATTTCATCAATAAATGTGATTCTCTCATTAATAATTCTTGATCCTATTTCAGCCTGTTTCCGGTTATACACATGAAGTAAATCCATTCCACCAGCTGCCTTATCAAATTTTCTCAGCAATGCATTTTTTTGTTTTATTATTTTCTGATATCTCTGCAGATTATAAAAATACGAAGAATTTGTCTGACTTATTAATATATCAAGGAATCTTCTTCTCTCTGCCGGTCCTTTTTTTATAATCTGAAGGTCATCAGGAGAAAAAATAACTGTGTTCAATACCCCTATCATTTCACCAAAGCGTTTTATCTTAAGGCTGTTTACCTTAATTATTTTTTTTCCTCCTTTTTCATAATGAATACTTATATCGAACGGAATATCATCCTTTACACCTTCAATTCTCACAGAAAAAGAATTTTTACCTTCCATTATAAGCTCATTATCTTTTATTGTTCTATGAGAACGTCCTGTTGAACATAAAAAAACAGACTCAATTAAATTGGTCTTTCCCTGGGCATTCTTTCCATAGATAATGTTAACATTTTCATTTAAATCAACTGTTTGTTCCGAATAATTCCGAAAATTTTTAAGATATATCTTTGATATATACAAAAATCACCCTCATACAACTATAAATTCTGTTTTTTTGAATAAAACTTTATCACCGGGTCGAAGTTTTTTTCCTCTTCTTAATTCCTGCTCTCCATTTACAAAAGCAAGACCTTCACTAATAAGAATCTTTGCCTCTCCCCCATTACTGACACATCCTGAAAGTTTCAAAAACTGGTCCAGCTTAATATATTCTGTTGTTATCTTGATTTCCTTCATTTATGATGTCCTGACCGGAAGCACAACATAAAGAAATTCCTCACCATTTACCGGTTCTATAATACATGGACCATCAGAACCCGCAAAAGAGATTTTTATTCTTTCATCATTGATACTTTTAAAAACATCGAGTAAAAATTTAGGATTAAAAGAAATTTTTAAATCCAATCCTGTTTTTTCCAAAGAAATATTTTCAGTAACAGCTCCTATTTCTGTTTTTGACCTTACTATCATTTCATCATCTTCTATATTCATTGAAACCGGACTTTTATTATCTCCGGTAATAACAAGCATAGCTCTATCTATTCCTTCCATGATTCTTTCTCTGTCAATCACTATTTCAGTATCAAATTTCTGTGACTGATAAATACTTCTGTAATTTAAATATTCACCCTGAAGTAGATTTGAAACTAATTTACAATTGCCAAGATCAAATAAAATCTGACTGTTTTCATAATAAATATTTACTTTATCATCATCATTTTTCAATAACCTCATTACTTCAGATAATGCTTTACCGGGAACAACAACATTCATACCTTCTTTTGTTCCCAGCAGACTTTCCCTTCTTATTGACATCCTGTAACCATCCAGAGAAACCATATTAAGCGAGTTTTCTTTGCTTTCCATCAAAGCACCTTTAAAAATGGGTTTACTGTCATCATTTCCCACACTGAATATAACCTGGCGGATCATTTCCCTAAAAAATTCCTGGTCAATTTCTATGCAATTTTCTTTATTTACTTCGGGAATCGGCGGAAAACCTTCAGGATCCATTCCTTTTATATCCATATGTATGCTGCCGCTGTCTATCTTTACATTATAATTTTGATCAGTTGTAACTGTAATATTATTTTCAGCAGGCATTTTTCTTGCTATATCACCGAAAATCCTTGAATTTACTATTACAGAACCATTTTCCTCAACATTTCCATCAATTGTATATTCAATTCCCTTCTCCATATCATTTCCACGAAGTGCGCAATTTGGCCGGCTTTTGGATATCATTTCAAGGCACATAGCTGCCCAAAATATTACCCTCGGATGTTGTTATTAGAATACCCTCAAGTACTGTAAAAATATTTTTATTTGATACAGCCCGTTGAACTGCTGATACAGCCTCCAGAAGATCTGTTTTTGTGCAATTGAATTTCATTGTGAACCCCTTTCTTTATTAAAGAATAACAGTTTCAGTAGTAGTAATAGGTACTGTTGATTCTGTTGAAAACCATCGTATATGTATATTATAAGCCTGTTTCATGCTGTTTATAAATCTGTATATAAAACAGCAGTTTTTCATTGAATAAATTATATCATTTTGTACAGTGTTTTATCCACTCTAATTTGTTAACATTTCCACAGAAAACGGTGGAAAAATAAAAACAAAAACCTAAAACATCCCTGGGAATATTTAGGTTTTTAGGGATTTAAACAACTGGCGTCCGGTAGGTAATTAAGTTGTTTTCAGCCTTCGAATCTTCGGGAAATTTCTTCTATAGTGGAATTCACAGAGATATCATCCCGCAGAAGATTATTTATTTTATCGCAGGAATGAAGTACAGTCGTGTGATCTCTTCCGCCAAATTCACGTCCTATCTGAGGAAGAGATGAAGAAGTGTATTTTCTGCAAAGATACATGGCAATCTGCCTTGGAAATGCTATTTCCCTGTTTCTTTTCTTTGAAATCATCTCTTTTGATGAAATATGATAATGTTTTGCAACTGCATCTATTATATAAGGGATTGTAATGTTGTTTATGTTATTTCTGGCAATTATATCCCTAAGAACATCCTGGGTCATTTCCAGTGTAATGGAATTTCCGGTCAGTGACGCATAAGCAATTACCCTTGTAAGTGCTCCTTGAAGATTCCTGATGTTGGATTGGAAGTTGTTTGCAATATATTCAGTTACATCATCAGGAACAATGACATTTTCTGACTGGGATTTCTTCCTTAAAATTGCCACTCTGGTTTCATAATCCGGTGCCTGAAGGTCAGCGATCAGTCCATGTTCAAATCTTGAACGAAGCCTTTCTTCCAATGTAAGTATTTTACTTGGAGGATTATCGCTGGAGATTACAATCTGCTTATGGTTTTCATAAAGTGAATTAAATGTATGGAAAAACTCTTCCTGGGTACGTTCTTTACCTGCAATAAAATGTATATCATCAATCAACAGAACATCAACATTCCTGTATTTCTCCCTGAAGTCCTTGCTTCTTTCGTCTGTTCGTTCATCCCTGATGGCATTAATGAGTTCATTGGTGAATTTTTCACTGGAAACATACATTATTTTCATTTTGGGATTTTCTTTTAAGATATAATGACTTATTGCCTGCATCAAATGTGTTTTACCAAGTCCTGATTTACCGTATAAAAACAGAGGATTATATGCATTTGCAGGTGCTTCTGCCACTGCAACAGATGCAGCATGGGCAAAACGGTTGCTGTTTCCTACAACAAAGTTCTCAAAAATGTTTTCAGGGTTCAAGGATGCCAATGGAGAATCCTTCCTGTGGATAACTGTGGTTTCCGGAGGTGCATCGGGTTGACTGATTTCAGATGGAAGCAGGAATTCTATATCAAATTCGGTTCCGCAGGCAGCAAAAAAAGCGTTCTTGATCAAATCACAATATCTGTTCTCAAGCATGTTCTTTGTAAACTCGAGCTGAACCTCAAAATATATGGTATTTTCTTTGATTTCGATAGGTTTTATGGGTTTTACCCACGTATTTAGACTAATTTCCGATAATTCGTCCTTTAATAATTCCAGAGCCTCTTCCCACAATAAGTCAACGCTTTTAACCATTTATGTCTCCCCCAATCACAATAAAAAAAGATAAACAGGTGCTAAAAAATACACAGTCTTTATCTTTAGTAAAATGACACTGCTGAGTCATAACATTTATGAAGTTATCAACAGGTAATTTTTAATATATCAGAAAATATTTATAAACTCAAGGTAAAAACACAAAAAGTTATCCACAACTGCAAAAAAATTACTCCTGTGGAAAAATACCGTCCTGACAAAGAAATTTCTTGACACTAAAAAGCCTTTTCTATATAATACACTTTGCTGTATGGACAGATATATCGGCGGTAATTTGACCGCATTAATATATAAAGTAAACAATACGGAGGGAAACCCCAGTGAAAAGAACATACCAGCCTAAAAAAAGGCAGAGACAAAAAGAGCATGGATTCAGAAAAAGAATGAAAACATCAGCGGGAAGAAAAGTGCTCAGCAACAGACGTAAAAGAGGACGCAAGGAACTTTCTGCCTAGATTCATGCACCCGTAAATTTATTCGGGGCAGGAGAATCATAATGAAAAAGACAGAAAGTATAAAACGGAATTACGAATTTGCCAGGGTCTATCGAAAAGGCAACCATTACAAAACAAAAAACCTAACATTATACGTTTTGGTTGGAAACCGATCAAAAGCACGGCTTGGAATAACGGTCAGCAAAAAGGCCTATGGCAGAAGCGTAGACAGAAACAGGGTCAGGAGACTGGTCAGGGAAAGTTTCAGAAGTTTTGAACATGATTTAAAATTGAATACAGATATGGTTTTTGTAGTCAGAAAAAACCGGGAACTGCCGGATTTTTCTGAAATCAAAAATGAGACAGAATATCTTTTGAAACAATCCGGGCTGATATAGTTACGGAGAAAACATGAAAAAGCTGCTGCTGTGGCTGATAAATATTTATAAAAATGGCATTTCGCCTTACACAACTCCAAAGTGTAAATATTATCCAACATGTTCTACATATGCATATCAGGCCATTGAAAAACACGGTGCTTTCAAAGGTGCCGGTTTGGCTGTCTGGAGACTTCTGCGATGCAACCCTTTCAGTAAAGGCGGGGTTGATCCGGTTAAATGAACCGGGGAAGGATAACACCAAATGACGCAAATCATTGATACACTACTGCGCGCACTGGGTGCGGGATTCTATTTTCTTTACAATACTATTGGATTTCACAATTTCGGACTTACTATCATCTTCTTTACACTTATTACAAAACTGTTACTTTTTCCATTGACACTGAAGTCACAGAAGTCGTCACAGGAAATGAGTGCACTGCAACCTGAAGTCAAGAGAATTCAGGAAAAGTATAAGAACGACAAAGAAAAACAAAACCAGGAAATACAGGCTTTATATAAGGAAAACAATGAAAGCTGCATGGATGGATGTCTCCCTATGCTGCTGCAGTTTCCAATATTGATTGCCCTGTATTCTGTACTAAGAAGGCCATTGACTTTGGTTGTTGGAAAAACAAGCGATGTTGTGCTTAATCTTGTAAATAAATTACCTGCAGAATTGCAAAGCATTGTTTCATATTCAGCTAATACAACAACCTTTGACAAGATAAGCCAGGTAAATGAACTTAAATTAGTTAATTTTCTCACAAACAACCCGGGATATCTGGACAATACCGTATCAACTTCCGACCTAATGAATCTTAAGTTCCTTGGTCTTAACCTTGGAGAGATACCGACAATTAATCCCAGTCTTCTTTTCGGGGAACAGATGGGAATATATCTTCCGCTTTTGATAATTCCTATTGTTGCTGTAATAATGACTGTAATTTCACAGAGATTGATGACACCTCCGCAGCCTAAGGAAGATAAGAAGAAAGATGATAAGAATCCTATGGGGAATATGGGCAATATGATGAAGTATATGATTCCCGGAATGACTCTTTACTTCTCATTTATACTTCCTGCAGGCATGGGATTCTATTGGATAAACACTTATGTGTTCCAAATCTTTACACAGCTTTACATTAACAAACAGAAAAAGGACAAGGAAGCTGAAAAAAATAACAATGGAAATATTCAGGAACAAAAAAAGCTTGACGGAGGTAAAAAATAATGGCAAATATCGTTTTAGAAAAATCAGCTAATACCGTTGAGGAAGCCATCGAACTGGCATTGAAAGAACTGGATGTTGCTGAAGATCAGGTTGAGATTGAAATCCTTGAAGAAGGAAGCAAATCATTCCTTGGTCTTGGCAAGCAAAAGGAAGCCAAAGTCAGAATTATACTTTATGATTATGCAATTGAAATAGCCAGGGACTTTCTAGGGGAACTCTTTGAAAAGATGGGCATAGATGCCGAGCTGGAATTTGCAGAAGAAGATGAATTACTCAAAATCAATGTTGTAACAAAAAGCAGCGGAATGATTATAGGAAGAAGGGGAGAAACACTTGATTCCCTTCAATTCTTAACGGGCCTTGTAGTAAATAGAAACAATACAACTTACAGGAAGATAATCATTGACACTGAAAATTATAGGAAAAAGAGGGAAGAAACACTGGAGGAACTAGCCAATAGAATAGCTGCAAAAGTTGAAAAATCCGGAAGAAACAAAACCCTTGAACCAATGAATCCATATGAAAGAAGAATCATACATTCAACTTTACAGAAAAACAAAAATGTTGAAACTTTCAGTGTAGGTGAAGAGCCAAACCGAAAGGTTGTAATAAAAAGTACCGCAAGGTAAAATATCAATGTAAATTAATATTATTAATTCAAAAGCCGTTGTGAAAGGATTGCTTGCACAGTGGCTTTTGTAATTGAAGGAATTATTAATATGAGAGAAAAAGATCATACAATTGCCGCGGTTTCAACACCACCCGGCAGCGGAGGAATAAGCTCAATTAGAATCAGTGGAGCGGATGCTTTTAAAATTGTATCCGGAATTTTTCTTTTTAACGGTAAATTTGAAAATATTGGGACACATAAAGTTGTATACGGACGAATCGTAAATGATCAGGGAGATACAATTGATGAAGTCCTTGTTTTGAAAATGAAAGCACCGGCCACATATACAAGGGAAGATGTAGTTGAGATTCAATGCCATGGAAATGCGGTGATTGTTTCAAAAATACTTGAATTGGTATTTAAAAAAGGAGCTGTACCGGCAAATCCGGGAGAATTCACAAAAAGAGCATTTATGAATGGGCGAATTGACTTGTCACAGGCCGAAGCCGTGATGGATGTTATAAACTCCGCTACATACAAGAGCGAAAAAAGTGCAATCAAGCAACTCGAAGGAAGAACAGGAACAAAAATAAAGGAATTGCGCCGTAAAATCATTGAATTGCTTTCACATATCAGTGTAACAATAGACTATCCGGAATATGAGGATGAAGCAATTTCACTTGATAAGGCAATGATTGAAGCTGAGGATATCAAAAAAGAAATAATTAAGTTGATTGAAAACTTCGAAACAGGCAAAATTCTTCGTGAAGGTCTTGATGTTGCAGTTATTGGTCCGCCAAATGCCGGAAAATCTACCTTTATAAACAAGGTTATAGGAGAAGAAAAGGCCATAGTAACCCACATACCTGGAACAACAAGGGATGTTTTGGAAATTCACTTTTCCCTGAAAGGTTTTCCTATTGTTTTACATGATACAGCCGGAATACGGGAAACAGATGATTTCATTGAAAAAATCGGCATAGAAAAATCTTATCAAACCAGGGATAAAAGCCAGGTTATTGTTATGGTTCTCGATGCTGCAAGAGGCCTTGATTCTGAAACCAGGAGCCTTATAGAACAATCAAATCCTGATAAAACCATATTTGCAATAAACAAAACGGATATTGGGAAAAGCATGCAAATCATTGAAGCATTGGGCAGTTTGAAATACATTGAGTGCAGCTTTGTCAAAAATGAAGGAACGGATATAATTTTGGATGAAATATATTCATATATACTAAAACCCGGTATTGAAATTGACGGAATAGCGATTACAAACCAAAGACATAAAAATCATATCGACAATGCACTTAAACATATTACAGAAGCAATTGAAACAGCAAAAGACAATGGATTCCTTGATCTTATTTCAATTGATCTTACACATGCTGCAGAGGAACTTGGAAAAATAACCGGTGAAAGCGCCGGTGAAGATATAATCGAAAATATATTCAGAAATTTCTGTGTGGGAAAATGATATGAAATATAATGCCGGAAAATATGATATTGCAATAATAGGTGCAGGCCACGCAGGTTGTGAGGCAGCTCTTGCCGCGGCAAGACTTGGTTGTTCTGCAGTTATTTTCACCTTGAATATGGATAGTGTTGCCAATATGCCGTGCAATCCAAGTATTGGGGGTACTGCTAAAGGACATCTCGTCAGGGAAATTGATGCACTGGGCGGAGAAATGGGAAAAGCTGCAGATGCTACATTGATACAATCAAGAATGTTAAACAAGGCAAAGGGTCCTGCAGTTCACTCACTGAGGGCACAGATTGACAGGCGCGCTTATCAGGAAGAAATGAAAGAAAGGCTTGAAAATCAGGAAAACCTTGATTTAAAGCAGGCAGAAGTTACCCGCATTATCTTTGAAAAGGGGGAAGTCAAAGGGGTTGAAACCCATACAGGGGCTCAATATGAATGCAAATGTGCAATCCTGTGTTCAGGAACATATCTTAAGGGTCGTATTATAATTGGTGATGTAAATTATCCGGGTGGTCCCGATGGTATGTTCCCTGCAAATGAACTTTCTGCAAGTCTGGTTGAAGAAGGCATAAAGCTTATGAGATTTAAAACGGGAACTCCCTCAAGGGTCCATAAGGACAGCCTTGATTATTCTGTAATGGAAGAACAGAAAGGAGATATGCCGATTGTTCCATTTTCCTTTGAGACTAAAAAAATAGAAATGGAACAAGAATCCTGTTATCTGACTTATACAAATGAAGAAACCCATTCCGTCATCAGGGGAAACCTGCATCGCTCACCCCTGTTCAGTGGTGACATAGATGGTGTTGGTCCAAGATATTGTCCGTCAATTGAGGATAAGGTGGTTCGTTTTTCTGATAAGCCCAGACACCAGATTTTCATAGAACCCATGGGTCTTAAGACAAAGGAAATGTATGTCCAGGGAATGTCAAGTTCACTGCCGGAAGATGTCCAGGAAAAAATGCTCAGGACAATCAAGGGTCTTGAAAATGTAAAAACCATGCGAAGTGCTTATGCAATTGAATATGATTGTGTAGATCCCCTTCAATTGAAACAATCCCTTGAGTTCAAGGAAAAACCCGGTTTATTCTCTGCAGGTCAAAGCAACGGCAGTTCAGGTTATGAAGAAGCGGGTGCCCAGGGACTGATGGCAGGAATCAATGCAGTCATGAAGATAAAAGGGAAAGAACCTCTGTTTTTAATACGGTCAGAAGCTTACACCGGAGTTCTCATTGATGATCTTGTAACCAAAGGAACAAATGAACCCTATAGAATGATGACATCAAGAAGTGAGTACAGACTTTTACTTCGGCAGGACAATGCGGATATGAGGTTAACTGAAAAAGGATATGAAATAGGGCTGATAAGTGAAGAAAGATACAAGGAGTTCCTTGAAAAAAAAGAGTTTATGCAAAAAGAGTTGGAAAGACTAAGGAAAAAAGTATATAAACCAAGTGAAATAAATCCTTTGCTTGCAGCACAGGGTCAGGGGGAAGTAGTAAGCGGAATATCGGCAGATGCTGTGTTGAAAAGACCGGGAATTACATATGATATGCTGCGCGGAATTGACGAAGATATGCCCCCGGGAAACCATATCACCGATGAAGCCATTGAAGTTGAGTGCAAATATGAAGGGTACTTGAAAAAACAGATTCAGCTTGTTGAAAGATTTGAAAAGAATGAGGGGCTTAAGTTAAAACCTGATCTGGAATATGCAAAAATAAAAGGGCTCAGACTTGAAGCCAGGCAGAAGCTTGATGCCATAAAACCTTTGTCGGTGGGTCAGGCGTCAAGAATATCAGGCGTTTCTCCTTCTGACATTAATGTGCTTTTGATTTATCTTGAGCAAAGGAGAAGAGGATATAATGAGTGAAATACTTGAGGCGGGATTAAGGCATGCCGGTATTCCCTTCAATTCAGAAGTAATTGAGAAATTTGAAAAGTATAAAAGGATTTTGCTGGAATGGAATGAAAGATTCAATCTTACATCCATAACCGGCAATGATGATATTGATATTCTGCATTTTCTGGATTCTGTAACAATTTGGAATGATGTGAAGGGTGTCAAATCCGCAGCTGATGTGGGAAGCGGAGCGGGTTTTCCGGGAATACCGTTGAAAATAGTCGGTATGGAAGGAGAAATGTATCTCTTTGATTCATTGAATAAGAGAATATCATTTTTAGAAGAAGTAATAAAAGAGCTTGGTTTAAAAGGCTGCCATGCAATTCATTCCCGTGCAGAGGATGCCGGCAGGGGTGAATACAGGGAAATGTTTGATGTTTCAACTGCCAGGGCGGTTGCAAATCTTTCTGTTCTTAGCGAATACTGTCTTCCTCTGGTTAAAAAGGGCGGAGTATTCATTGCAATGAAGGGAAGGGATAATGAAGATGAAACAAAAAACTCTCTTTCTGCAATAGCCAAACTGGGAGGTTCCCATATGGTAAAACAAGAAGTCAATCTCTACGGAACCGACGCAAAGAGAACATTGATTTATATAAAAAAGACAGGAGTAACACCTGCCGTTTATCCAAGAAAGGCGGGTACTCCTTCAAAGAGACCCCTTTGATCTTTTAAAAATCCTTTTTGATATACACAACACCAGAAAAACAGGAATTCTTAGCATTCTTGTTATGCGGGAAGGTTGTTTAATCAATCTATAAAACCATTCAAGGTTAAGTCTTATAAACACTTCAGGCGCCCGTTTTACCTCACCGGAAAAAACATCAATGGTTCCGCCGCAGCCGATACAAATGGTGGAATTAAAATTATTTATGTTTGAATCAATCCACTTTTCCTGGCGCGGAACGCCCAGACCAACAAGAAGGAGGTCAGGGTTTGCCTTAACTATTTTCCCTATGACGGAATCGTTTTCCTCAACGGTATGATAGCCGTGGTCTGTTCCGCATACAGATATATTTTTATACTCGTGTGAAATGTTCAAAGCAGCTTTTTCAGCAATTCCCGGTTTACCTCCGAAGATATACAAAGACAAGGCATGTCCACTGGATAAAAGGTTTTTAACAAGATCAACCCCTGCAACTTTTTCGGTTATTTTTTCACCCAGGATTCTCCCTCCGATTACCACCCCGGCACCATCGGGAATAACCAGGGAAGCACGATTGAGGATAGCCATGAATTCGCTGTCATTCCTGGCCTCCATGACCATTTCAGCATTCGGTGTAAATACAGAAAAACTTTTTTTATTTTCTTTTATTTCAAGTAAATTTTCAATGGCTTGAGCCATTGTTATATTGTCAACCATGACTCCAAGGACATCTGCTTTGCTGCTTTTGACCAATTGTAGCTCCTCCCCGCCGATAAACGGTATTTGTATCTTGTTATATGATAACATAAAAGGCCGGTATTGACAGAAAAGCCCTGAAACAGCCGTTAAGGAAATTTATATAAAATTAACAAAAAAATACAGAAATACAAAGTGCCTTTAAAATGGACACAGGTGTTTCAAAGTAGTATAATACAAATGATATATATATGAAAATGGAGCCAATTAATGTCTGAAAACAACAACCTTGATGTAACTAGAATTATTCCCATAGAAATTGAAGACGAAATTAAAAAATCCTTCATTGAGTATGCAATGAGTGTAATAGCCGACAGGGCACTTCCCGATGTAAGAGATGGTTTGAAACCTGTTCACAGAAGAATACTTTATGCCATGCTCCTGCTTGGATTTCTTCCGGAAAAAAGTTATAGAAAATGCGCAACAACCGTTGGTGAAGTTCTGGGTAAATTTCATCCGCATGGAGATATGGCTGTTTATGACAGTCTTGTAAGAATGGCACAGGATTTTTCCCTTAGATACACACTTGTCGACGGACACGGAAACTTTGGTTCACGTGACGGAGACAGTGCTGCAGCTATGAGATATACAGAATCCAGGCTCACCAAGATGGCGGCAGAACTTCTAAGTGATATAAATAAAGATACAGTTGATTTCAAGCCTAATTTTGATGACCATGAAATGGAGCCGGTGGTTCTTCCGGCCAGATTTCCAAATCTTCTTGTTAACGGATCTTCAGGAATTGCAGTTGGTATGGCTACAAACATACCTCCTCATAATTTAGGCGAAGTAATAGATGGTATTTATGCTCTTATTGATAATCCTGAAATTACAATAGAGGAACTCAATGATTTTATAAAAGGACCTGATTTTCCCACATATGGAATAATTATCGGCAGAAGTGGAATAAGACAGGCATATAAAACAGGCAAGGGACGTATTGTTGTACGGTCAAGAACAGAAATAGAAGAAACCGCGAATGGAAAAACCAGAATCATAGTAAAAGAAATACCATATCAGGTTAACAAGGCAAGGCTCATCGAAAAGATTGCAGAACTTGTAAAGGATAAGAAACTTGACGGAATTTCTGATATTAACGATGAGTCAGACAGAAATGACCAGGTAAGAATAGTAATAACGTTAAAACGCGATGCCAATGTGAATGTAACACTCAACAGGCTTTTCAAACATACACAGATGCAGTCTGCCTTCAATGTAAATATGCTTGCACTTGTTCCAACCAAGGATAAAGGATATGAGCCAAAGACTCTCACTTTGAAACAGGCCCTGGAACATTATATTGAACATCAGGTCGAAGTAATAAGAAGAAGGACAAAATTTGACCTTGATAAAGCGGAAGCCCGGGCACATGTTCTTGAAGGTCTCATAAAAGCAGTTGATATACTTGATGAAGTAATAGCAACTATCAGACAGTCAAAGAATGAACCGGATGCAAAGATAAACCTCATGGAGAAATTTGAATTTACTGACAGACAGGCACAAGCCATAGTAGATATGCGGCTTGGAAGACTGACAGGCCTTGAAATCCTCAAGCTGCAGGGTGAATTTGATGAACTTAAGGGAAAAATTGAATACTATAGAGGAGTATTATCCAACAGGCATGCAGTTGAGATTGTCATTAAGGAAGAGCTTGCTCAGATTAAAAAGAAATATGCCGACGACAGGCGAACCAAAATAACAGCAGGCGAAATGGATTTTGAAGACGAAGACCTCATTCCCGAGGAAACAGTTGCAATTACACTTACTAATTTTGGATATATAAAGAGACTTCCCGTTGATACTTACAAGAGTCAGAGACGTGGAGGCCGTGGCATAACGGGTCTTAGCACAAGGGAAGAGGACTATGTAGTGGATCTTTTCCTGACTTCCACCCATTCATATATACTTTTCTTTACAAGCAATGGAAAAGTATATAAATTGAAAGGATACCAGATTCCAGAAGCAGGGAGAACAGCCAAGGGAACCGCCATCGTAAATCTTCTTCAGTTGGATGCCGGTGAAAAAATTACAACAGTTATTCCCATTCATGATTTGGATGAAGACAGCAGCTTGATCATGAGTACACTGAAGGGAACGGTTAAAAAAACCCATCTGAAATCTTTTGCAAATATAAGGAAGGGTGGCATCATAGCTATAACACTAAGGGAAGATGATGAGCTTATAACTGTAAAAATGACTGACGGTGACAGCCGGATAATTCTTGCAACGGAACTTGGGATGTCCATAACCTTCCATGAAGAGGATGTAAGGATAATGGGAAGAAGTGCCCAGGGTGTCATGGGTATCAGACTTGCAGATGATGATAATGTCATCGGAATGGAAGTTATTTCGGATAATGAGACAATTCTCAGCATAACGGAAAACGGTTTTGGTAAAAGGACATATGCCGAGGAATACTCAGTTCAAAAAAGAGGCGGCAAAGGTATTTTAAACTACAGGGTTACTGAAAAAACCGGTCATGTTGTAGGAACCAAAATAGTGTCTGATGAAGATGATATTCTTCTTATTTCAACATCGGGAATAATCATCAGGATGTGCAGTAATGAAATCAGCATACTGGGAAGGGCAACTCAGGGTGTTACACTCATGAGAACAGACGGCGACAACAAGGTTGTTTCACTGGCCAAGATTATACCCGAGGATGATGACGAAAGTGAAGCTGATGAAATGTCGGATGATACAATGTCAGACATGGATGAAGCTGAGTTGGATACAGGTGAAACAATGGAGGAAGGCGACGAATAATCTTTAATAATTAATGGCCCGCCTTAACGGCGGGTCTTTTTTTTGTAATTATATATGCTAAAATGATTTCACTGAAAAGGAGTAAACTGATGTTTTATAGACAAAGGATAGAAAAACTTAAAAAAGAAAAAAATGCCGTTATTGTGGCTCATTCATATCAACCCATGGAAATACAGGAACTTGCGGATGTGGTAGGTGACTCCCTTGAACTTAGCAGATACTGTGCAGGAAACAGTGCACAGACCATAGTTTTCTGCGGTGTAATGTTTATGGCTGAAAGTGCAAAGATATTATCACCCGAAAAAAAGGTGCTTCTTCCTGAAATAGATGCAGGGTGTCCCATGGCAGATATGGCAGATTCAAAGACTTTAAAAGAATTAAAGGCAAAACATCCGGATGCAACAGTTGTATGTTACATAAACTCATCTGCCGAGGTAAAGGCTGAAAGTGATGTGTGCTGTACCTCATCAAATGCAGTGAATATAGTAAGGGCAATTGAAAGTAAAAAAATAATATTTGTCCCCGATAAAAATCTGGGTGCATATGTTGCGTCCATGGTTCCTGAAAAGGAAATCATTCTATGGGACGGATATTGTCCTGTCCACGACTCACTGACGGCTGAAATGGTTAGAAAGGCAAAGGAACAGTATCCAAATGCGATTGTTGCTGCACATCCTGAATGTGTGGGTGAAGTCTTAAAAGAATCAGATTTTATCGGAAGCACGAAAAGCATAATTGAATTTGTAACAAAAAGCAGCGAAAAAGAGTTTATAATAGCAACGGAAAAAGGTGTTGTAGATCGTTTGAAAAAGATGACACATGGTAAAAAAATACATCTTGTTGACAGTAGAATGATTTGCGGGGATATGAAAAAAATAACACCCGGTAAAATAATTGATGCATTGAACAACGATACATATGAAATACATCTGGAAAAAGGCATTATTGAAGCAGCTGCGGGATGCCTGAACAAAATGATGGAAATGTCATGAAAGGCCAGCAATGAAAAGATATCTGGGGTCCTTCGGCCCGGAAAACAAAAGGGTAAAAACTGACGTACTTGTTATAGGAAGCGGTATTGCGGGTGCATACACCGCTCTTTGCATACCAAAAGATAAGAAAGTTATCATTCTTGCCAAGGAAGAAATAATAATAAGCAACTCTGCCCTTGCCCAGGGTGGAATAGCAGTGTCCCTGGGAGAAGGAGATTCCCCGCAGTATCACAAGGATGATACTGTATATGCAGGAGCAGGCCTAAGCAACGAGGAAATGGTCTGGATTATGGTCAGTGAGGCAACCAGAAACCTAGAGAGACTAAGGGAACTGGGTGTTGACTTTGATATGGACGGAAGGGAACTGTCCCTGACCAGGGAAGCAGCTCACAGCCAGAGAAGAATAATCCATGCAGGTGATTTCACCGGCAAGGAAGTATGTGAAAAACTACTGGCATCAGCAAAAAAACAGGAAAACATTGAGCTTCATGAAAAAATATTTGCAATAGACCTTCTGACTGACAAAAACAGGTGTGTCGGAGTAATTGCCCTCGACCAAAGATCAGGCCATCGCGTAATTTATGAATGCAGCAATGTTGTTTGTGCTTCAGGAGGGTTCGGTCAGCTTTATGCAAATACAACAAACCCTATTATTGCAACAGGAGACGGCATGGCAATGGCATACAGAGCCGGAGTTTCCCTGGCAGACATGGAGTTTGTTCAATTTCATCCTACAGCCCTTTACCATAGAAAAGACAAAAGTTTTTTGATTTCAGAAGCTGTAAGGGGAGAAGGTGCAGTACTTAGAAATAAATTCGGTGAACTCTTCATGGAAAAGTATCATGAGAAGAAGGAATTGGCACCCAGGGATATAGTTGCCAGGGCGATATTTCAAGAAATGTCAGAAACGGAATCAGATTGTGTGTACCTGGATATTACATCAAAGAAAAGAGATTATCTCAGGAATAGATTCCCGAAGATTTTTGAGACATGCCTAAAATATGATATAGATATTTCAAAAGACTATATTCCTGTAGCACCTGCGGAACACTATTGCATGGGTGGTATAAGCACTGATGAAAATGGTTCAACTGAACTTCTGGGGTTTTACGCCTGCGGAGAGGCTGCTTGTACCGGAATTCACGGTGCAAACAGACTGGCCAGCAACTCACTGCTCGAAGGATTGGTTTTCGGAAACAGGATAGCAAGACGCATCAGTGCTGAAGAAAAAAAGGAAAATACAAGTACAATAGAGCAAATCAACACAGAAGGTAAACAGTTTATTAAACCGGCAATCGAATATGAAAAAAGAATCAAGGAAATAATGAATAAATATGTCGGTATTGTAAGGAATGGAGAAAATCTCATCAAGGCACATGAAGCAATCATGGTAATAATCAATGAAATAAGGGACCTGAGATGTGTTTCCATGGCTCAGTACCAGGTTTCAAACATGGCATTGATTGCAAGGCTGGTAATTGAATCCGCAATAAAGAGGGAAGAAAGCCGGGGAGCCCATTACAGGACGGATTTTCCCGAAACAAAACAGGAATGGGCCAGGCATATAATAGTAAAAGAGGAGTTTGGCAATGAATGAAATTATAGTGGAAAAAATAATAGAAAATGCCCTGATTGAAGATATGCCTTTTGGAGATATAACTACAGATTCTATTTTTACAGGAAAAGAAATGTCCAAGGCGGTTTTTATTGCAAAGGAAAAAGGAGTTATAGCAGGTCTTTGGGTAGCTGAAAAGGTTTTCAGGAAAATTGATGAAGATGTCGTGTTTGAAAAAATCTCGGAAGAAGGGGAAGAAGTGGAAAAAGGAACCACAATAGCCAGGGTATCAGGCAAAAGCGCTTCTCTTTTAAAAGGTGAAAGGGTTGCCCTCAACCTTCTTCAGAGGATGTGTGGAATTGCAACAAAGACAAGAGGTCTTGCAAGACTGCTTGAATCATCAGGGGCAGTCATTGCAGATACAAGAAAAACCACTCCGGGATTAAGGGTTCTGGAAAAGTATGCAGTCAGAATCGGAGGGGGGACAAATCACAGGTTTTCCCTGTCGGATGCAGTTATGATAAAAGACAACCATATCAAAGCTGCCGGTGGAATCAAACCTGCAGTGGAGAAAGCAAGAAAAGGCATACCCCATACCACTAAGATAGAGGTTGAAACAAGTAATATCAATGAAGTTTCAGAAGCCGTTGAAGCCGGGGCGGACATCATTATGCTTGATAATATGGATAAGGAAGCAATCAGACGTTCGGTTGAAATAATAGGCGGTAAGGCATCTGTTGAGGTTTCGGGAAATATAACCGAGGACAATATCTTAGAAAAAGCCGTTGAGGGAATTGACATAATTTCGTCGGGTGCATTGACCCACAGTGTTAAATCAATGGATATCAGTATGAAATTTCAATAGATATCCACAGATTGAACTAAGTTATCCACAGGGGGTGCCCCACTTGATAATACAAGCAGGGTTTATCCACATTTATTCAAGATTATGAAAAAACAAAAATTGTAATTCTTTGAAAAAACCCCTGTTTAAAGGCTTTTTGAGGCATTAAGTTATCCACAACCAATGTGGTTTTCTGTGCACAAGTCTTAATATTATTCATTTAATTAATAAAAATTTAAAGTAATACAGTGGCGGACAAAGATCTAAAGCAACTTTTATCCACAAACATATGTTTGAAAACGGTTTTTGCATTACAAAAATATTTATGTTAGTCGCATGAATAAAAAGGAACTTTGCATACAGTGTATGCGTCAAACCGTTCATGCAGGGTAAAATGTCAGGGTGTTATATTGTTTTTAAACATATAATGATGATATAATTACAACTGCAAATTTACTAAAGAAAAATAAATCGAAGGAGGAAAAAAAATATTATGAAATCAATGAAAAAAATACTTTCAGTGATTTTAGCCGTGGCACTGTTGTCGGCTTTTATAGTTGTACCGGTCAGTGCTATTTCCATGGATGCTGAGATCTGTGAGGATCTTAATGTACTAAGAGGAGATGGAAGCGGAGTCACTGAAGAATATCTGTCAAAACTGACAAACAGATCACAGGGAGCGAAGATATTGCTTCGTTTAATGGGTCTTGAGGATGAGGCGGATTCCTATACAGGAACTGCAACATTCAGCGATGCATCGGATGCAACAGGATACTGGCAGCCAATGCTCGCATATTTAAAAGCAAATCCGGATGCAGGATTCCGGGGATATCCCGATGGAACCTTTGCACCGAATAAAGTGATGACTGCACAGGAAATATACAAGGTTATTCTTGTTTCCTTGGGATTTGTTGAAAATGTCGACTTCACATGGGAAGAAGTTTTCACTTTTGCAGCAGGAAAAGGACTTACAGCACTCAACGGAGTCGGCCAGATCACAAATGATGATCTTGCAACTGCATTGGTTGAAGCCCTTCAGGCTACCAAAGCAGACGGACAACAGCTTGTATCATTCCTTATTGATGAAGGCGTTGTATCACTCATAGCTGCACAGAATGCAGGACTTGTTCCTACTGTTCTGACAGTCATGGATGCATTTGCAAGCGGTTCAAAGGAAATTACAGCAACACTTAACATGGCTGCTCCAACCGGAACAACAGCCGTTCTTAAAAAAGGAACTGTAGTATGGCCCGGTGTAACAGTTACATGGGATTCAAATAGAAAATCAGTTAAATTCTCAAGAACCCTTAATTTTACAGCAGGTGCATACACTGTACAGATTGGTGACAGTACATTTGATTTGACCATACAGGAAGAAACCCTGACGGGAATTTCAATCGGGGCTGATTACATCTTCCCAATGGCTGACCAGGATCTTAAGGTTTCATTGTACAACCAGTATGGAGAACCAATGACCATACTTAATACCCAGATATTTGTTTTTGCAAATGATGGAACCACTCTTACATACACCAACACAGGAACAACAATAAAAGTTGATGCTTCCGTTGCCGGCTTGGATGATGCGACAATGGTTACTATCAATGTTCTGCACACTACAACAGGTCTTAATGCAATTAAAACAATACCGCTGTATGAGGCACCTGAAATAAAAGCACTTAATTTTGCAGGACTTACAATAGCAAACAGCGCATCAAGGCTTGAGGAAAATACCAGTGGTCATATACTCAGGATTGAAGCAACTGACCAATATGGAAATCCTTATAAATTAACTGATGCTGATATTGCTTCAGGCGGACAGATTTCAATTCTCAACAGCAACCCAACATCAGTTGCAACTGCAAGCTTTGACATTAATGCAGATGGAAACCTTGTTTTCAATGCACTTGATGCCGGAACTTCGACAATAACATTCCTGATACCAATGCAGGCAATTGTCAGGAACTATACAATTACAGTAAACCCACCGGTTCATCTTGATTCGCTGGTGATTTCAGCCGGAACCGAGATGGCTTATGTAGGTGACTGGTTTGATCTTACAACATATGCCTACGATGAACTCGGACAGCCGATTGCAATGTCAGGTAACTTTGATTTCAGTAAGTTCTACGTAATATCAAATAATCCTACTGCAATAAGTTCTGCTGCTTTCTCATATAATGACAGCACAGGAAAACTTTCAGTACTTCCTACCGGGGTTGCATCAAGCGTAACCGTTTCATACTATTACAATATGGAACTTCTCGGATCATTCCCGATTACCGTTTATGAAGCACCTGAACCAAGTTTCATACAATCTGTTACCTTCCCGACATACTTTGAAGAAGGTGCAACCAGGGAAATGACACTTGACGATGTAGTTGTTTACAGTCAGCATCTCAAACCATTCGACCTTACAGGAACAGATTACTACATCCAGATTGAAAGAACATCCGGAACAACAATGACAGCGGATGCAACTTTGTCAGGAACATCTGATGCAACATTTACTGCAACAACAACCGAGGGAACAACAACATTCAAACTTAAGATCATGCACAATACCCAGGGCGCAGTAGTAGGTTCGGATTATCCGATATCAGTTCAGGTTGTAGGAACCGAGGATGTAACAACATTTGCATTTAATCCGGTATCAACAATGTATGCCGGAGGAGTAAGCCAAACAGCTTATTACAAGACCTTGTCACTGAGCGGTAGAATCGGAACCAAGGAAGTTGTACTTGCAGGAACCGGAGCCGTTCCGGCATCCATCAGTTTGATAACCAATTCAAACAGTGCAGAATTTACCCTTGACGAAGGAACTTTGGTTCTTTATTCATCGGCAGCCGGCTCAACAATTATCAAGGCATGGATCGGCGGAAATGTGGTTGCACAGACAACAGTTACCTCAAGCAGTACTGCTCCTGTAGTAAACACAATTGTATTCACAGAAAATCCTAAGACCATAGATCTGAGCGGCGGAACATATGACTTGAAAACAAGCAATCTGCAGATTAAAGATCAGTATGGTGTAAATATCACAGCTTCTTCCAATGTCAGTTACTTCAGCAGTAATCCTGCAGTTGTAACAGTTAATGCCAGCGGAGTTGTAACACCTGTCGGAGTAGGAACAACAACAATAAGTGTTGTTGAAAATTCCGGAGCAGGCAGCGCTATCCTTACAATCACTGTAGAGTAGCCTCTAAACAAAGATTGAGCGGTCCCTTAAGGGGGGCCGCTTTTTTTTTGCAGGAAAACAACTAAAAACAATCCATATGGTTATTAATATTATATGTATGTAACATTTGGCGTTGTTACTGTTTTTGTCTTTTTGGATAAAAAATTACAGGGACCGGTTGAAATTATGGTGAATCCTGCTGCATATCCATATTTCATCAAAGAAGTAGAGGTATTTAGGGTAATGCACTGCAGCGTCTTTTTGATTCTTTATATGATGGTAGCAACTATAGCATGAAGGTTTCAGGAGGAGAAAACATAAAGGTCTATGAAATTTTTCCGGCCGGATGAAAAGCTGTTAAAAGAAGTTGTTTTGCCATCTTTAGCGTAATTTATTACAGTTTTGTAACAATAGAATTACAATACTGTAATGACAAATTACTCTACATTATATAGTGGTATCATATGCATTAGGAATAACACGGGCATTAGCGTGTCCGGATTATCAATTTTTAGGAGGAAACAAGATGAAAACAAGAAAACTCTTAGCAGTTGTTTTGGCA
>CAYYXJ010000019.1:0-25206 GCA_964475455.1 uncultured Clostridiaceae bacterium | reverse complement strand
ACCCCTGTTACCGCCGTGAAAGGGCGGTGTCTTGACCGCTTGACCAAGGGGCCGTATGTGGTAGCGGCGACTGGATTCGAACCAGTGACCCTACGGGTATGAACCGTATGCTCTAGCCATCTGAGCTACGCCGCCACATAAACCGCTCCCACATTTTAGCAAACAAGAGTTGTATATGTCAATAAGAAATAATATCTGACCATTTATCTTGAAATTACATTTAATCCCAGGTCGGAAAAGAGATTCAGGATGTAATCCATCCGTAATTTATCAGGAGTTTCAAATACTTTTCCTGTACAATCTACTCCAAGGCTTTCAAGTTTACCGGCACCCAGGCTATGATAAGCCAGAGGTTCAATTCCAGCAATGTTTTTCAGTGTTTTAAGAAATTCTCCCATTTCAATGAAATTTTCCGTTATATCGTTGGCACCTGTAATCACCGGTATTCGAATTCTGATCGGAACTCCTTCGGCGTCAAGTTTAACCAGATTTTCAAGCAGCAATCTATTTGAAGCTCCTGTGAGCTCTTTGTGAAGTTTATCATCCATTGCCTTCAAATCATAAAGAAACATATCTGTGAATGGTATTACAGACTCAAATGCTGAATATGGAATATTGCCGGCTGTATCAACTGCAGTATTGACTTCTCTTACTTTACACTTTTTAAGTAAATCAGCAACAAATTCACTTTGCATCAAAGGTTCTCCACCGGAAAATGTTACTCCCCCACCTGAATTTATATAAAAAGGAATATCGGTCTCTATTTCCTGCATTAGTTCATCCGAATCAATGTCCCTGCCGACCATAACCAGGGAACCGGAGTAACACTCATCTGCACAATTACCACAGGATTTGCATAAATCCCTTTTATAAATATGAGCTCCGTTCAAAATTATATGAGCTCCGTTCAAACAGACCTCAAAGCACCTGCCGCAACCGATACATTTTGAAAAATATGTCTGTATTTGATTTCCTGCAGATATCGACTCAGGGTTATGACACCAGGCACAAGCCAGGGTACACCCCTTCATGAAAACTGTTGTTCTGATTCCGGGACCGTCATGTATACAAAAACGCTGTATGTCAAATATCCTGCCGTTCATTATAAGCCTTCTACAATTCTATCAACGACAAGCTGCCTGAAATCTTTGGACAAACTGGCAAAATATGCACTGAAACCGGTTACTCTGACAATCAGATTAGGATATTTCGAAGGATCTGAATGAGCTTCCAGAATTTTCTTTTTATCAACTATATTGATATTCAGCAAAGTCCCTCCCATTGCCATGAATGTTGATATAAATGAAGAAACCAGTTCAACACCTCCTTCATCGATGCCGAACAAAGGGTCAAATTCCAGTTGCAGGGGTGCTGTATTTCCCCAACCCGGTTGCACAGACACAACTGCATTGGCAAGAGCCGTTGGTGAATCCGATTTCGAGAAACCGGGATGTGGATTTGCGCCGTGATTTATCGGAGTATAGGCCTTTCTTCCATTCGGTGTGGCACCAACAGCTTTACCCATAGGGATTGTATTGGCCCATGAAAACAGACCGGGTATCATATTTTTACCACCCGGTGTAGGCCTTTCCTTGACTATTTCAACAAACGCCTTTGAAACTTTCACTGCAAATTCATCAGATATTGATTTGCCTGAACCATATTTAGGAACACTGTCCAGCATCAGCCGATCTCTTTCCGCTTCAAAAAAATCAGAATCAAGCAACTGCATCAGTTTGTCCCATGATAGCTTTTTACCATCACCTACCATAGCATAAATGGCTCCAAGGGAATCTGCAACAGTTGCAATTCCTGTGCCATCTACACATAAATTGTAATAATCTACACCTCCGCCACTAATGTCAACTCCCTTTTCGATGGGGCCATGGCATAAAAGATTGAGCATCAGCTCCGGGAATACATACCTCATATATTCAAGATGGAAATCGATACCCTCAGCAATGGTAGCAACAGCAATCTTCAAGTGTTTACAAAAATTATCAAAAACACCCTCCGCTGATGGATTTTCAGGCAGGTTTTCATAATATTCCCTCAATGCAACATCGAATACTTTGAGAAGACTGATTTTAACAATATCATTCAATGTATATTCAGTCCCTGGAAGGGCACACCAATGACATCCTGTCTTTGCCCGGCTCCTTGCCAATTCCATTGAATAACCATTCTTTACAAAACCCTCATTCATGGATTCATCACCCAGATATGAAGGTGTGCCAAGCTTGTCTTCAAACAGATATTTTACAGAAAGTTTCATTATTTCAGGATTTATGTTTTTATGCACTCTAAGACATATACTTGTCGGAACCTTGATTCTGTGGGCTGCTTCTATCATAAAAAACGACAACTCATTGGTCTTGTCGCTTCCATCTGCCTTTGTTCCGCATATCTGATAATACTGGTTATCTTTTACAAGCAAACAGGCAAGATGAAATATTGCTTCATCGTCACTGATATTCTCTTTGTCCTTCAAATAATATGGATATAGGAATTCATCAATTGCACCACCCGCTCCACTGAAATTGTACATTACTGCACAAACCAGAAACCATGAAGTCCATTGAACCGCTTCATAAAAAGTTGCCGGTGGACTTGAGATTAAATTTTGATTGGCCTCGGCCATTTTAAGTAGACTTTCTCTTATTTCCGGTCTTTTTTCCAGTTCCGCCATTTGTGCTGCAGTTTCTGCATGGCGACGTATCCAGTTTTGTATACCGAAAAGAACATCAATCTCCGCATTATAAAAATCGTCTGCAAGGCCTTTGTTTATTTCCTTATACTTACGAACCTTTTCAAGGAGTCCACCAAAACCAAGTTCAAGGCCAATCTTCATATCAGCATTAAAATGTTGAATGCCTCCTATTCCTGAAACCAGATCATATTTCTTCTGATTTTCATAAAGGTGTGAAAAATCATATTTTTCATCCCAAAGGGGTGATTTTATATCATAGAAACTTACCATCCAGCCACCGGCAAGTGAGCTCATTGGGTCAATGTACACCGGATGAGTTTCCAGAAGTTTCCGATAGTTTTTACCGCACAGATAGTTGCCTGTGAACCTGCCGTCAGGCCTGTTGCTTTCAGGTATCCATTCCCAATCTCCCGTAGGCGGTATTATTCCCTTATCGTCCATAGCCCAGTAGCCGTCAGTTCCGTCTGTCTTCTGCTTGTAAAGTGTATGTATGCCCTGGAGCTCCCTTATTGAATCAAGCCTGTCCTGATATGATAAACCTTTAATCATGCTAATCTCCCTAAGTGGTCTTAGTGTCCATGATAAAGAAAAGATTTGCTTTAATCAACATGCAGTTTCACGGCTTTGGAACAATGCTTTTTTGAAGGTTTCTTATCTTATCAATGTATTCTTCATAACCTTCCGTATCACCGTGGGCTGTCATCTTCCAGAAACCGGTCAGGAGTTCGTTATGGGCTTCGCATGTGTGCCCGTTCCGCATTATAAGTGAGGCGATAATACTTTCCTTGTTATTCCGGTCTACAGGATATTCTGCTTTATTGAAATGTGATACCCACCAGGGACCTTTAATGAGGCACCATGCTTTCCAATACTTCATTGCCTCATCATCATCCCTTAGTATGTCACTTATATATTCAATATATTTAATGAATTCTTTTTTTGCCGCGCCTTTGATTTCCTTTACGGCAATCCCTTCAGGCCCAAAATCAATGGGTATTAATTTCATTGCACTGAACTCTCCATATTCAAGTTCCAGTTCCACCATATACCCCTTCCACCACAGGTCATCATCACTGTAAACCCTGTCGTTATATGGCGTGTCAAATAGAAAATTTCCCAGACTGTACACAATAGGACATCCCCTGTATATTTCATATCCCTGCGGACAATGTGTATGCATGGCAATTACCGCAGACGCTCCGACCTCAATATATTCCCTGTATCTTTTTTTCATGCCGGGACTTGGTATCGGATTGTACTCATTGCCCCCATGGACCATAACAACAACAAAGTCTCCGGCAGCAGCAGCATTTTTTATTGCCACGGTGTTCTCATAGATGTCAACAGGACATGCGCCACCCATATTTTCTTCGGCAACGCTATACTCATTTTCAGTAAATGCCAGAAAAGCAACGGTTCCATGATCTGTTACCAACCGCTCTGCCCTGGCCGCTTCTGCCTTGTTTCTTCCCGTACCCACATGTCTTAAGCAGTTCTGGTCCAGGATTTCAAGTGTTTGATACATTCCTTCCTCACCAAAATCAAGTATATGATTATTGGCTGTATTTATGAGATTGAAACCCGACTTAACCAAAAAGTCCACACAGTCCGGATCAGCTTTAAGGTTAGGTCCGGTTTTCAGAATAGGTTCACCCCTGTCAGTCAGTGGAGCTTCAAGGTTTATTACAGATATATCAGCATTGTCAATGAGATGCCTGATATCTTTAACCATCTTTTCTGATCCACCTTCAATAATTGCCTTTTCTGTTCTTTTAATGGGGCAAAAATCACCGGCTATCAATATACTGATTTTTTTATTTTTCACTTTATTACCTTTCCAGCAGCACCGCTGTATGAACACCGGCGTTTTTGATGTTTATTTCTTTCCCAATAAACTCAATTGATGTTTCTTTATCACAAGCAACTAAAACAGGTTTGGTAAATTTCAATTGCGTAGTTATTACAATCTCAGGAACAGACAGCATGGATTCAGGGAACACTTTTTGGGGATCATAAATCGGACCGTTTATATTAATTAGCTGTATCAAATATCCTGATTCATTATCTATTACAGTTGCGTAAACGCATTCAGGTGCCTCGACCATCACGAGTGGTTCCGGATTAAGTAATTCAAGACAGTTATGAACTATTTTCCCAAGCCATGGCGATGCAGTTTCGTAGTATGATCTAAAAATATCAGCGGAGAAATACAAACACTTTCCTGTGCCATAGTCATTGAGAAGTATTTCAGCATACTCAGTCAAATCATATGGATGTGCATGCTGATGATAAACATGCCTGTCAAGGGTTGCCTCAAACGGAGGCTTACATTTATATCCAAGTACTTTAACTCCTTCAGTAGCTTTTATATCTCTTAGTTCTCCTGCCTTTTTAATTAAAATTGGCATTCCCGGGATACCTTTATTAATTGAATTGTGAATTTCTGATATATATTCCACCGACATATCACTGCACCTTGTATATTCTGCACCAATAAACTTCGGTATGGTTTTTATAGTTTCTCCAAATTCAGTGTATGCAGCAACTTCTCCTGCCATCAGTACAGTCCCACCATTGCAAATATATGTGTCCAGAAGATCAATTGTTTCATTATCCATATAAGGAGTTCCCGGAATAATAATAGTGCTGTAATTTAAATCTTCAATTAATTTTGACTCATCTATTATGTCAAATGGGTTATTTGAAGACAGTAACATTTTAACTGCACCTTTAAGTGTTTTAAAATATTCAAATTCGGTAGGTCCATAACCATTGTCCCAAAATCGTTTAGCATCAATTGAATATAGAATTGCGGTATCGGCACAGCTTTTTGAGTCTCTAAGTTGCTCCTCAAATGTCTCAAGATATTTAAAAGCATTCCCTATATTATCAGTCAGTGGAGGGATATGACTTTGTGCATATTCACCTGATGGATATGGGGTGTGGTTATAGTAAACGCCCCCTCCGTGTGCCGCAATACTGCAGACAACCGATTTCAAAGTAATTTCAGGAACCATTGTCCAATCGCCCCAGCTACCCAATTCACTTGGGGTACTCATGATAAAATCCATGTTTCGCGACTGCATCCATTTTGCCCTTATTATACCGTCGAGATAATCCGGAGCGTGAAATTCGGTTGTCAGATAATCTGAAAAGCTGTCAGTCTCTGGTTCCGCAAGGTAAATTGAACCTGACCCATTCCAGATAACAGGTATGCTTTTTATTTCCTTGACTGTTTCAGTTATATCAATCAGAATCCTTGCTCTGGAAGCTCTTTTAAATTCATTAAAGTCTGAATATTCCGGAGTTCCGGGTGATATATCATTTTTCAAGTCATATCCGTATGTTTCCTTGAATTCCCTTTTGCAGTGTTTGCAAAAACAGGTTCCGCTCCTGAAATATGTGATGTCGAGGAACAGACCATCAACATCATAATTGAAAATCAAGTCTGCAATTCTTTCACGAACTACACCGGCATAGGGAGAATTAGGACACAGGCTTTTATAGTAGTCATATGAAATGACCGGATTTCCTTCTTTGTCAATCATCCTGTGTTCGGGATGTGCATCTGCATAGATATCATCAAGGAAGACATTGTAATATGCATAGAGTTCAATACCCTGTTCCCCGGCCATTTCCATAGCCTTGGCAAGATAATCCATTCCGGCCATGGGGTTCTGCTCAACTAAATCACTTGTGTAATAAGCATCTCCATAGGCATCCTTGCATGTGAACATTACTCTCTTCATACCGCTTTTAGCACATTGTTCAATATATACAGCGGGATCAAAGTTCAGCTTTCCATGGTTTCTGCCTACCTGGAAATCAATTAGGCCACATCTGAATTCAATAAGATTACCCATATGAACCCCCGTTCAGCCCGATTATACCATAGCTGTTATAAAAGGAATTCTACAATCAGTCTGTTTATTTCGTCAGGTTTTTCGTAATTAATAATATGACCGCAGCCTTTGATAATCTCATGATTTATTCCGGTTTTTTCAAGCATCTTTAGGGAATGAGGATAGTATGAAAGAAAATCCATGTCTCCTATCAACAGCTTAAGGTCATCTTTTATATCATTTATTTCATCAACCGTAAATTTCCTGAGTTTGTGAAAGCCCATGGACATGTTGTTGAAATTACGGAATTGAAGTCTAAGAAGTTCAACAAGACCGGGATTTAATATTAGTCCATTCGCATTATCTCCGGTTAGTTTTCGCATTAACCTCAAAATATTTTTATCATTGGGGAAAAGGGCTTCAGGGAAAAATGCTCTTATCATTTTTAAGTATGGAGACTTTGAACCTTCTACTGCAATAGAGCCTGAAATGCCTATAGCCTTGTTGATCCTATCCGGTAATTCTACTTTCAACAGCTGTACAAGATAGCATCCGTATGATACTCCCGCTGCATCAGTCTTTTCAATTCCAAGTGTATCCAATAATTCGCGGATCCATGCGGTTTGATTGAATCCTTTTCCATATAAAGGTCCGGGGATGCTTTTCCCTGCTGCACCAATTGCATCCACCGCATATATTCGGAATCTCCCGGCCAGCTCCCTGGCATTATACAACCACATGCCTGCTGAATTATCACTTACGCCATGGAAAAGAATTAACGGCGGGTTATCCAGGTTGCCGGCTGCAATTACATGGGTAGTTCCATAAGTGCCCTTAATATCCATTTCTTCTACATCAATACCCCAAAGTTTAACTACCTTGTCATAAGCCTCAAACACTAACCTTTTTCCTGTCTCAGATTTAAATGTCTTCATTCCATATCCTCCATTTCGAGTAAATACTCTTTAGATGTTTGCTCGATTCAATTCCTGTTTCCAGAGATTTTCTTCAATTTGCAGTCCTGCCATTCCAAATGACAGAATTTTTTCAAGATCTTCTAAGTTAACTGATTTTTCATTTCCCTTTCCACTCATCATTCGGGTGTAACTGAACAGTCCGGCTACATAGACAGTCCAGAATGATGATGCTGCAATGGTTGAATCATTGCATTTCATAAGTCCTTCGGACATTCCATCAGCAATGATTTTTTCAAGGCTGCGGTTGTGAATTTCTGAACCTGCAAGGCCGTTCTTCCACCCGTCGGGACCAAAAACAGCATATGCATCAAATGGCATTCTCATTGCAAATTGAATTTTACGAGGATCCTTAATACTCATTCCAAATATGTTTATTGTATAAAGAACTAACTTCTCAACCGGATTTTTATCAGATAAACCTTCATGAAATTTTTTATTCATAAGAGAAATTTCTCCTATCATCTCTTCAAATAAATCTTTGAATAACAGGTTTTTTGTTTTGTAATAGTAATATAGAAGCCCTTTCGCAATATCCGCTTCCTTTGCAACCTGGTCCATGACAGTTCCGGAATACCCGTATCTCACATAAAGGCTCAATGCTGTATCAAGTATTTTATTCCTTGTATTTTTTCTGATTAACTCATTTTGTTCCTTTGTTCTTGGCATATTTATCCTTTATACTGACTTTTTAGTCAATTATAAACCTCTGGAAGTAATTTGGCAAGTCTGATATTGTATTGGTCATACCAGTTGGAGAGTTTTTTATGAAATTCAAAGAACACCCATATCTTATCATTGGCAACATGAACCTTCGCGAGAAGGCTGAAGCAGTCAGCTTTTTATGGCAACCTATATTAAAAAAAGCCAATGAAGACTTAACTAGAATACCGATACTGCCGATGGATGCCGATGGTTGGCTTTGGGAAGACCTGGACAGAACAAAAGAACGCATTTTACGTGGCTGTGTTGCATATTTAATCACTTCAGAAAATAAGTATTTTGAAGCTATGAAAAGGCAGTTATGGTGTCTCATTGATGATTGGCCCTGGATTGAAAAATTTCATCATGAAGAAATAAAACTCGAAGCAGACTTAAGAACAGGAATAATCATGTTTACCCTCGGCCTTGTTTACGACTGGATGTATAATGAATTCACCCCTGAAGAACGAATAAAAATCAAAACCGCCATAACTGACAGAGGTTATGAAATGCTGAAAAAAGATATAAGCAACGATGCAATGTATCTTAATGCATATGGTAACAACTGGCTGGCAGTAATGCTGGGTGGATTTGCCGTTGCTTCCCTGGCAATTTACAATGAATCTGATTTTGCAAAAGAAATTGTTGAAATGGCAATAGAAAGAACGCTCAGAATGTCAGACCATGTCGGAAATGACGGAGCTTGGGAGGAGGGACCATTCTATTGGGGTGGAATTGCATTTTTAATTTTATTTTTTGACATCCTTGATTCTCTTCCGGGACAAAAGAATGCGTTTTTAAAGAAAAGTTCACTTTTAAAAACCTGCATGTTCCCTCTTTATATGAATATGCCCGGAGGTGGCAGGGCAAATTTTTCAGATGCACATTACAATCAGGACCATAATGCAGCCTATCTCTTTTCAATAATGGGTCGGGTTGACCAAAACACTTACTATCAGTGGGCGTTCAAACAATTCCGTGAAGTTGCCGAAGAAAGTAAGCCGGAACTATCGCGGATTTGTATAAATGACTTTCGACCTCATGAGGAAACATATCAGTTTCTTGCTTATGACCACACTCTTGAATCCAAGTATCCAACTGAACTGCCTCTTTTCAAGGTCTTTCAGGGAGAAACATATGGATTTGCCTCATCCCGGGGCGGGTTCGGAAGATATGACGAAAGTCTGGTATTGTGCGCAAATGGAGGTACAAATGGTACCAACCATCACCAACTGGACATTGGACAGCTTATTATGACCTTCAAAAAGCACAATTTTATTTCAGATCCGGGTTACGGAAGAGCCTTCTATATTAATGGGGGTGAGAAAGTAAATAATCAGAATTATTTTGCCAAAAGCAGCATGGGACATAACATAGTTACCATTGATGGAGCAAATCAAATAGATTCCCCTGATGCCCGCGGAATCATTGAAACCATTGACATCGGGCCTGACAAACACGAGTTTAAAATAACAATGGATTCTGCATATGAAAGGTGTTTAGGGGCAGTTCGCAGGGTTGAGCGATTCTTGGCAGATAACACTGTTGCAGTAACGGATGAATTTCTGCTTGAAGAAAAGCTTCCAACAAGGCTTGCATGGTTTTACAATGGGGAAGCATCTGTCATTGATGATAATACTATTGAAATAAAATATGAATCTTCAATTTGTGAAATAAGAATTGAATCTAATACAGCTTTTGTAATTTCACTTGAACATTATACCGAAGAAGGTATGCATGACAGAAACAATAAGCCAATGTCTCCGACAAAATATAATTACATCTCCATAGCATTTATCAAAACCACATCTTTAAATATTATCTCTACTTTCACATTTCAATAATTCTCAAATTCACCCTCATTAAACAAATCTCTAATAATCATTCCCGACCTGAATATTGATTAGATTAGGAGGCGGGTGAGTTCTTTTTCTTCTGATTCGCTTACAGACTCGGATGTTTCCCCTCTTTTGAATTCGAGCAGTTTCCTCAGTCTGTCATGGACTTCCTTTGTGATGGGGTATTTTCGCGCGATAAAAATTGTAATAATTAAAAGCACTACTGGTATTGCAAAAACTATAATTTTCAACGCACCTATAAGTGATTCCGGTTGATCAAACAGAATTTCTTTTCCATCAACTGTTTCAGGTTTGATATAACCTGCAATGTTAAGCATCTGTGATACCAGGAATATTCCAAAAGCGCTTGAAGATTTTCTGATGAATGTCATTATGCCACTGAATGACCCGCTTTTTCTTTCACCGAAATACAGTTCTCCTACATCTGTTACATCAGGAAACATGGTCCAAGGCATTACAACACAGCCGCACAACCCCATGCCGATTATAGCTCCGATTATATAAATTGAAAATCCCGGCCATGATGGCGAAAAGAATCCAAGCAGCGCGGCACCCAGAATCCAGACTGAGGCACTGAGCATAAACACCTTGGATTTGCCTATTTTATTTGCCAGAATGACAACAAGGGGCAAAAAAGCTATCTGCATTATAAGCATGGTCCCTAGAACATAATTCAGTTCATTGGGTCTTCCGAGGAAATATTTCATATAATATGCAAATATTGAAGAAATTACATCCATGGAAAAGAAAGCAAGCATATATATGAATATCAGAATTCTGAATGATTTTATTTTAAAAGGTGCAACAAATGCTTTGAACGAAAACCTGGATTTTGTATGTATCATTGGGGCTCTCTCACGACATATGAAGAATATGAGGAATAACGGTATTGCGAAGAAAACTCCGAAAACAATTCCCAGTAAGATATAGCCTGTCTCTACATCGGATGCCATCTTTACTATCTCCATGGGCAGTACTGCACAAATCAATGATGACAGCTGGGAGAAGAACAGCCTTGTTCCGTTAACAGTGTTCCTTTCCTTGTAATCCATGCTAATCTCACTGCTCATAGATGAGTATGGAACCATTATTATTGTAGAAATTGTTGAATAAAACAAATAGGCAAATAAAACATATGCAAATGTTGCTGCCTGTGAACCAAAAGAAACAGGCCACCATAACATTATGAAGGCAATGATAATTCCAATGGACCCCAGCAGGATATAGGGTCTTCTTCTGCCGAATTTTGACTTGGTGTTATCTGAAATCAAACCCATCAGAGGGTCGGAAACTGCGTCCCATATCCTGCTTATCAAAACAATGACACCTGCAAGGCCCGGATTAAGTTTTATAACATCAGTAAGAAAAATTAAATAGAAGAAGTTAATTACAAGCTGGCCTCCTCCACCGAATAAATCCCCGGTACCAAAAGCGACTATTTCTCCCTTGGTCAGTTTTTTCATTTTTGTTAAATTTAACATGCTGCTCCTTCTCCTGTGCAACCTAATCACGATATATGCCTTCAGAATTTTCATATATCAGATTTACAGCCTTCAAGACCTTTATGGCTTCATCCCCCGGACAGAGATGGCTTTTCCCAATTACAATTGAATCCCTGAAATCCCTGAGCCCTTTTTGTACTGCATGAACAGCCGGTTTGCCGTACTTATACTTAGGCGGTTTTACACCCTTGAATATAACCTTTGACCTAATTTTCTTAGTATATTCCCCATAACCCTTTTCGCCGTAGACTTCAAGACATATCCTTCCTTCAACCGGCGCTGCCATAGTCGATAAAAACTGAACCTGTGTTCCATTTTCCAACTCGAGCTCCGCAAAACAAAAATCCTCGGTTTCCGAATCAATGAATTTTATTCTTTTACAAGTCCCTTCTGCCTTTGAAATACCACAGTCAGACATCCAGAGAATTATATCCAGCAGATGGGATCCCTGGGTCAACAAGGTCCCTCCACCGGATTTTTCCAAGCTTGCATGCCATGGTGCTTTTTCAAAATAACTTTCATCCCTGCTCCAGGGAACAGAACATCTGATGAAATTTATTTTCCCAAGATATCCGTCCCTGACAGCTCTAACAAGCCTGTGGCAGTTTGCATCATACCTGTACTGATAATTTACAGCTACATGGAGGTTATTGTTTTTTGCTTCCTGTATAACATCCATGGCATCTTCTTCCCTGATGGTTATTGGTTTTTCGCACAAAATATGTTTTCGGGAAGCAATGGCTTTTTTCATGACGGGATAATGCAGAAAATGAGGTAACGCAATATAAACTGCATCTATATCAGCCTCTTCCATCATCTTATTATAATCAGTATACAAATCTGCTTTTTTGAATCGCTTACCTTGTTTCTCCAGCCGCTCCATATTAATATCACAAAGGGCTGTAACCGAAACACCTCCCGTCAGTTTAAAAACAAGAAGCATGATTTTTGCTATGTCACCGCAGCCTATTACCCCGAATTTTATGTTGCCCATTGATACCCACCATTAACAATATTCATTCAATATATATTTTATCACGTTTTGGAATGCCCTATTTTTCATGGTTTCCAGTTTATGCCCCGGGGATAGACCAACCACAGTGCCTGAGCCTGATTCTTTTGACCAGCATACCGGCAGCCCACTGTTTTCCAGTAGTATTTCACATTCGTCCATGATTTCAAATTCATATGGTTCGTCAACAACCGTGAACTCTACGATTCCCGTAATTTTCATTTCACGTATCTGATCGTGACCTGCAAAGCGAGCCCCTGTAAGTTTTACATACTCAGGATAGTCCTTGAATGAAGCCAGTGCACCGTGTATGCACAGCACTAATCCACCTTCATTCACATATTCCCTCAGTGAATCAATAACCTGATCGTCCGCTCTCTTTTCGTGGAAATATAAAACAACGGCATCAAACCCTGAAAGGGTGATACCGTCGATTGATTTTATATTATTTATATATTCCGTATCAAAACCGGTGAATTCATTTATGGTCTTGCACAACTGCCTTCTGCAAAATACAGTAGGATGAAAAAATCCTTTTGAAACAACAAGTACCTTCTTCAAGGAATCCTCCTGTTTTACAGATATTTCTTGATAAGTTCTCCCATTCGTGCAGTTCCGACCACTTTATCGCCTTCTGTAGCTATATCTGCGGTTCTGTATCCATCTGCAAGAACTTCCGTTACTGCCGCTTCAATATCATCAGCAGCCTTGGGCATGTCCAATGAATATCTCAGCATCATAGCAGAACTGAGTATTGTAGCAATTGGATTTGCAATATCCTTGCCGGCAATATCAGGAGCAGAGCCATGTACAGGCTCATACAATCCCATGGTACCTTCTGCAAGACTGGCCGAAGCAAGCATCCCGATTGAACCTGTAATCATTGCAGCTTCATCTGAGAGAATGTCACCGAACATATTACCAGTAACAATTACATCAAACTGGTGGGGATCTTTTATAAGCTGCATTGCTGCATTATCAACATACATATGCACCAGTTCAACTTCAGGGTATTCTTCGGAAACTTCAATGACAATTTTCCTCCAGAACCTTGATACATCAAGAACATTTGCCTTGTCTACACTGGTTACCTTCTTATTTCTCTTCATCGCCGCCTTAAATGCAACATGGGCAATCCTTCTGACTTCGCTTGTAGAATACATCATCTGGTCATATGCAAAATCTTCTTCGGTATGTTTTTCACCGAAGTAAATTCCACCGGTTAGTTCTCTTACAACCAGAATATCTATTCCTTCACCAACTATTTCAGGTTTAAGCGGCGATGCGGCTTTAAGGGCCGGATAAATTACAGCCGGTCTTAGATTTGCAAATAATCCCAGTTCTTTCCTTATTCCGAGAAGGCCTGCTTCAGGTCTCAGGTTACCATCCGGATTATCCCATTTCGACCCTCCGACGGCTCCGCCGACGGCTCCAAGAAGAACTGCGTCGCTCTTTTTGCATATTTCTATGGTGTCTCCTGGAAGAGGCACCCCTGTTTCATCTATGGCAATGCCACCGATAAGACCTTCTGTGTATTCAAATACGGTTCCGTGTTCTGCGGCTACCTTGTTCAATACACCTATGGTACAGTCGACAACATCAGGGCCGATTCCATCGCCCTTTAGTACAGCTATTTTATAACTCATTGAAATCACTCCTGTTATATGGTTTTCTTAATATACCCCACCAGACCGTCATTTGCAATTATTTCCTGCATAAACGGCGGAAAGGGCTGGGTTTTGAAAACCTTGTTCCTGGTGACATTATTAATTGTTCCGGTGTCAAAATCCACTTCAAGCCTGTCGCCTTCTTCAGTCTCTTCAAAAAGCTCCGGGCATTCCAATATTGGTAATCCTATATTAATTGCATTTCTATAAAAAATCCTTGCAAAGGTCTTGGCAATCACACATGAAATACCTGACGCCTTTATTGCAATGGGTGCATGTTCCCTCGATGAACCGCAGCCGAAATTTTTTGCAGCTACAATGATATCACCAATTTCTACCTTGTTAACAAAATCTGCATCTATGTCTTCCATGCAATGTGACGCCAGTTCTGCAGGTTCTGATGAATTCAGGTATCTTGCAGGAATTATTACATCAGTGTCTACATTATCCCCGTACTTTATGGCTTTCCCTTTTGCTATCATTTCACACCTCCTGTAATTCTGCCGGTGATGATAATTTACCGGTTACTGCTGATGCGGCAGCTACATATGGTCCGGAAAGATATACTTCACTTTCAGGGTGTCCCATTCTTCCGACAAAATTCCTGTTTGTCGTAGCAACTGCTCTTTCACCTTTTGCCAGAATTCCCATATGTCCACCAAGGCATGGTCCGCAGGTTGGGGTACTAATTGCTGCACCTGCTTCAATGAATATATCAAAAAGACCTTCATTCATTGCCTGTCTCCATATCTTCTGTGTTGCCGGGAATATAATGCACCTGACATTTTCATGGACCTTGCGTCCCTTGAATATTTCAGCTGCCATTCTCATATCTTCAATTCTTCCGTTGGTGCATGAACCTATGACCACCTGGTCAATTGGAATATCACCGAATTCACCCTCTACACGTGTATTGTCCGGAAGATGAGGAAAAGAAACCGTAGGTTTAATCTTATCCAGTTCAATGACATATGTTTCAGTATATTCTGCGTCAGGATCAGCTTTGAATATCCTGTGCTCCTTGGTTGAGTGTTCATTGATGTATTCAAGGGTTTTTTCATCTACTTCAAAAATTCCGTTTTTACCACCGGCTTCAATTGCCATATTAGCCATTGACAGTCTGTCATCCATTGAAAGATTTTTCAATCCTTCTCCTGTAAACTCCATGGATTTATAAAGAGCTCCGTCCACTCCGATCATGCCGATTATGTGCAGTATTACATCTTTTCCACTGATCCATCTGCCCGGTTTTCCAACCAGCTCAAATTTCATTGCCTCGGGTACCTTGAACCAAGCTTTTCCCGTAGCCATTCCGCATGCCATGTCTGTACTGCCTACCCCTGTTGAAAAAGCTCCGAGGGCACCGTAAGTGCATGTATGAGAATCAGCACCTATGACAACATTTCCGGATGTTACAAGTCCTTTTTCCGGAAGTAAGGCATGCTCTATTCCCATCTGACCTACTTCAAAGAAATTTTCAATTTTCATTTCCTTGGAAAATTCTCTGATGAATTTTACCTGTTCAGCACTTTTAATATCTTTATTTGGACAAAAGTGGTCAGGTACGATTGCTACTTTTTTCTCATCAAATACCTTTTTCACTCCCAGTTTTCGAAATTCCTTTACTGCAACCGGTGTTGTAATATCATTTCCCAGCACCATATCGACATCAGCCATGATAAGCTGCCCGGCTTTAACGGTTTCCAAACCCGCATGTGAAGCAAGTATCTTTTGTGTCATCGTCATTCCCATAAAACACCTCCGAGTGTAATAAATATAAAACCGATATCAGCCATTCAAATACCATTACCGGATAAGAAAGATGCGTGCCAGCCAAACCAACATTCCGGAACGCATCCTTTTTATAAACAATATAAGCCGTTCTAACGGCACATAGTTAATTCCCTATATCAATGAAAACCCTGTCACCGGGTTTCACCATTCCAAGCTTCTCTCTTGCCGCTTGTTCAATATAATACTTGCTGTCAGCCATATTGATGTCCGTGGTTATTTCCATTTCCTGTTTTTGGGCCGCTGCAAGCGCTTTTTCAAGTTCTGCCTTCTGGTCCTTTTTCGCTTCTATTACCGGTTGCTGAGAAACAAGGACATATATTATGTATACAGCCATTGTAACTTTACCGATATTTATAAGAACCTTGCCGAACCATTTTTTCATTTGTAATTTCCATTATCTTTTGTAATGACGAAATTATATCATAACATAATTACACATGGCAACTTTGCATTGTATCAAATGTTTGATAGAATTAACTTAATAATCAAGGGGGATTTTTCATTGAGCAAAGCAGATCTGATATTTATAGACATGTGCAGGGATATTCTTGAAAACGGTTTTTCGTCTGAAGGTAATGAAGTCAGGCCAAGATGGGAAGACGGAACCCCCGCCCATACAATAAAAAAATTCGGAGTAGTAAACAGATATAATCTTTTAGAGGAATTTCCCATTTTAACTTTAAAACACACTTCTTTGAAGAAATCCGTTGATGAGCTTCTATGGATATGGCAGAAAAAATCCAACAATGTAAATGATCTCAACAGCCGCATTTGGGATGCCTGGGCCGGCAGTGACGGCTCAATCGGAAAAGCCTACGGTTATCAGCTCAGTGTTAAACACAAATATCCTGAAGGTGATTTTGACCAGGTTGACAGAGTTCTTTTTGATTTAAAGAACAACAAATACAGCCGCAGAATAATGACAAATCTTTATAACCATCATGACCTTAGCGAAATGAACCTTTATCCTTGTGCATATTCAATGACCTTCAATGTTACAGGGAATCAACTGAATACCATACTGAACCAGCGCTCCCAGGACATTCTTGCCGCCAACAACTGGAATGTAGTCCAATACGCAGTCCTAACCTATCTGTTTGCCCATCTGAGCGGTCTTGAACCCGGCGAACTGGTACATGTTATTGCTGATGCACATATTTATGACCGGCATGTGCCAATAATAAGGGAGCTAGTTGAACGCCCTGTATATGATGCACCAAAGTTTATCATGAATAAGGAAAAAACCAATTTTTATGATTTCACTACAGATGATTTCAAATTAATAGGATATGAAAAGGGACCTCATGTAAGTTTCCCTGTGGCGGTGTAATAATGATATGTATTGTTGCAGTTGATAAAAACTGGGGAATCGGATTAAGTGGAAAACTACCCTGGACAATACCCGGTGAACTTTCTTTCTTCAGGGATATAACCATGGGAAATACTATTGTAATGGGCAGAAAAACGCTGGAGTCACTGCCGGGAGGCAAACCATTGAATGGCCGGAGGAACATTGTTTTGACACGGGACAGGTCAAGGTCGGTTCCCGGCGTAGAGTTCATTTCATCAGTTGAGGCTTTGAAATCAATTACAGATAAAGAAAAAATTTATATAATCGGTGGAGAACAAATTTATAGGTTGTTGTTACCATATTGCAATACGGCACATGTTACAAAGGTTGAAGGTTTGTACGATACTGATACAAGCTTTCCCAACCTGGACATTGATCCATCCTGGAAAATCGAATCAGTGGGAGATACAATCACTTCCCCAAACGGAATAGCATACAGAAGATGCGTTTATAAAAGAATATGAAACACAATTAACAATATCTGACTTTATGAAATGTTATACAGTTTGAATCATGATAATTCAAAGCCCCGTTCAAAGCAGTCCTTGAAACGTAAAATATTTCGTTGTCCTGAAAGATAAAATCAACATATTGGAAACCAACCAAATTGTCATCTTCATGCCATCCATTATGTTCATAATCCAAAAGAACCTTTTCAACATTCCAGTTGTCTATATCCAAGGAACTCATCAGGACCACCTCATTTCGCCTTTTTGGTTTGGCCCGGTCAGCCCTGTTGACAATAGTCCAGTATCTGCCGGTCTTGTTGTCATATTTAATAGTAAACTTACTGTGATTTCCTTCGAAATCAACAACTTCTCCAAATTCGGGTTTTTTACCCGGACTTTCCCTATCGATGTTTAGATACAGGGCTTTCCCGTAATTTGGTTCACACGTCTCAATCCCATACCTAAGAAAATCAATCAAGGTACCATCAGGTTTCATCAAGATATTTCCTTCAATGCACCCACTGGAGTTACCTGCGGCTGTTCCTGTCCATTCACTGCTGTATTCCAGAAAATCCGAAACAATCCAATTGTCTTTTTCATTAATATCGCCTGAGGCTGTCACATAACCGCAGGCATGTCCTCCAAGACTCCATGAGCCGTATTCAACAGAGGTCCATATTCTTCCGTCACATTCAACAACAGGCATAGCCGACTTATGCGGACCTCCTGTAAATTTGTTGCCACCATCAATTATTGTACAGGATTTCTCCCAGTTCCTTACATCCTTTGAAGCCTTATAAAGTACCAGATCACCGTATTCATGAAGATTACCCAACATATAAAGGCTGCCCGAATAAGCAAAAAGCTTGCCCCACAAACAACCTTCGATAAGGGAAAGATAGTGCCAGGAATCTCCCATATCATCCGAATAGAAAACCAAGGTTAGATTTTGAGCCATGTCCCGGTAGAAGATATCATGTGAAACCAACAGCCTGCCGCTTTCCAACTTAATTATTGAGGGAGTAGCAGGACACATTCCGGAAGGATAAAATATTTTGTCTTCAGGATGGATATAATTGATTATTTTTCCCGGGAATTCACCACAGCAAAATTGCCTTTCACATGAAAGTCCATCATTTGTTTTTACTTTTATGGTATAGTCCCTGTGGTTTTCAATACCTGTAATGGTATACAAGCTTTCTCCCATTGATTCAAGTTTTATCTTTGCATTGGATACTTCCAACTTGAACTTCTTATCACATTCAAAGATTAACTCCCGGTTTCCGGGTGCCATTCTACTGACAACTTCAACAGTTTTCTTCATCCGTCATCTCCATCCATTTTATATATGTATTATCAAGTTCGCTCTTTGTTTTTTCAAGTATCATGGAAAGTTCTTCAAGTTTTTCATAATCAGTGGCATTTTGTTGTATATCATTCTCTATTTTCTTTAATTCGTTTTCAAGCTCAGCTATTCTATCTTCAGTTAATCTCAGTGTATAAACAGATTTTCTCTTGCTCTTTCCCCTGTTTGGTTTTATGACTTTCTTTACGATGGGTTCAAAGACCCTTTGTTTTTCTTTGAAACATTCAAGATAATGGTCATAATTCCCATTGTAGATTGAGAATTCTGAATTTCTGATTTCAAAGACGATATCTGCAAAATTATTAATAAACTGCCTGTCATGAGATATAAAAAGCATTGTCCCTTCAAAATCAGAAATTGCCCTCTCCAGCTCTTCCCTGGATGCAATGTCAAGATGATTTGTTGGTTCATCAAGAATCAGAAGGTTGACACTTTCCCTCATTTCAAGCAACAGCCTCAATCTGCTTTTTTCACCTCCGGAAAGAACTCCCAGCTGCTTAAAAACATCATCCCCGCTAAAAAGATATTTCCCCAGCAAACTCCTGGCTGAGGACATCGGCAGATCCAGTTCCATGCAAACCTCTTCCAGGACAGTTCTCTCATCATGGCTGAATTTTACATCCTGCTCCAAATAGGCATATTTAACATTGCTGCCTTTTTTAATATCACCGGAATCCGGTTTAATTTCACCAATCAGTATTTTGACAAAGGTGCTTTTCCCGGCTCCGTTTGGTCCTATCACTGCTACTCTTTCGCCGGATCTAATAAGGAAATCAACATCTTTGAACAATTCATTTTCACCGAAAGATTTTGAAATATTATTTGCCCGAAGTACTTCTTTTCCGGTTTTTCCGGTACTTTCAATTGTAAGATGCATCTTGCTTTCGCCAACAGCTTTTTCAATGATATCAATTCTGTTTATTCTGCTTTCAATGGTCTTAGCTATGTGTATTGTTTTAGGAGTAGCATAGTTCTTCATGCGCATTACCGTTTCATTTAGTCTGCCTAATTCCTTTTGCTGTCTTTCATAAAGCTTCAAATTTCTCTCTGCCCTATCCGTTTTTTCCTTTTTATAAGCAGTGAAGTTACCCTTGTATAATACCAGTTTTGTATTTTCAATTTCTGCAACCCTGTTTGCAGCCCTGTCTATGAAATATCTGTCATGCGAAGTGAAAATAATGGTCCCCCTGTAGTCTGACATATACGACTCAAGCCAGTTTACTGCGTCCATATCAAGATGATTGGTGGGTTCGTCAAGCAATAGGATATCAGGTCCTGAAAGCAAAACCTTTGCAAGCATTATCGTAGTTTTTTCACCCCCGCTCAGGACTGAAAATGAAGACTTTAGAATTCGATCAGGGATTTCAAGCCCTTTGATTATCCTGCTGTATTTTTCCGCAGTATTGTATCCACCTAAAAATTCAAATTTATCATGTAATTCACCATATTCTTTGATTAATGTACTGTTTTCAGGGTTCTGTTTCATTTTTCCATAAGCCAGGTTCAACTGCACTTCCACTGCTTTAATGTCATCGAAAGCAGTTTTTATGACATCTTCTGCAATTCTACCGGGTTGTTCCGGCGGTATTTGGTTCAGATATGAAACCGTAAGCCCGTCATTAATATGAAGTTCGCCCTCATCAAAAGCTGTTTTCCCGGTAATTATATTAAAAAGAGTTGTTTTTCCTGTTCCGTTTCTGCCGATCAAAGCTATCCGGTCTTTATTGAACACTTCAAGGGAGACACTGTCCAGAACAATGTCTCCTCCAAAACTTTTTGAAATATTATATAAATTAATAAGTCCCATGAAATGGATTATATCAGAAACACACTATAGTCTGCGATAATTTACCACTTTTCGCCTAAAACCTGAACGACAAAAACCTTTGCTAGTTCCGGGTCAAACTGATTGCCTGCACCCTTTTTGATTTCAGAAACAGCCTCTTCCAAGGGCACCGGATCCCTATATGGCCGTTTGCTTCTCATTGCATCAAATGCATCACAAATTGATATTATTCTTGCCTGGGTTGGTATTTCATAGGACTTGAGACCCTGTGGATATCCTTTGCCATCCCATCTCTCATGATGAGCAAGCACATACTTTGATGCTTGCAGCATTCCCGGTGATTGACTCAGTATTCTATATCCTGTTTCAGAATGCTTCTTTATCTCCTGCCACTCTTCTTCATCAAGTTTACCCGGTTTATTCAAAACACTGTCCTTCACTGCTATTTTACCTATATCATGCAACAAACCCAAAGATGTTAATTCATTGATTTTATGTTTAGGCATTTTCAATGCTTTAGCCATTTCACCACAGTACTTGCTTACCCGCTCTGAATGCTTTTCTTCCCTGGAACTTCTCTCATACAAAGTATCCATGATAAGCCTCAGAAGATCTCCTCTTTTACTGGTCTTTTCATAAAGTTTACTTGTATACATGTTGTCTTCTGCTTCTTTAATGAATTCTTCCTTGGTGGTTTGCGAATTCAGTTTTACAGCCAGACCCATTGAGACGGATATAGGCATTTCTGCTTCTGCCTGTGTTATCAAATCATGAAGTTCATTCATTACAATTTCAGCCTGTGATTTAATTGTTCCCGGCATAAGAAGAATAAAATCATCTCCGCCGATTCGTGCAAGTATGTCTTCTTCTTCACAAACACTCTTCAGAATTCTTGCTGTTTTCATTATCAACCGGTCACCTGAGGAATGGCCCAGGGTATCATTTACCATTTTCAGTCCATTTATATCAGCAACTATGACGGAGATTGGATAATTATCCTTTACATCGATTTCTTCAAATACCTCATCAAAATATCTTCTGTTATATAAATCTGTAAGAGAATCGTGGTAGTTCATATATTCCATATCTTCATAATGTGCCTTGAGTTCAGACATATCCTGAACAACACCGAAACTGGCTGTATGTTCACCATCCTTGTATTTAAATCTATATAAATGCCTGAGATATTTTTTATTCCCCTTTGCATCTTTTATAGAAAAATTCGCTTCATGGGTATCTTTCCTGCTGCGGATTGCCTTGTTCATTTCCTCCACTGTTTTTTGAAATTCCTCGGGTTCCATGAGCTTTTTGTATAAAGACCCTTTATCGAGCTCAGTCTGTGGTTCATACCCAAGTATCCTATACATTTCATCAGACCAATATCTTGTTCCATCTACATAATTATTGATAAAATGACCAACATGAGCTACAGATTCCGCTTCATCAAGCATCTTGTTTTTTTCAATCAATTCCTTCTCATGAAGCTTTTCCTCAGTTATATCCTCAATGGTTCCAAAGCTTCTGACAATCTCATCATTTTCTTTTATGGTATTACCACGAATTTTGATATATTTCACATTACCCTTTGAGTCGATGAATCTTGTTTCGATAATATATGGAATTTTACCTTCCCTTGCAAGCATTGCATTTTTTCGGAATTCATCAAAATCATCCGGGTGGATGATTTTCTCATATTTTGATTCAGACGCTTCAAAACTCTGTGGTTTTGCACCGATAATCCTGTAAATCCCATCAGACCAATAACTGGTTGATTCCTTATGGTCTCTTTCCCAATGACCCATATGGGCAATTTCCTCTGCCTTTTCCAGTTTTTGCCGGCTTTCGATAAGTCCGGATTCGGTTTTTTTATACTCAGTTATATTAAGCAGGGTTCCTACCGATTTTATTGGTTTTCCATCTTTGTCCTTAATATATGTGCCCTTTGATCTGACATGTCGTATTGAACCGTCCTGCAATACCAATCTGTTTTCAAATTCATAGTCGCTGCCTGATTTCATTGATTCTTCGATGATTTTATTTATTCTTTCAATGTCATCAGGATGAGTCGCCGACATTATTGTTTCAAATGTAGCATCCACATTATCAGGATCAAATCCGCAGATTTTATAAAAGTTGTCAGAGCACACATAATTTCCTGTATCTATGTCCATGATCCAGTTTCCTGCTCCGGCAATTTCTTCTGCTCTTTTTAATTGAAACTCCCTTTGTTCAAGTTTCTTTTCATGGATTTTCCGCTCTGTAACATCACGCATTACTCCGTTTGCTATAATAGGGCGGCCGGAAGAATCATTGACAATCTGCACATATGCTTCAACATAGACTGTCTCGCCATTGGATTTTAAAATCCTTGCATCAAATGAATAATCTTCACCTTTTTTGAGTTTTTCTTCAGTGAACACAGAAACCCTTTGTCTGTCCTCAGGATGAAACTTCTCATGTAAAAGCTCATGGGTAATAAGTCTGACACCTTCATCTATCCCGAAGATTCTGTAAAGCTCTTCTGAAAAAATATAAGTATTTGAATCAAGATTCCTCTGCCAGTGTCCTGTTTTAGACATCACCTCAGATAAATCAAGTCGCGTCTTGGCATCTTCCAGTTCTTTTATCCTATTATATGATTCTGTAATATCAGTGACTATTCCGTATATTGATTCGGCACGTCCATTCTCACCGGCACTAACCTCAGCTTCAACTCTTATGAAAATTATTTCACCATCTTTTTTGCGCCCACGAAGGTCGGCTGAATAGTTTTCCCCTTTTTCTACCGCTCCTTTTATCAGATCCGCATATCGCTCCCTGTCATCTTCATGAATAGAATTCAAAGTGTTTTGGACTGCCGGAGGAAATTCATTTGGCTCATATCCGAACATATGATAAAGACCATCAGACCATATCAAATAATCCTCATCCGGTTTTCTGAACCAATGTCCCATTTTTGCCTTTATCTCAGCCTTTTTCAGACTTTGTTCGTTTTCAAGAAACCTTTTTTCATTATGCTTTATATCTGTTATATCTTCACCTGATGAAATAGTTCCGGTAATGTCTCCATGTTCATCCAGAATTACGGTGTTGTTCCATCTGATGAACAATTCTTCCCCGGATGAATTTAAAACAACATTTTCATAAAATGACCTTTTGTCAATCTCCTTATTATATGTTTTATGCCTCACATCGTTGATTTCATCCCTGTCCTCTTCACGGATTACAGTATCAATCCAGCTCTTTCCTATTAAATCCTCCGGCTTATAACCTAATAGTTCGGACCCTTTATTGTTCAGAAAAGTAACCATCCCGTTTATGTCAAGCATCACTATGATTGTACCTACAAAATTCAGATATCTATCAATCATATTTTTATCATATGTTGCTTTTTCTTCCATTTTGACCCATTGGGTAATGTCCTTGATATAACCCACTGCTTTTATTGGTTTACCTGAATTATCCTTGAATATACTACCGGTTGAGTAAATGACCTTTTCCTCTTTGCTATCTTTTGAGATAATTTTAAAGACAGAATCATATGGCTTTAACCCATTGATAAAGTCTTCAAAATCCTTTCTGGCTTTTTCCTTGTCCTGTACAAACTCAAAGACTGTATCTATGGAAATTCCCGGGAATAAGTTTGGTTCTCCAAATATAATATTTGATTTTTCAGATCCCGTAAACAATCCGGTCTCGTAATCATATTCCCAACTACCTATATCAGCTGCTTTTTGTGCTATTGTTATTCTTTTCTCGGCAATCAGCAATTCACTTTTCAGCCTTGAATTTTCAGAATTATCCATAAAACATGCCATTGAATATTTACTGTCATAGGTAGTAAAGCTGATATTGAAAGATGACTTCTTACCTTCATCCAGTCCAAATCTGCAGTCGTAAACAGTACCCTCATTCTCAAGGGCTTCAAGAATTTTTTCCAAGTCAGCTTTGTCTTTAAATATTTTATGGAATTTCATCTTGGAAACTTCTTTTTCAGACAACCCTATTATTTGACATAGTTTTTTGTTGCAAAAAATAATTTCATCCCTGCTATTGAAAATACAGACTCCAAAATCCTGATTTTCATAGAAACTCTTAACTATATTTATATCCAGGTTGTATTTTTCCATAAATAACCCCTTATTTCGATTATATGGCATCTTTGTTATTTTATCAATTCAATTCTTTACCG